>CAZXRF010000016.1:0-58243 GCA_964642875.1 uncultured Chitinophagales bacterium | reverse complement strand
TTATCTTCGAAAGTATTATTATCTATTGCGCTTTTGGTATTTATGCAAATACTCATTGTATTGCAAATATACTATTTTATCTATAGGTTGATATTCTTAAAGAAATATATTGGGCAATACTTTTACTTAGTAGTAAAAATATTGTTGTTCAGTTTCTTTTATTGTTTCACCTGTTGTTTTTAATAGGGTTTTCATCTGTACTGTTGAAACTTTATTTTCCGAATTAAAACCGTATGAATAGTTGCTTTTTGTATTTCCAAAAGCAGGGATAATACGCTCTATCAAATTATTATTTATAGGCAATGTGTAGTAACCGTCAATCTGTAATAAATCCAATAGGAATAAATATTCAGTATTCCCATTTGGAATATTCCCCCACAATTCTAATGGCTGCTGGTATAGCATTGAGCTACTTGCAATAGTAGAATAACTAAACTTCAATGTATCATAAATGGTACTATAAGATGGTGTTGGGAATGTCGGATATAACTGTTTCCATTGAATATTATATTCTATACAATTTCCAGAAGAAAAAGTAAATTCTTTACTATTAATATTACTAAAATACACCATATTACCAACACCAATATCATAAACACTATCTATTTTATTCGATGTATTTATGTACACTTTTCTGTTTAACGTTTCTGTTAGGTCTGAATTAATCTTATTGATTTGAATAATTTGCTTATTGTCTGTTTGGATTTTGTATGTAATTACCCTTGTGCCAGTATCTATACTTGAAGTTGACACGTAGATGCTTATAGTATTTGTATTATCATGCTTAATGGCAATGTTGTAAAATGTAAAAATAGAGTCTGGTATTATCACATCTGATTTTCTAATTTTGATATTTGACAATTGACCAGTTATAGAATCATAACTTAAAAAGATAGTGTCATTACCTAGTGTATTATCTGTTATCATTTTTAATTTCCCTGCTAAGAGATTAGAGAAGTTTCTAGTATTTTGTTCTTTGGTGCAAGCATAAACCAAAAATACTGTTGCTATTATAATTAATCTATTTATCATGCATTTTTGTTTTAATGTCCGTTTAACCATGTAGGCAAACAATATGAAAATATTATGTTTTTTAATAATACGTGTATTCTTTAACCGAAGTTCCGTTTATTGAGGTGTAATAATATCCGGCAATACTTGTGATTGGCTCCATTATATAACTTTTTTTACATAAAACCATTTTAGATATCTATAAATGACTATATAAATCATTTATATTTATGAAAATATTCTTATATTTAACTAATAGTAAGTGTAATCATATACTAAGTACCCCAAAGTAGTCCTAATAGTTTGTTTAGTAATTTTATTATTATGAATCTGATAATCATATTTAACAAAGCTACTACCATCATTTGTATTTATACTGTCTATCAAATATTTATTGGGTTTAAATATATAATAATCATTTAGACCAAGATAATAAGAGATATTGTTGAAATTATTATTTATATCGGGAAATGCAATTATCGTTCCAATAGATTGTGATAAGGATTGATTATCATTTGGAATATTCGTATACGTTAACCTCGTTTCGTATTCTTTATTTTCCATTATTCCAAATAAATTAAAGATATAATGTACTTTGTAAAAAACACTGTTGTCATTTAATGAAATAAAATTAGAATAACTGATATTACTGTTATAAATATTACCAACATCATAAATAGAATCTATCTTATTGTTTTTAAAAGACAGCTGTGTAACTATGGAGCTTGACTTTCTTATAGACTGAATCTGATTTTTTATATGTTTTATGACATAGGTACTTTCATCAATATTATTATAAAAGACAATCTGTGTATCGTCTATCTCTTGAATACTAAAAAGTACTATACTATCATTACTTACAGTTATCAACTGTCCTGTAATAGTATCATATTTATAGTAATATTTATTTTTGATTTCCTGTTGTTGATTAGAGATAATTGCTGACTTAATTTTCCCTGAAAGGTCTGCCTTTACATCTTTATTTATACAATTTTTCTTACACGAAAAAATACAGATAGACAACAACACTATTGAAATAATCTTATTTTTCATAATAACCCATTAATGCCCGTTAAACCATGTAATAATATCCGGCAATACTTGTGATTGGTTAGACACATCGTGATTGGCCCCATAATATAGCTTCATTAAATGTTTGCTGCTTAAAGACGCATATTGGATATACGTTGGACAGTCCAAAGCAGAACTAGCGTTTGCGAATGTTGTATTGCCACTTCTCTGATTAGTAGTTGAGCCACCACAAGGTGGCGCACCTGGATAGCCTAATACCACCAACCCGGTTGTACTGCCAGGATTACTGCTGCAACTCCATGGATATGAACCATAGCCTATTATTCCTTCTTTTTTCCCTGTTTGTTTAAAATAGGGTAAAAAATCTTTAAAATGTTTCGTTTCAGGCAATCTGCCTCCATTCTTTAGATAGTGTAGCACATCCCGCATAGGATTATCTAAGTTCATTAAATCTTCCAAATCCTCTTTTGAAACTTCTTTGCCGGAAGTATTTCCTTCAAGTCGTGCACCATTAGCTTTGCCCGACACCGTCTGATTTACCTGCTCTTCTATCGTTTTGGTGCAAGCATTAAACGTTATCGTTGATATTACTAATACAGCCATTAGTAATATTTTTGAATTTTTGAATTTTTGAATTTTTGAATTTTTGAATTTTTGAATTTTTGAATTGTAGGGTTTTCATGTTAAATTGCATTAATTAAATATAAATATAGCGTTATTATTTTAAACAAGCAAATAAAAAGTAAAATTATATCTATGTAACTGGTTTTTTCATTAATATAGAAAAGAATAGACTAAAGAAAAAACTAAAAACCACCCTTTCAAAATCTACTTATTCTTTTGGGCTTCTTTAGAATATTTGAGCATATAAAATTTATGCATCAACCAGGCTTCAATTCGGTTGATGGATTTTGCTCCGCCCAAATAGGCTGCTTCTACAAAAGCTTTAGACGTTTTTTCTAACAATTGTGCCGCTACATAGGCATCTTCCATGCCCGAACCTAAGCAAATACTGGTAGAATCAGGCAAAATAGTTGCATATCTCCCGCACAAACTTTTTTGGATTTGATTTTCATTTTTTGCTATGCGAATGGAAACACCTAATAATTGTGCTTGGTCGTCTAAAATAGGTGGGATTTCTTCTTTTACCTGTGAAGCATATTCTTGCCGTGTAATAAGAATGGCATTTACATTTTTTCTACTGGAAAATAGTTGTCGGAAAATAGTATTTTTTTGTGGATTGATTTCAATATCACTTTCAGTAAGTACATGTATTTTTTTGCTTGAATTAGAAATCAAAATATCGTCATTATCTAAGCGCAATGCAATCTGCAACACTTCTACTTTTCCCCAACTTTTATACCCTGTACTTTGTTGTTCAAAGTAGTGATGCGCATTTATTATTTGCTTTATAGCTTGTTGTGTATTCATTTTTCTTGTCAATATTTCAAGATCAATATTTAATAGAAGATAATATTATGCAGTTTTCTTTTTCGATTCAATAAAAAGATGGCAAGCTGCTTCTAATGTTCTTGCTACATGAAATGCATCTGCCAAATTTTTACCAATACATACCACACCATGATTTGCCATTAATGCGGCATTCGACTGCCCAATTGCTTTTGCAGTTTCTACTGTAATTTTTTTGGTATTTGGCAAAGCATAAGGTGCTGCTTTTATCACATTTGCGCCTAATATCTGTTGATGTGCTTCATCTAAAACTACTACATCTTTTTGTGCTGCCGCAACTATAGAAGCATACATTTGATGGGTATGAATTACAGCTTGGATATGCGGACGTGTTTTATACACTTCGCAATGTAATTTTAATTCAGAAGATGGTTTGATAGTACCTTCAAATTTTAAAGAATAAATATCTACCAATACCATTTCATTGGGAGTAAGTTCATCATAAGATCGTCCGCTTGGGGTAATTACCATTTGTGTATCGTTTACTTTTATGCTCACATTTCCCCAAGTGCGTGCCACTAAGCCTTCTTTTAAAAGTAATTTTCCGGCTTCACATACATTATACTTTATTTCTTCAATGCTCATTTTTTTCTAATTGAATTTCAAATCGTTCTTTATTAATTTGATGATAGGTATTTTTTAATTGCTGATAAATTTGCTGATAGCTATGAAACAACTGATGATATATTTTATTGTTTTCAGTTGTAGGAATATATGTTTTGTGTGTTTGGATAAATTGATGAATATCGTTAAAATTTTTAAACGTTCCACTACCCACCAACGCACACATGGCAGCACCTAAGGCGCCGGCATTTTTCGGCTGCGAAGTAGTGCTAATTTTTCGTTGGGTGATGTCTGCAATACTCTGCATCCAAGTATCATTCAACGTACCTCCACCGGTAATTTTCAGTTCATTTATTTTAAAGCCAAAGTCTTTTTCTAAATTTAGAATGGTCCATTTTAAATTATAAGCGATACCTTCAAAATGGGCACGGGCGATATGGGCACGAGTATGTTGGTGGGATAAGTTAAAAATAGTGGAACGTGTTGTCGTGGTGCTCACTGGGCAGCGCTCGCCCAAAAACCACGGCGTAACGATTAGGTAATCGGCACCGGCTGGTGTTTGTTTAATCTCATTTTCCAATAATTCAAACAAAGCGGATGCTGATAAACTTTTTTTCTCCTCTGCATAAAAATTATCTAATAACCACTCTGTATTTACACCCGCGGCCTCCGTAATGCCCACCACCATATTCATACTTGGATCGGCGCTTTGCAAACAGAAAAGACCATTTTTAAAACCACGTGGCTTACGAGTTGCAACACCTACCCAAGCAGATGTACCTACGTAAATATGAGCTTCACCTTCTCCAATTGCCGTTGTACCTAATGCGGCACTTTGTGTATCATCACAACCGCCAAAAACTTGAACGTGTGTTGGCAGATCTAAATCTTGAGCTGCTTGGGCGGTAAGTGTACCTACTAAATCGGTTGATTTTACTAAATCGGGGAGTTTATCTGTACCGATACCACAAATCTTAAAAAACAATCTTTCCCAATCTTTCTTTTTTAAATTAAAAGAATAAGAACAAGCACCAGACCATTCTGCCACCATTTTGCCGGTACACTTAAATTTTAAATAGCCATTTACATCTAAAAACTTGTGGGTTTGATGAAATATTTTTGGCTCATTTTCTTTTATCCAAATTAGTTTTGGAATAACATCTTTACCTGTAATTTCTACACCAACGATGGACTTAAAAATGGCTCTTCCACCTATTCGACGCATTGCATTGCGGGCTTGTTTTTCCGCGCGACCGTCTACCCAAGAAATGTTGTTGTGCAATACATTTCCATCTGCACCCATAGGAATAATTCCCATGGCTTGCGTAGTAAAAGCAATACCTTTTATTTTATTTTTATCAATGGCTGTTGCATGGGTTAATTTTTTTGTAGCTCGACAAATTGCATTCCAATAGTCATCTGGAATTTGTTCTACCCATCCTGGGTGTGGCATTTGCAAGGGATATGATTCAATAGTTGAAGATACAATACCTCCTTTCTCATCTATTAAAATGGATTTTACACTACTAGTACCAACATCAAACGCTAAGAAGTAATTCATTCCATTAATTGCTTTTCTTCACATTTTTAAAAACGCGTTCGAATCTATTAAGTGCATCATCAATTACTTCGTCGGTGTCAGCCATGCTACAATACAAACGACTTCCGGCTAAGGTAACTATACCTTCTGCCATATAGGCTGCACCGTATTCTTCCATTAATTTTTTGCGTTTATTAATTTCTTCTAATACTGATTTTATTTTTAACAGTTTTATTTTCACAAACAAGGTGCCCGCTGCTTCTAGATGACAAATAGAACCCTGATTGTAGGCTACAAATGGCAATGCATATTTGTCTATCAATTGATTCAGGCCTTGCGTCATTCTATCGCCAGCTTTACCAGCTTTTTCGCAAGCATTTGTTCTTTCTATTTCTGCTAAAGTATGATATCCTGCACAGCAACTTAGCGGATTGGCTGCCATCGTTCCACCAACTTTTACTTTTTTGCCTCCTTGCAGTCCTGCTGCTAAACCATCCATAAATTCAGCTTTTCCGCCGATGCCTCCGGCAGAAGGATAGCCTCCGGCTACTACTTTTCCGAAAATGGTTAAATCGGGTTTTACATTAAAATAACCTTGTGCGCCACTCATTCCGATACGGAATGCAGTTACTACTTCATCAAAAATCAGTAAAGCTCCATATTGGTCACAAAGTGTACGGGCTTGTTGTGCAAATTCCTTATAAACTGGATATGTTCCACTTTCCGGTCCTACAGGTTCTAAAATTACAGCTGCAGTACCACCACGTAATCTATTCCATTTTAATTTACTTTCCAGCGCGTCGATGTCATTCGGTGGAACAGCTTGTGTATGCCAGTGCATCATAAATGGAATTCCTTTTGCATCAAAAAATCGTGTTCCCGGAATGCGCAAATCGTACACCATTTGATCGCTCCAACCATGGTATGCTCCTCCAATCTTTATTACTTTTTTCTTACCTGTTTTAATGCGGGCCAAACGCAATGCACCCATTACAGCTTCGGTGCCACTGCCTAACATTCTAAATTGTTCAACAGATGGGATATTTCGACAAATAATTTCAGCTAATTTATATTCATACTCATGCAACAATCCTGTTGATGGACCACATTCATTAATCAACTCGATAGCTTTTTGTCTTACAATTGGATAGTTACTTCCTAATACTGTTGGACCTCCCGCTTGTAGAAAATCGATGTACTTGTTGCCATCTACATCAAATAAATAAGCCCCTTCCGCTTTATTAAATGTTAATGGGAAGGGATAATTAAATGCTAAATTATGTTGTACGCCACCGGGAATATATTGACGAGCTTTTTCATAAATCTCTTGTGACTTTATGCATTTAGTTTTATAATAATCTAAATAATTTCCCATTGCCTTGGGTTCAATATGTTGCAATGGCAATGAAACTAATTTATCTAACTTTTGGTAGATTGGTTTTATATCATGATATTCGCTGATAGAAAATCCTATTTGACTCATAAAATTTAATTGATTAACTTTAAATAAATTATTATTTTGTAAAGTTGCGTTATATATACTTTTCCTTTTTTGATAAAAATCAAAATATAAATGAACTCCTTAGCACGTACACCTTTTACTAATTTCTTAACACGATTCGAAGAATTACCTGAAGAATTATTGAATGTTTTTGAAAGTAAGATACAACGAATTGAATTACCAAAGAAAACCCAACTATTAAAGAAAGGAAAAATTTGTCATTATTTGTATTATATAGATAAAGGATTGGCAAGAAACTATTACGAAGAAGATAACAAAGAGCAAACATGTGATATTGCTTTAAATGGTGAAATGTTAGTTTCATTTTCCAGTTTTATTTCGCAGCAGCCCTCTATGGAAATAATAGAATTATTGGAAGATAGCGAATTATATGCACTGCATTATGAAGATTTACAACAATTATACCGTGATTTTCCTATAATGGAGCGCTTGGGCAGGCGAATGGCTGAACATTATTACAACTCACTGTCTAATAAAAATTATCAATTAAAATTTAATAATACTACAGAACGATATACACAACTATTTAATACCAAGATTGAGATAATCCGCAGAGTGCCTATTGGGGTTATAGCCTCTTATTTGGGTATGTCAATGGAGACATTGAGTCGCATTCGCAGCAAACAAGATTAAACCTTTCTATTCTATTACAGTCTAATGCAATATGAAGTTAACGGACGAAGAAATTTTAGCTCTAATAAAACATCCTGATACTAAAGAGAAAGCATTTCGTAGTTTGTTGTCCAATTATCAAGAGCGGTTATATTATCATGTGCGACGATATGTGCATAACCATGAAGATGCTAATGATATTTTGCAAAATACTTTTATAAAAACATGGAATGCCATAGGGCAATTTCAAGGAAATTCCACTATTTACACTTGGTTGTATAGAATTGCGAGTAATGAAGCCATTACATTTATCAATAGGCAACGGAAATTAAATATTACAGATATTGAACAGACTGTAGTGATGCAACGAGGGACAACTGACGGAGTAGATGTAGGAGTAATGACACAAAAATTGCAGCGAGCCATAAACACATTGCCAGACAAACAAAAACAAGTATTTATAATGCGTTATTACGATGAATTACCTTATGAACAAATAGCAGAAATTGTTGATACGTCTGTAGGAGCATTAAAGGCATCTTATCATCATGCAGTAAAAAAAATAGAAGAATTTTTATTACGTTGATTAAACTTTTTAGAACAATAATAGTCCAACAAGAAATGAAAAACAAAACGGACATAGAAAAAGAATTGCAGGAATTATCTCTAGTGCTATTGCACTATAAAAAGCAAATACCTTTACCTATAGTTCCAGAGACATACTTTTCCGAGTTGGCTACTACTTTTATTTCTGAGAAATTAAAAGAAAATAGTCTTCAACAGTTTATTTCTAAAGACAAACCAATTGTGCCTAATGGATATTTTGAGCATTTTGAACAACAGCTTATGCGTAAAATATCAAAAGAGGAAGAAGAGATAAATTCAGGTAAAATATTGCCTATTTATTTAAAGGGCAGTAAGCAGATGATGTTGTATAGAACACTTGCAATTGCTGCTGTTTTAGCAGGTGTTTTACTAATGATAAGAGGGGTGCAAGAGCCATCATTGCCCAAAAAAAATTGTAGTGATGGTATTGCTTGTTTATCGAAAGAGGAAATATACCATTATATGAATACGCATAGTAGTGAGTTTAGTATGCAAGAAGTAAAAGAAGCAGTAGGACCGGCAATTGAACAACAAGACAACCATTCCGAAAATGAGAATATTTCTGATGCAGATATAGAAATTATGTAAATAAAAAAGAGAGCGTATGAAGAAAATGATTTTGTTTATGGCAATTTTTGCGTTTTGTTTTTCTAAGTTAAAGGCACAAGGAAACAATGATAAAATTGAAGCATTAAAAATAGCCTTCATCACAAAACGGTTAAACTTATCGCCCGAAGAATCGCAAAAATTCTGGCCTATTTATGACCAATACGAAGCAGAAAAAAGACAAAATAGAATCTCTACTATTGGTAGTGTTAAAGAATTAAAAGAAGATGGTGATTTTACCAATGCAGAAGCAGAGATAGCTATAACTAAGTTTGTCGAATTCAAATCCAAGGAATTGGATCTGGTAAAAAAATATATTACTGAATTCCGTAAAATATTACCTGCTGCAAAGATTGCCAAATTGGTGACTGCAGAAGAGAAATTCAAAAAAATGCTGACCAAGCAAGCACAGCAAGGTGGTGGACAATGGCCGCAAAATCCCTATCGGAATGGTGGACGATAAGCTTCCTTTTTAATTTGCGATTTCGCTCAAAAATTTTAAACGTACTAATTGTATTTCACGCAGTTCAATGTCTTCTGCTTTTAACTTTTTGAATGCTATATCTATATTGTCGCTTTCTGCCTGCATAAAATATTCAAAAATTTCGTCTTGAATATCTTCATCTACTGCATCTTGCAAATAGTAATTTATATTTACCCTTGTGCCAGCATGTACTATGCTGTCAAGTTCTATGATTAAATCCTCCATACTTAAACCATAGGAACTAGCGATATGCTCTAACGGCATTTTTTTATCAATAGACTTGATGATATTTACTTTTACGTTGGAGTTTTTATCGGCAATTTTTATCACAGAAAAATCGGCAGTGCGTTCAATATCATTTTCTTCTACATATTTTTTAATCGCTTCTAAAAACAACTTGCCGAACTTTGTTGCCTTTGCCGGATTTACTCCATGTATCTTTGACAATTCTTCATTTGTGAATGGGAAAAATGTTGCCATCTCTTCCAAAGATTGTTCCGAGAAAATAGTATAAGGAGGCAACTTCATTTTTTCGCCTACTGTTTTTCTTACATTTTTTAGTAATTCCAGTAGTTGAGGTTCCAGTACATTTCCTGATTTTCCATTTAATTGCACTGTATCATCATCATCTTCGCCATCTTCAAATTTATGATTCAGCACCATTTTGGTAGATTGTGGTTTTTTGACAAATTTCTTTCCTTCGTCTGTTAATTTAAGGACTCCATATTGTTCGATATCTTTTTCCAGAAAGTTTAACAATATGGCTTTACGTACCACCGAATTCCAATACACCATATCGTGCTCTGCTCCTTTCCCGAATATTTTTAATTTATCTAAATTATTTACCGTTATATCTGCTGATTTTCTACCTATTAAAATATTGATAGCATTGGGGATATTTACACGTTCATTAGTTTCAGCAATTACTTGTAATGCGATTTTTATTTGATCTTTCACCTCTTGCTGTTCTTTTGGATGCTGGCAATTATCGCATTTATTACAGTTCTGCATCTGTTCACCAAAATAATGCAATACAATTTTTTTCCTGCATTCTGCACTTTCGCAATATGCCTCTACTTCGCTCAATTGCATCACGGCAATTTCTTTTTCGGCTACGGATTTTTCTTTATTTGATAAAATGAATTTCTCAAATTTATGAATTTCCTTAGGAGAGAAGTAGGCAATACAGTTACCTTCTAATCCATCCCGTCCGGCACGTCCGGTTTCTTGATAATAATTTTCTAAAGATTTTGGAATATCAAAATGGATTACGAAACGCACATCAGGCTTATCTATACCCATACCGAATGCAATAGTTGCAACGATAACATGTACGTCTTCCATCAAAAATTGGTCTTGTCGCTCACTACGTACTGCAGCATCTAAACCCGCATGGTAGGCAGCTGCATTAATTCCATTTACTTGCAAAACTTCGGCAAGTTCTTCGGTAGAATTTCTACTAAGGCAATATATTATTCCCGACTTATTTCCATTTTTCTTAATGAATTTAATGATGTCTTTGATAGCCTCTTGTTTGCTTGGCTTCGGTCTTATTTCATAATATAAATTATCTCTAAGAAATGAAGAAATGAAAATTTTTGGATCCTTCATTCCCAATGTTTTCACTATATCCGATTGAACTTTTGGTGTTGCTGTTGCAGTTAATGCTACAATAGGAATATTATCTTCAATATCATTAAGCATCCCTTTTATCTTTCTGTATTCCGGTCTGAAATCATGCCCCCATTCTGAAATGCAATGCGCTTCATCTACAGCTACAAAAGATATTCTTATGGTTTTTAAAAAATCTATATTTTCCTGTTTTACCAATGATTCCGGAGCAACATATAATAATTTGCATTTACCAGATATAATATCATTTTTCACCTGAGTGATTTGTGATTTATTCATCTGGGAATTAATAAAATGGGCAATAGTATCGGTGCTGCTATATCCACGTATTAAATCTACTTGATTTTTCATTAAGGCGATAAGCGGCGACACAATGATAGCTGTTCCTTCAGAGATTATTGCTGGTAATTGATAGCACAATGATTTTCCGCCACCAGTGGGCATTATTACAAAAGTGTCTTTTTTAGAGATAATACTTTCTATAATTGCTTGTTGGTTTCCTTTAAATTTTTCAAAGCCAAAATACTCCTTTAATGCTCCTGCTATGGAAACTGATTGAATACTCATATTTATTTAATTAGAACAAAAACGTTCTCCTTTTAGTGAGAACGTTTTACAACTTTAATATACTCAAAAATACCAAATTACGCTTGGAATAAGTGTTAAAATTCTTTATCTAATTTTTATTTAATTGTATCGTTATCAGAAAGCTATACCCCTATTGATATAAATCAAGGAAAGTTTGAAAATATGTATTATGTAATATCCGTAACGTTATTAAATTAAGTATATTTGCATCCAACTATGAGCAAGAATACGTATGCGGCAATTATGGCGGGTGGCATTGGCAGTCGCTTTTGGCCTGCAAGCAGAACGGCAAAACCTAAACAGTTTTTAGATATTTTAGGAACTGGAAAAACCTTAATACAAGCTACTTATGAGCGATTTTTAAAAATATGCCCAAAAGAGAATATTTTTATTCTCACCCACTCTGATTATATCGGATTAATAAAACAACAACTCCCTGACATTACAGATGCTCAGATTTTAACCGAACCAGCACGAAAAAATACGGCTCCTTGTATTGCATATAGTGCATTTAAAATTAATAAAATAAACCCAGATGCCAATATCATCGTAGCACCATCCGATCATATAATTTTAGATGAAGCTGAGTTTATACGCATAACAGAAAATGCTATAAATTTCGTTTCAAAAAATAATGCACTCTGTACTTTAGGTATCCGACCTACACGCCCAGACACGGGATATGGTTATATCCAATATTTTGAAAAAGAGACCAGCGAGGGTATTCATAAAGTAAAAACATTTACAGAAAAACCAGTAAAAGCCGTTGCCAAACAATTTATAGAAAGTGGTGATTTTCTTTGGAATGCGGGCATTTTTATTTGGAATGTGAAAAGCATTTTACATGCTTTAGAAAAAAACCTTTTGGAGGTGTATGATGCATTTGTAGAAGCTGAGCCACAAATATTTACTAACAAAGAACAAGATGCAGTAGAAAAAGCATTTATTACCTGTCCAAGTATCTCTATAGATTTTGGAATAATGGAAAAAGCCGACAACGTCTATACTTTACCCTCTGCATTTGGATGGAGTGATTTGGGCACTTGGGCATCTCTTTATGCTGAAAAAGAAAAAGATTACCTGCATAATGCTGTGAACGGAAAGAATGTAATTGTATATGATGCTTCCAACAATATCATCAATGTGCCAGAAAAGAAATTAGTAGTACTTCAGGGCTTAGAGAATTTTATTGTTGTAGATACTGAAGATGTTTTACTGATTTGCAATAAAGACGAAGAGCAACAGATTAAAGAAATTACACGTGATATTAAGATGAAAAAGGGAGATAAATTTTTATAATACATTTTTCTTATTCCATTTCTGGCAGCCCACATAAGCAGATATAATACAATTTCAAAATAATATAGTATCTTTCAACAATAACTATCTGATTATGTCCAATTTATTTGCAAGAAAATCTATACACCAATTATTAAAAGAAGCCGATGAATCGGAAAAGGGGTTAAAGAAAACCTTGGGACCTTTAGGGCTAATAGCACTTGGAATCGGCGTTATCATTGGAGCCGGTTTGTTTTCTATTACTGGCGGTGCTGCTGCAAATAATGCAGGACCGGCCGTTACAATATCCTTTATTATTGCGGGTGTAGGTTGTGCCTTTGCCGGCTTATGTTATGCAGAATTTTCTTCCATGATACCGATTGCAGGAAGTGCATATACTTATTCTTACGCTACTATGGGAGAATTTATTGCATGGATTATTGGATGGGACCTAGTGTTGGAATATGCCGTAGGATCTGCAACCGTAGCCATTAGTTGGAGCAGATATTTAGTAAAATTCTTTAGCAATTTAGGCATCGATTTACCTATGCAATTGGTTATGTCACCATTTGATTCTGCTACATTAGCAGACGGAAGTACCGTTTCTGGTTTTATCAATTTGCCGGCAGTTTTTATAGTACTGATTGTTTCTGTGATATTAGCAAAAGGCATTAAAGAATCTGCGGCGTTTACTTCCTTTATTGTTTCCTTAAAATTAATTGTTGTATTTGCATTTATTATTTTAGGTTGGAAATACATGAACCCTGAAAATCATGTACCTTATATCATAAAAAACGAAGGTGTTTTTGGCGAATATGGATGGAGTGGAATAATACGTGCAGCAGCAATTGTATTTTTCGCCTACATCGGATTTGATGCTGTATCTACAGCAGCACAAGAAACCAAAAACCCCAAACGTGATATGCCGATTGGCATTTTAGGGTCATTGGCAATTTGTACCGTATTGTATATATTATTTGCCCATGTAATGACGGGATTAGCGAACTATCAAGAATTTAAAGGACAAGACGGGATTGCACCTGTTGCAGTTGCCATTTCACATACACCATTTGTATGGTTAAAACAAGGCGTTATTATTGCCATCTTGGCCGGATACTCATCCGTTATTTTAGTGTTGCTGTATGGGCAATCACGTGTATTTTTTTCCATGAGTAGAGATGGGTTAATTCCAAAAGTTTTTTCAGATATTCATCCTAAATTTCAAACGCCTTCAAAATCAAATGCATTATTTGCGGTATTTGTAAGTTTATTCGCTGCTTTTGTACCTGGCAGAGTAGTTGGCGAAATGACAAGTATCGGCACATTATTTGCCTTTATTTTAGTATGTATTGGTGTAATGATTTTGCGCGTAAAAATGCCCGATGCTCCACGCGCATTCAGTACGCCATTAGTACCATTAGTACCAATTTTGGGTGTATTTACTTGCTTATTTATGATGGTATTTTTACCATTAGATACTTGGATTCGTCTTTTAGTATGGATGATAATCGGATTTGACGTGTATATGTCTTATGGAATAAAGCGCAGCCACCTGAGCAAAGGGCTCGAAAATAAAAGGCAAGCATTTGTCATCAGTATCTCTGGATTGATTACTACGCTAGCTTTATTGATAGTTGCTTTCATTCACCATATTATGGCTACTGAGCCTGATACTGGATTATTTGTTTTTTCCATTGTTTTCTCTGTCATGCATCTTGGATTATACTTAATACATTATTACAAGAGTAAATAGAAATTATTCTTCACTAAACGGCAATGCTGTTTTTAATTTTGTGTGTAATTTTTCGTTATAGTTTTCCAATAGGTAATTAAAGTAATTTTTAGTGGCTTTGCTCAAGCATGAGATATAAACATTTAATCGGTATTGTATTTCCTCTTGCAATACATTGATCAAAGGCAAAGCATCTAAGTAGTTGGTGGTATTTTCCTTTATTCTTTCAAAATGATTATCTATGGAAATATCTATGGCGTCCAGTGTTTTCTTTCCTTTGTTATATAAAGCGTAATACGCTTTTTCCATATCAAAATTAAAATCAGCAGTATTTGGAAAAAGTTCTTTCACTGTATCAGGCAAATCATACAGCAATCCTTTTTCCATTTGCACCTCTCGTTCATATAAATGTTCCAAAAATTTCTCTGGATTTACAAACACATCACGCCAGTCGATAAAATCTTGCCAAAGTCCTAAACGACGGGCATTATTCCCTAAATCGATTACAGTAAATTGGTTTTTGCTGGGCAGTCGTCTACTACCGCGTCCTATCATCTGATGATACAAAGTAAGTGAGCGTGTAGCACGATTTAAGATGATACATTCAACCGTAGGTTCATCAAAGCCTGTTGTTAAAATTCCTACAGATGTAACGATGGCTTCGGGTGTTTCTTTCAGCCATTGCAGCACTTCTTTTCTATCTTGTTTGTTGCTGGTACTATCTAAGTGTTTTATAGGAATTCCTTGGTCAAAGAAAAACTTCTCTACTGATTTTGAGGTGGCCACCGATGAATTAAAAATTAATGTTTTTTTCCCTTTTGCTTTTTCATGATAAGCTTTCAGTAATTTCTCATGCATATCAAAATGCATATAGATTCTATCTAATGAGCTAACGGTGTAATCACCGTCAATTCCCACTTTTAAGCCTCCTAAATGTACATCATACGTATAAGTTGTTGCATTGCTCAAATATCCTTTTGCTATTAATTCTTTAATGGAATCACCAATAATTAGTCGTTTATAATTTTGAGCTAATGGTAGATTTTGATTAGAGCTTAATGGCGTTGCCGTTACCCCTAAAATAATAGCATTTCTGAAGTAGTGAAAAATTTTCCTAAATGAATTATAATGCGCTTCATCCACAATTACAAAATCGATATCTTGCAAATATTCTCCGTCATCTTTCAGTCTATTATTTAATGTTTCCACCATTGCCAAAAAACATAAATATTCCTCTTGATTGGGAATATCATCTACTTCACTGGTAATGAGTTTACAATGAATTCCGGCTTCTTCTAAGGCGCTTGCCGTTTGTTTCAGCAATTCGATACGGTGTGTCAGGATTAGGATTTTTTTCTGAAACTGTTCGATATATTTTCTAGAAATTTCAGAGAATATAACCGTTTTTCCACCGCCCGTCGGGAGTTGAAAAATTATATTTTCACGTTTCTCATTCTCTTCTAAATGCTGGAAAATACGTTTTATATATTCTTCTTGATAAGGATATAATTTTTTTGCATTTTCGGCACGTTCTTTTATTCCTGTTATTTTATTGTAGGTCATTAGCATTCAGTAGTTTTCGGAGTATTTATCCTTTGTTAGAAATTAACATTTCAGCACAGTTATTTTTTTGCAACTGCGCAATATACAAATTTTAATGTAGGTAAAAAAATGAAATAACTTTAAAAAACCATTTCTTTGTAAGATAATAACGTCGGATAGCCTTTTGAGTTAAAATAATGTCGTATTATATTTTCCGATTCATCGCTGGCAACTAAAACAAAATCGCCGCCCCAAGCACCGAGTGATTTTATAGTGCCTGGAAAATCAGGAAAATAAAACTCTTTTGCTTTTGTCAAATTTAATGCCCTCGCAACAATATTTTCATGTACTTCTAAGTAATAACAAAATTCATCGAAGTCAATGGCGTTTATAATTTTTCGTGTAAATGTTGACAGCTGTTCTATACATGATTTTTTGTCAATCAATAAATCTCTATAATGCTGAATACCTTCTCTCGAATTTTGTTTTTTATTGAGATGCAAAAAGTAGAGATGATTTTTGAAAGATGGTTGAAAAACTATTTCGTTAATTGTGCAAGGTTTCTCGCTACACTCGAAATAACGCTGATAAGTTATAGCACTTTTTGCAGTAGCACATGCAATATCGTAACCGCTGCCACCAAATGTTTTTTCTAATAACACATACGGACTTATTTTTTGCCATTGTGCCAAAAGGCTAATCAACGTTGACGAAGTACCTAAACCCCAATTATTCGGAAAATTCAAACGGGTTGTAAGTTGTGCGTGTTGATTTTTGAGTTCGCAGTGCGATAAAATAGTTTGTAATGTTTTTGCAAGCGCACTATTTGTTGCTTCAATTATTTCTAATTGTTCTGAAAATTTTACCTCCAGCCAAATGTTGTTTTCATTGTCTATACTTTTCCAAAAAATACCTTTTTCTTGTGTTGATTCAACAGTAAGTGTTTGACCAAATTTTGTTGGCAATGCCAAACCGACAGCACCATCTAGGATGAAGTATTCAGCGGTGAGTAGGAGCTTGCCATTGGCGTGAAAATTTTGTGTCATTGATTATTATAAAAGTATATTAAGTTGTATAAACACTTGAATTTAAGCAACTTTATTTCACTTCATTTCTTGTACTACGCAATTGTTCCAGCATCACACGTGTAGTAGTAAACGAAACAATTTTATCTTTGAAATATTCTAATGCATAATTTTTCTCTTCTTCGTTGGCGTTATAGAAATTTAAAATATTTAGCAGGTGCATTTTCATGTGTCCTTGTTGTATGCCTACGGTTGTCATCGCTTTTAATGCCGCAAAGTTTTGCGCCAAACCAGCCACCGCGCAAAATGCCATTAATTGCTCTGCATTCGGGTTTCCTAATATTTGCATACTGCGCTTTACTAAAGGGTGCAATTGTGTTAAACCACCAACAGTTCCTACTGCTAAGGGCAAATCTATCCAAAATTTAAAAATGCCATTTTCTACCGTACAATGCGTTAAGGAAGCATAACTACCATTACGTGCTGCATACGTATGCCCGCACGCTTCCACTGCACGAAAATCATTTCCAGTGGCAATAATCATGGCATCCACACCGTTGTAAATTCCTTTGTTGTGCGTGGTGGCTCGATGTGGATCTACTTCTGCAATCTTTACGGCTATGCGCATTTTTTCTGCAAATTCTTCTGCGGTAATATCCCCAAAACTTCCAAGTTCTTCTACTTTACATTCCACCGTTGCACGCGCAATACAATTTGGTGTGTAGTTAGAAACTATTGCCAATATTACTTTTACTGTTCCATATTTCGGGTTGTTACCTACTATTTCTTTTAATGTAGATGCATATTCTTCTAAGCAACTATTAATAAAATTCGCACCCATGGAGTCGCAGGTTTCAAACGATGCTTTGAGTTGAAAATAACCGGCTTCGTGTTGTGTCATATCTATCAATTCGATATCTAAAACGCCACCACCACGTTGCTCCATGTTGTAAGAAATATATTTACTACCTTCTAATAATTGTGCTTTTATAGTTTTAAAATCGGCTTTTAATTGTGCTTCATCTCCTTTATAAATAAAGTGTACTTGACCCACTTTTGTAGTACCTAATATTTCTGTTTTAAAACCACCACGTGTGCTCCAAAATTTTGCGGAGTTAGACATAGCTGCCACCACCGAACTTTCTTCTATAGCCATTGGCAAACAAAAATATTCGCCATTTATTAAAAAATTAGGTGCAACAGAGAATGGAAAAAAGTAATTTGTGATGGTGTTTTCAGAAAATTCATCTAATGTTTTTTGGGTATTTAAATCGCGATGCCAATATGAAATTAATTCTTCTTTTGCGGTGACATCGTTATTTAAATAGTTTTCTACTAACCAATTTATTTTTTGTTCTTTGCTGAGCTTGGAGTAGCCTTGTATATTTTTCATGTGTATATTTTTTATTAACCACAAAGTGCGCAACGTTTTTACACAAAGAGCACAAAGCCGTTCATTTAATTTATTTTAAAAAATGCTTTCGCCAATTTCAATCCTTCTACTTGATAATATAAATATTGCTCCAATTCTTCATACGATTTTTCAGCATATTTTAGTAAAGAAGATGCTTGCCCATATACCGAAAAATCGTTTAGCTTTCCCATTAAGAAATGACCGTCCAGGAAGTTTTTTACTCCACCGGAAATTATAAATTGGCTGCATTCCATTTTGCTGCCTAATTCTTCATTTAGTTCATTTACAAATGCTACCATTTCTGCTGCGCTGTGTCCAATTCGAGCGATGGTATCAAAGGTGTTTCTCTTTTCTTCTTCGCTGCGCAATAATTCAATTTTTGAAAAATTAGTACCTCCGTGTGCCGCAAATTCTATGGCTGCTAAGGGCATTTGCATTAAAGCACGTAAGCTTTCTTTTCCAAATCCTTGCCCTACTTCTTTTACAATTACTTTTTGTTTTGTACTATCTAGAAATTGGCGGATAGTATAAACGGGTGCAATTTTTATTTTATCGCCTTCGGGTTGCAGCCATTCTTGCAGTGGATTTACATGTATAATAATTCCATCGGCATGTAACTTATCCACCAATTCATCAATCTTATGTTCTTGATTTTTTTCTAACAGCAACTCTAATTGTGCTACCCCAATATTGGCATAAAAAGGCAAATCATCTCCAATTATTTTTCTAAAGTCAAAGTCTTTTATTCTCTCCTCGCTTTCGAGTAGCACCCTACAAGAGCCTAAGCCCATGCCCATACCAAATTGCTTGCAGGCACGTGCTAAATTGGCATTTATAGTATAAGCTTTTTCTGTTCCGCCCGTCATGCTGGATACCCAAATAGGCGTTCGCCATTCTTTTCCTAAAAAATGAAATGGAGGCAACTCTTTCGCCGGATGTGCAGATAGCATCGGCTCATAAGAAAATCGATGGTCTAAAAATGCGTTTTCTACCTGCGACTGAAATGCAAGCTGAATATGGTCTTTCTTGCGTTCTTCTGCCGTAGGATCGGAATTTTGTATGTGTTTTATTTTATCCAAAATGGTACAACAAATTTAAATATTTTAATGTAAGTAGGTGAAAAAAACACTGTATCTATTCTGTTACCTTTAGGGAGCGTGCAGCAGTTTTCAAATCATTTTGCCAAAGTGCCCGTTTGTGACGTAGCAACCAGCCTGCCGTCTGATAAATATGCCCTTTTGGGGTTTCAAAAACATCTACCAAAAACTCAAAACGGTGGTCTTGTTTTTCAGAAGATAAAATTCCCGATATTCTATATTCTTTCACTTTCAAGTTATTTGCAGTTGTAAAAACAGTATCTTCTACTTCTTTATTTGGCTGTTTAAGGTTTCTGGTTAATTGATTCATTATGGAGTCGCACATTATCTCAAAACCGTTATCGCCAGGTTTCATTCCATGGTCTAACAAAATAAAATAAACGTCTCGATAATCGTTTTTCAATTGCAATAAAGTATTTTTCTCTGGGTACACATCGTCTGCTTTATATAAATAAGATGGATATTGTATGCTTACATTTTTGTTTGTAAATACTTCAGGCGTTTTGCTATAGCGGCAAGAAGTAACTAAAAGAGTACCCATTAATAAATAAAATGGAATAAGAATTTTTGATTTCATGTTGTAAAGATAGGAAGAATTAGGGCTTAAAAATGAATTTTATTGCCGTGTTGTTGCAGCCATTTTTTAGGGTTTTGATAATCGGGCATGGCATTTTCCACTTGTTTCCAAAATTTTGCAGAATGATTCATTTCTTTTAAATGCGCTAATTCGTGCACAATCACATAATCAATCACCGGCTGCGGGAGCAATAGCAATTTAGTAGAAAATGAAATTTTACGAGATGATGAGCAGCTTCCCCATCGCGAAACCGTATGCTTAATATCTATTTTTTCTATTTTTTCTTTAAAATAGAAATCGTTCCAATATAATGTGCGTCGTTGTATTTCTGACAAAAAATATTTCTCTGTAAAACGCAGAAGCAGTCGTTGGATTTCTACCACTTGTTTTTGTTCGGATAACGTTTCCAATATATAAATTTTCAGAAGAGACTCCCCACGGTAGCTCAGCTTGTTTCTGCCTGTAGCAACAAATGCTATTTCAATTTTGAAAATCTGTCCATAAATAGAAAGTTCTCTGTTTTGGTAGTACGATAAGGTCAGTTGTTGTTCTTTGTAATAATTATTTTCTGCAATTTTTTGCTTCGCCCACAACAGGAAATTGTGTATCGTTTTTTCCTTTTCTGCTATAGAAATATGTTTTGGAATGCGTACTATGATTTCACTTTTGCCAAAAGATACTCTGGAGGAATTTCTTGGCTCTACAATGATTTTTATAGGAACAGGAAAATTATCGTTATGGTAGCTATTTACGCTCATTTGCAGACAATATAAAAAGAATATTGAATTATAAAGTCATCAATCTATCCACTATATACTTTTTACAAACATATTTTGTGCTGCATCTTTGCTGATGGTTAGTGGTCGTTTATCGTTAATCATTAATTGTATCGTTTCATCAAACTCCTCTTTGTCTATTATTTTTATTTTGTCGTTGAGTTCTAACTGTATTTTATTCAGGTATTTTAAAAAAAGCGTAGAGTCATTGTTTACGTTTGCCAAGATGTATTGCCGTTTTAGCTTTGCATTTGCCAAACAAATAACATTCGGCACTTGCATATTTCCTAATTTATCGGGAATGGGGTCGCCGTGTGGGTCGAATTTCGGGAATCCCAAATACGCATCCATTCTGTTCACTAATTCATCGGATTGTATGTGTTCCAACTGCTCAGCAATATCATGTATTTTATCCCACGTAAATTTTAAATTCTTAGCTAAAAAAGTTTCCCATAGCCGATGCTTTCGCAACACTTGTATGGCTATCTGAAGCCCCGATTTTGTTAATGAAACACCGTAATATTTTTTATATTGAACTAGTTTTTTTTCTGACAATTTTTTGAGCATATCCGTAACTGAGGCCGCAGAATGCTCTAGTTTATAGGCTAAATCATTGGTTTTTACTACGCCTTTTTCATTTATTTCACTTAGTTGAAAAATATATTTCAAGTAATTTTCTTCTACAGCGCTTAGCGATTTCATAAAATAATATTTAAGCTAATCTAAAAATATTATTCATAAAATGGAAAATATTTTTTTTAAAATTGTGGATGTTTATGGATTCCTCAAATAAAAAATGGCGCTTTGAGCGTGCTACCGTTTCGCTGCCGGAGTCCTTTTCTACGGTTGATGTTCCTTCCAAAAAAGGCATCCGCAAGTTAATGGCATTTATAGGTCCCGGATTGATGGTTGCCGTTGGTTATATGGATCCAGGCAATTGGGCTACAGATATTGCCGGCGGCTCGGGCTTTGGCTACACCTTGCTATCGGTTATTTTGATTTCCAATTTATTTGCAATGCTGTTACAGCATTTATCGTTAAAATTGGGTATTGTAACAGGCAGAGATTTAGCACAAGCTTGCAAAGATTCCTACTCCAAGCCTGTTAGTATTACGCTTTGGATATTAAGTGAAATAGCAATTGCTGCTTGCGATTTGGCAGAAGTCATCGGCTCAGCAATTGCCCTAAATTTATTATTCAATATTCCAATTACCATAGGTATTATTATTACCATTTTAGATGTATTTGTTTTATTGCTGCTCCAAAATCGCGGATTTAGATATTTAGAGGCTTTTGTTGGTGGATTGATTTTTATAATTTTTTGCAGTTTTGCTTATGAACTAGCCATCTCCAAACCTTCTATAAATGCTATACTTTCTGGGCTGATACCACAAACAGAAATTATCACACACAAAGATATGCTATATATTGCTATCGGAATTATTGGGGCTACGGTGATGCCGCACAATTTATATTTACATTCGAGCATTGTGCAAACCAGAAATTTTGAACGCACAAGTGCTGGAAAAAAGGATGCCATAAAATATGCGACTATCGACTCCAATCTTTCTTTGATGTTGGCTTTTGTAATTAATGCGGCAATTTTAATTTTGGCAGCCTCAGCATTTCACTCCAACGGGCACAAAGAAGTAGCAGACATATCAGATGCTTACCTTCTGTTGGAGCCGGTATTGGGCGCAAAACTTGCTCCTACATTTTTCGCCATTGCCTTATTAGCCAGCGGCCAAAACTCAACACTTACAGGCACTATTGCCGGACAAATAGTGATGGAGGGATTCTTAAATATCCGCTTAAAGCCTTGGCTGCGCAGGCTCATCACCCGATTGATTGCGGTGCTGCCGGCATTGGTTGTTTCAATATTATACGGCGAAAAAGGCACAGGCACTTTGTTAATCCTCAGTCAAGTAATACTATCCATACAGCTGAGTTTTGCTGTTGTTCCATTACTCCTTATTACAGGTAGCAAATTAAAAATGGAAGAGTTTGCAAACAGTAAAATGCTACAATCCGTTTCATGGGTTGTAGCCCTAATCATCATCATTCTGAATATGATTTTATTGTGGAATATGGTTTGATGCTATTAATCTTTTTTTAGAAATTGCTTATACAGTTTTATCCCTGCCATCAATAGAACAACTAATGCTATTAAGCTTATAAATCCGGTGAGCAAGCTGAGTTTGCTTTTTATCACTACTAAAAAAACAATGGAAAATAAAAATACGGTAGCGAGTTCGTTCCAAATACGTAATTGCGTAGAAGTATAGTTAAATATATTTTGTTGTTGTTGGTTAAAAATATGTTGCAGCGAAAAATGATATCCCAATAAAAACACTACAAACAACAATTTTAAATGCATCCATCCTTGCGATAAGAAACCAGATTTTAAGAGCAATATTGTTCCTAAAATAACCGTAATAACGCAAGCCGGCCATGTAATGATATACCACAATCGGCTTTGCATTATTTTTAATTGTGCTATTAAAATTGTTCTATCGGGTTCGGGTTTTTCGTTTGCTTCCGTTGTGTAAATAAATAAACGAGGCATGTAAAATAAACCTGCAAACCAATTCACTACAAAAATAATATGCAATGCTTTTATGTAATTATAATCCAACACGATATTCTTTTAAGAAAAACATAAAGATAGTTTCTTCTTTAAATTATTGGAAAGAAAACGGATGTATTTATTTTCAAATACTTGCACCTTATTTTCTGTTTTTTACCATAAATTTCTTTCTGGCGACTTCCCCATCAAATAGCACTTCACCTACATATACAGCAGCATTCAGCGTATAAATCGGCATGGTCAATTGGTTGTATCCGCGTGTGCCGTCAAAGTCTTTGCCAAATAATACCTGGCCCAATGCATCTACAAAACGGATATTTACTTTGCCGTCTTTTGGCAACATCACTCCGAAATTAATATAGTCATTTGCGGGATTTGGGAATACATTTAAGATGCTGAAACTGCCTACCGCCACTTCCTTACAAGTAGTATTGTTGTCCGTTCTATCTTCGGGCATATAATTATTTAGATTATCGATAGATGCGCAGACAATTGGAGCTTGACCATTATCTCCCACTTTTATTTCAGCGTTGAACAAGTACACCGTTGTTTGCCCCGGCAATAAACTGCCTGTCCAATTCTCCCGAATAACGGCACCACCGCCCACCTGCAAACTCAAGCCCATAGAGGTTACTTCTATATTGCTGTTGTTGATGATAGCAGCCTGTATTTTATAAAAATCTCCGTTGGTAGGTGTTATGCTTATGGATGCCATAATGCCATCTAAAAATGCCTTATCCACCAAGATATATTTGGTTAGCGTATCGGTACAACCACGGAAGTCTGTGGCAATTAATTGTATTGGATAGGAGCCTTTGGTAGTGTAAATATGTGCAGGCGGATTGAATGCATTTATGAGTGGGCTTCCATCCCCATAATTCCACAGATAATCTCCGGAGGTGGAAGATTGATTGGTATAAGTAACATTTAGTGGTGGAAAACCATACGCGGGTGTGAAGGTAAATTTAGGAGATGGCGGTGCAGTAACGGCAATAGAGCGCAGCTTAGTGCCAGAGCAACCTACAGCGTTTTTTGCGGTCAATTGTATCGTATAATTTCCTTGGGTGTTAAAGGTATATTTTGGATTTTGGGCAGTTGAAGTTGCCATGCCTGAAAAGTACCAATTCCACTGATTCATCGGCGTACCGTCGGCGGTAGCGGAGATATCGGTAAATTGGATTTCTTTGCCTACACACTGCGAAGCGGAAACGGAAAAATCCACTACAGGGTAATCAAATATTGTAACTTTTTTGATAGCAGTATCGGCGCACTGTGCAGTAGAGCGGACGATAAGCATTACATCATACGCTCCTGGAGCAGCATACACATGCTGAGGATTTCTGATGGCAGTTTCGAGTGTACCGTCGCCGAAATCCCAGTTTCCCCAGCTTATGTCGGGGATAGTATTTGGCGGTTGCACGGATGCCAAAAATTTAAAATTTACCGGCGTAATTCCGCATACGGAGTCGTAAGAGAAATCGGCTATCGGCGAAGTGTTTACCGTAGTTTGGTAACTCGCCGTATCATAGCAGCCATTGGAGTTGGTGGCTTTTAACGTAATGTTGAATGTGCCCGGAATCGGGAAATTGTACGATGGATTTTGGACGTGGTCGATGGTGGCAAAGTTGGCAAAATTCCACGACCAATCAGCAATAGCGGCAGCATTCGGGATAGACTGGTCGACGAAAGTAGTAGGATGGTTAGCGCACGACAATAAATTATAAAAAGAGGGAACAGGTTTTTTGTTGATGACAAAAGACTTAGAGATAGAATCGGAACAGCCTGCGGAAGTGGTTACTTTCAGTGCAGCGGAGGCAAGCCCTAAATTGACAAAAGTGTTAGATGGATTTTGAGCGGTAGAGGTATTTCCGTTGCTGAATGTCCATTTCCAAGTGTTGATGGTATTTCCTGTAGGAGCTGTAGAAGAATCAGAAAATGCGATGGCTGTATTTTGGCAGGAGGGCGAAACTATCGTAAAATTAGATACAGGAGCTATTCCTCTAACGAATACTGAAATTGTATCTGACAGTAAACATCCATTTCGCTCAATATAATTTATCTGTATATCCTTTGAGATGAAAGCAGTATCAAAATTATTTGTTGAACCTGATGACCAAGTAAAAGATTCAAAAAGGGAGTCGTTCTTGATATATATTTTCTCTCCTCCACAAACATTGATTGTATTGCTTAAATCCAAAGCAGGATTAAAATTCAAAGGAGTAGTGTCCAAGTTTTTAGTGATAGTAATGGTATCTAAGATTGTTTTACCATTTTTAGTAATTTTGACAGAATATAGTCCTGGGTTTTTTAGAACTAAAGAGCTAGAAGTTTTTCCGTTTGACCATAGAATACTATAAGATGTGTCAAGCTGTAGATTTATACTTACACTATCGCCCGGGCAAAGATTAAATACAGTGTTCTTTAGTCTTTTGTAAGGAAATACCTCTATGTCATCTTCTGAAATATTTCCAAAAATATCTGTAGTTTTAATTTTATAAACTCCTGCAGTAACAACTTTTGTTGTTGGAGTTGTGTCACCAGTTGACCATTGATACCTTACAAACCGATTACCTGCATTTAAAATAATGCTATCTGAAAACGAATTTCCAGCTACGGTATCCAAGCCTAAGTTAATGGGTGGTGCGTATTTATTACGGAGTAAAGAATATACGCTATTTTTTTTATTAACATCAAGAATAGTGTCAAACATTAGAAATTCTGCAATTTCTCCTTTATAGGCTAAATTGGGAGCGTCATTTCTTGAACCAATATTATTTAAGTTTAATTGGGTAACAAATTTAGTACCTACGAATTGTGAGAAATTTATTTTCTGCTTATTGATTTCCATAGTTGAATCGGTAATTGTATATATTGAATAAGCAGATTTTATAGCAGCCGAAGGTGCAATTAATACAGAACCATTAAGACCTGAGAAAGACGGTCCTTCATTTATCGCAGGAATTTCTGAAGAAAACCCATGTGAATTTCCACCTAAAAAAAATTGAACTACAGAAGGGTTAGACTTGTAATTTCTCACACAAAAAAAAGTAAAATTATTAGTAGTTATTGATGGGGAAATACTTAACTGCATTGGATTTGTATTATCCCCATTAAAAGACAATGCATTTTTATTATTTAATAATGGAATTGAATTTATATATAAAGGTTGTTGTGTTGTATTGTTTTGGGTAGCAAATCTTGTTGCTATTTTTCTGTCTCTCCAACTACTTACATTTCCCAATTGAATAACATTCTCACTTGCATCAAACCATGAAATCAAGTTAGGTTCATTATTAAGATCAAGTATTTCAATTTTTATAGTTTGTGACCAAATAAATTCATTAATACGTTTAAATCTACAATAGTAAGCACCTATATTAACAAAATTGATTGTATATTGATTAGCTGTTGTTAAGGTAGAATAAGTAATATTGCTAAAATTACTATCTGTTGCAATTTGCAATTTATAAGTAGTTATAAACGAATTGGGATTCCAAGAAAATACAACTATTTTGGTATCAAAGGTTTGTTCATTTTTAGGATAAACAAATGGCTGTTCCGAATAAAGCTGATTCGAAAAAAATAATACAGCTAGTAGTATAGTTAAAATTCTAAAATTCATACTATAAACTTAAGGAAAATATAGAATAATTTATCGCTTTCGTTTTAAATTTTCAAATCTCCAAAAAGATAATTACATTTGTTGATTCAGCTAAAACTTCTTTTTTATTAAAAATATTATTAATGAGTGATGTAGGACAGAAGAACTGGACAGAAGAAATCGAGGCAAAAGACTCACTCTTCAAATTAAATTTGGCAGAAGTTTGGAGATACAAAGATTTGTTGTTTATGTTTGTTAAAAGAGATTTCGTCACTTTTTACAAACAAACTATCTTAGGACCAATTTGGTTCTTTCTACAACCTGTTTTAACTACCGTTATTTATGTTTTTATTTTCGGACGAGTGGCGGGTATTTCTACCGACAATGTGCCGCAAATTGCCTTTTATTTATCTGGAATTACTATTTGGAATTATTTTTCAGAAGTTTTAACCAATACCTCTAATGTTTTTCTCAATAATACTTCCATTTTTGGTAAAGTTTATTTCCCTAGGCTTATCATGCCCCTGTCTATTGTAGTTTCGGGATTAATGAAATTCTCTATCCAATTTGGCTTGTTTCTTGCCGTTGTTATTTATTATACATTTTTTGATATAAAAATCCATCCCAATTTCTGGATTTTGGCTACTCCTTTTCTCATTGTCCTAATGGCTTCTCTGGCGTTAGGCTTAGGTATGATTTTTTCTTCTTTGACTTCTAAATATAAAGACCTTACATTTTTGCTTGCATTTGGTATTCAACTTTTTATGTATGCCACTCCGGTTATTTATCCTACCTCTATTTTATCTCCTAAATTAAAACAGTTAATGAGTTTTAATCCATTAACCGGCATATTTGAATGTTTTAGATTTGGTTATTTAGGCGCAGGAGATTTCAACCCAATGCTATTGGCTTATAGTTCCCTAATAATTTTTGCAATTTTAATAGTTGGAACATTTATTTTTAATAAGGTGGAGAAAAGCTTCATGGATACCGTATAAAGAAGACAAATGAATAATTTAGCCATCAGGGCAGAGAACATATCAAAACAGTACCGATTAGGGAAGATAGGAACGGGTACCTTAAGTCACGACTTAAATCGTTGGTGGCATGCGGTAAGAGGAAAAGAAGACCCATTCTTAAAAATTGGAGATACCAATGACAGAACAGTAAAAGGTGAAAGCGATTATGTATGGTCGTTAAAAGATATAAATTTTGAGATAAATGCAGGAGATGCTGTAGGTATCATAGGCAGAAACGGCGCTGGAAAAAGCACTTTGCTGAAATTATTGAGTAAAGTGACCAAACCCACTACTGGTAACTTTAAAATAAACGGTAGAATTGCCTCTTTATTAGAAGTAGGCACCGGATTTCACCCTGAGATGACCGGTAGAGAGAACGTGTATTTGAATGGAGCAATATTGGGGATGACCAAAAAGGAGATTTCGAGAAAATTTGATGAGATTGTTGCCTTCTCCGGCGTAGATAGATATATAGATACCCCTGTAAAAAGATACAGTTCGGGGATGTATGTCCGGTTGGCGTTTGCAGTAGCGGCACATCTCGAATCGGAAATTCTGATAATCGATGAAGTATTGGCGGTGGGGGATGCCGATTTTCAGAAAAAGTGTTTGGGTAAGATGGGTGATATTTCTAAAGGTGAAGGTCGTACCGTTTTGTTTGTAAGCCATAATATGGCAGCGGTAAAAACACTATGCCAAAAAGGCATTGTATTGGAACACGGGCGGAAAGTGTTTGAAGGAAACTCCACAGGAGCAGTCAGCTATTATTTAAAAGGTGATAGCGAAACTCAAAATAAAAAAACTTTCGGGAAAGATTATGATACTCCTATTTTTACACTACATGAAATCTATTTAAATAATATTTCAAAACTAACAGACGATCCGCTTTCTGAAGATAAAGAAATTGAGTTAACAACTTCTATTACGATCAACACTCCAAATACAAACAAACATTATATAACTTATCACCTATATAATGAATTAGGGGAGGCTCTTTTTTCATTTTCTCATGGCACTGAAGATTTTGCATTAAAAAATGGAATAAATACACTTGTTTGCACCTTTCCTAAGTATTTTTTCCAATCTGGCACATTTATGCTGTCTTTATTTATAGTTCAAGATAAAAAGACTCCTGTTTTTATTGAAAAAGATATTATTACTTTTACCGTAGTAGATGGGGAAAGAGAGATGGGTATTTATTTAGGTCGTGAACCCGGGTTTATTCGACCATCATTCAATTGGAAATTATTATGATCAATGTTACTAAAACCTTTCTGCCGCCAATAGCAGAATATCAGGCTCAGGTAAAAAGGGCTTTTGATAATCAATGGCTGACTAACCGAGGTGAACTGGTACTGGAATTAGAAGAAAAGCTAAAGACTTACTTAACAACAGACAATATCATCATTACTAATAATGGGACTATTCCACTTCAAATAGCCTTAAAGCTATTAGGTAACGGTGGGGAAATTATTACCACTCCTTTTTCTTATGTGGCAACTACAGCCGCCATCGTTTGGGAAAATTGTACGCCTATTTTTGTAGATATACATCCTGAATACTTAACGATAGATGAATCTAAAATTGAAGCTGCAATTACGCCAAAGACTACAGCTATTTTAGCCACCCATGTGTTTGGAAATCCTTGTAATGTGGAAGCGATAGAAAGTATTGCAAAAAAATATAAGTTGAAAGTGATTTATGATGCGGCTCATTGTTTTGGTGTAAAATACAATGAACAATCAATATTTAATTTCGGAGATATCAGTACTTGCAGTTTTCATGCCACTAAATTATTTCATACAGGCGAAGGTGGGGCTATGTTCTCAAATGATAAAATGCTACAACACCAACTATTTTATAGTCATAATTTTGGTCACGAAACGCCCACTACTTTTTATGGAGTAGGCATCAACGGAAAAATTTCGGAATTGCAGGCTGCCATGGGATTGGCGGTATTTCCATATATGGATACCATTATTTCTGAACGAAAAAAAGTAGTGAGCTACTACGACAATCATTTAGATTTTTCAAAGTTATCTAAATTAAAAATTAGAGAAAATACCGAATGGAATTTTAGTTATTATCCAATAATTTTTGAAACTGAAAAACGGTTATTGGAAGTATTGCAAAAAATGAAGGAGAACAATATTTTTCCACGTCGTTATTTTTATCCGTCTTTGAATACGATTGATTATACCAAAGGGCTGCCTATGCCTATTTCTGAAAGCATTGCTAGTAGAATACTGTGTTTACCTTTATATGTTGGGTTGACTTTAGAAGAAATTAATTTGATTTGTCAGTTAATTTTGAGTGTAGAATAGTTTTTTGAAGTATAAAAATGGAAACTAACCGTATAGAATATAAACAAAAACTAACCGATCAACTCGAAAAAGAGGTGGTGGCATTTTTAAACTATACAGGTGGTGGAATTATTTATCTTGGTATTGTCAATGACGGTACTGTTGTTGGTATTGAAGATATAGACTACATTCAGCTACAGATTAAAGACCGCTTAAAGAACAATATTGTACCATCATGTTTGGGATTATTTGATGTTGTTTCCGAAAAACGGGAAGAAAAAAATATCATCAAACTTATTGTAGCTAGTGGGCAAGAACGGCCTTATTATGTCAAAAAATACGGTTTGTCGGAAAAAGGAGCTTTTATTCGGGTTGGAAGTGCTTCCGAACCGATGAGTGCTCGAATGATAGAGGATTTATTTGCTAAGCGGACGCGCAACAATATTGGAAAAATTAAATCACCACGACAAGATTTGAAGTTTGAACAGTTGCGTATCTATTACGATTCGGCAGGTAAAACACTAAACGAACAGTTTGCTAAAAATTTAGAATTGCTCAACAAAGACGGACACTACAATTACGTCGCTTATTTAATGGCTGATAATAATACAACTTCAGTTAAGGTTGCAAAATACAGTGGCTCGGACAGAGTGGATTTAATTCAAAGTGAAGAATACGGATTTGGTTCTTTGATACGAGCTACGAAACAGGTTTTAGACAAAATAGAATTAGAGAATAAGACTTTCACAAAAATAACGTCTAAGCAACGTATTGAAAAAAGACAATGGAATGCTGTAGCTTTGCGAGAGGCTGTTATCAATGCCATTGTACATAATGATTATACCTACGAACTCGCTCCTAAATATGAGTTTTTCAACGACCGTTTTGAGATTACTTCCTACGGAGGTTTGCCACAAGGTCTGTCAGAAGATGAGTTTTTTGATGGTGTATCTATTCCTCGAAGTAAGGAAATAATGCGAATTTTCAAGGATATGGAATTAGTAGAGCAATTGGGGTCTGGAATTCCTAGAGTATTACAAACGTATGGTAGAGAGTGCTTTAAATTTTCAGATAATTATGTTCGAATGAGTTTCCCGATGGAGAAAGGAGGTGAGAGCGTAGCAGCAATAAAAACTAATGAGGAATTAAATGGCGGTGTAAATGGCGGTGTAAATGGCGGTGTAAATGGCGGTGTAAATATTTTATATGCTCTAATTTCTGAAAATGCAGGAATTAACACAAACGATTTGATAGAGCAAATGAACATTCCAAGAAGAACAATAGAACGCTGGTTAAAACAATTGAGAGAAGATGGTAAAATTGAATTTAGAGGAGCAGCAAAAACAGGTGGTTATTTTGTTGTAGATAATATATAATGCGAATTTTTAAAAAAATTAGGTTCTGGAATTCCTAGGGTATTACAAACGTATGGTAGAGAGTGCTTTAAGTTTTCAGATAATTATGTTAGAATGAGTTTCCCGATAGAGAAAGAAGGGGATGTCGTAGATAATGAGAAGAAAATAATTATAGAAAATAATAAATATTCAGCAACAGAAATGGCTCGCAAACTTCAATTAACACAGCGAACAATACAAAGATATTTAAAACAATTGCAAGAGAAACAGCTCACAAAACGTATTGGTGCTACAAGAGGTGGCTATTGGGAGATAACAAAAAAATAAAATGCAAATGAAAGTAGCAATAATGCAGCCTTATTTTTTCCCGTATATCGGGTATTTTCAAATGATAAATGCTGTGGATAAATTTGTGTTTTACGATGATGTAAATTATATTAACAGAGGATGGATAAACAGAAATAGAATTTTAGTAAACGAAGAGCCTTCTTTTATTACAATACCACTTTTAAAAGCAAGTCAAAATAAATTAATCAACGAAACAGAAATCATACAGCATAAAGAGTACCTGAAAATGGCTAAAACCATAGAAATGGCGTATAAAAAAGCACCTTATTTCCACGCTGTTTTCACCTTGGTAAATGAAGTATTAAATAAGGAATATAAAACACTTGCTGAAATTACTATTCAAAGTATAAAAACTTGTTGTGAATACTTAGATATTAAAACACAATTTTATATTGCTTCCAAAAATTTTGCAAATACCAAAGGCTTAGAGCGTGCAGAGCGATTGCAAACAATCTGCAAACAACTAAATGCGAATCATTATATCAATGCACTAGGCGGGCAAGAGTTATACACCAAAGAAGGTTTTGCAAAAGAAAATATACAGCTACAATTTATCCAATCGAATCCAATAAACTATCAGCAATTTAACAATGAATTTGTACCTTGGCTGTCGATAATAGACGTATTAATGTTTAACAGCAAAGAAGAAATAAAAGAAAAATTGAATAAATTTGAGTTGATCTGATAGAAATTGTATGAGTGATAAATATAAAAATATTGTACAGCATTATGAGCAATGTTATCAAATACATGGCGACAATCATAAAGGAGTAGATTGGCCAAACGAAAAAGATGCCCAGTTACGCTATCAAATAATGCTTGATATCGTAAAATTTGATATAAAACCCAAGCAATCTACTAATACTTTATTGGATTTTGGATGTGGAACAGCTCATTTGTTATCGTATATACATCAAAATAACTTCTCCTCTATCCTCTATTCAGGCTTAGACTTATCAGATAAATTTGTTGCTGCTTCTAAGCTGAAATTTCCAAATAATGAATTTATCTTTGGTGATATATTAAACCCAAATTTTACAATGAAAAAATTTGATTACATTGTACTTAATGGTGTTTTTACAGAAAAAAGAGAACTGACGTATGAAGAAATGTTAGCCTATTTTAAAACAATGCTTACCAAGGTTTTTTCTTATTGCAATAAGGGAATCGCATTTAATGTAATGTCTAAAAATGTAGATTGGGAAAGAGAGGACTTGTTTCACCTTTCACATGATGTTTTAACATCGTTTTTATGTAAAAACTTATCTCGCAACTACATTATTAGAAATGATTACGGATTATACGAATACACCGTTTACATATACAAATGATTATGAATAAAGTTATTATTTTTGGCGTTAACGATTTTGCCGAATTAGCACATTATTATTTAACAAATGATAGTGATTATGAAGTTGTTGCTTTTTGTGTTAATAAACAATATTTGCCAGAAGATGGTCTTTTTAAAGAATTACCAGTTGTTCCGTTTGAAGAAATACACATAACACATTCCCAAGAAGAACATTTGTTTTTTGCACCAATGGCTCCTAATGATATGAATCGATTGCGTGAAAAAATTTATTTGGCAATCAAAGAGAAAGGATATCAATTAATCAGTTATATTAGTTCAAAAGCAACAGTATTGACTGAAAATATCGGAGATAACTGTTTTATTTTGGAAGACAATACGATACAGCCTTTTGTAAAAATTGGAAATAATGTTGTATTGTGGAGCGGAAACCATATTGGTCATCATAGTATTATTGAAAACCATGTTACATTTACCTCTCAAGTTGTACTTTCTGGACATTGTCATGTGGAAAGCTATGCTGTTTTAGGTGTTAATGCCACCATTAGAGATGGAATAAAAATTTCAGAAGGTACATTTGTAGGAATGGCAGCATCCATTACAAAAGACACAGAACCATGGATGGTATATGTAGGAAATCCAGCAAAATCAATTAAAAAAAGTATTTAAGTATGTGGGAAAAGAAAGGATTGATTTTTAATGTGAAAGATTTTGAAAATGAGAGTATTAAATCCCATGCAAGTATTCCGTTTGCATTAAATATAAAAGATGATGAGTTTTTGATTTTTTATAGTTCACGAAATTTAAAAGGTCAATCAATACCTTATACAGTTAATGCGACAATTAAGAATGGCGAAATTAATATTCATTATAATACAATCAAAAAAATAATGGATTTAGGTCGTTTAGGAACTTTTGATGATTGTGGAATTATGCCGAGTTGTGTTGTTAGGAATAATGAAGATTTATATATGTATTACATTGGTTGGAATCCTCAGGTTTCAGTATCGTATAGATTATCTATAGGTTTAGCTGTTAGTAGAGATAATGGAATATCATTTGAAAGAATAAGTGAGGGACCTATTTTAGATAGAGATATTGAAGAACCTTTTTTTAATACAGCACCTTTTGTTTTAAAAATTGGTGATAAATGGAAAATGTGGTATATATCTTGTACAGAATGGAGCGTCATTAATAATCATCCTGAACCTAAATATTTAATTAAATCTGCAAATTCTAAAGATGGAATTATTTGGAAAAGGGACAGTTCAATTTGTGTTGATTACGATGAAAAAGCAGAAGCAATAGGTCGTCCTTGTGTATTAGTACAAGAAGATTATTTTGAAATGTATTTTTCGTATAGAAAAATTAATAATTACAGAAATGAAAAAGGTAGTGGATATCAAATTGGTAAAGCAAATTCAAAAGATTTATTATCATGGGATAAGATATATGAAAATAAAGGTTTAGAATTATCTAAAACGGGTTGGGATTCTGAAATGATGGAATACTGTCATGTATTTCATCACGAAGGTATTGACTATATGCTATACAATGGTAATAATTTTGGTTTAAATGGTTTTGGATATGCAATCAGAAAAAAGTGAATTAATGGTTGCTATTTACATGATTACCTACAATCATGAGGATTTTTTAGCACAAGCTATTGATTCAGTACTTATGCAACAAGCTAATTTCTCATATAAACTATTTATTGGAGAAGATTGTAGCACAGACAAAACCCGAGAAATTTGCATTGATTATGCAAACAAACACCCTGATAAAATTGAATTGGTTTTACACGAAACAAATATCGGAGCAACTGCTAATGCTCAGTCTATTTATAAAAAATGTCTTGATAGCGGAGCTAAATATTTAGCCATGACAGAAGGCGACGATTACTGGACAGACCCCTTAAAACTACAGAAGCAGGTGGATTTTTTGGAAAAGAATGGAGCATATAACGGCGTTTTTCATAAAGTTTCTATACTCAAAAACAACACCAATGAATGGAGTGAATGTGTGTTAAACAATACCACACCAGATTCTATTGAAACGACCGACTTGCTTAAGAGAAATATTATTAGAACATGTAGCGTTGTTTTACGAACAGAATCTATACGCCCTTTGTTTATGAAAAAAAAATACGTCAATATTCTAATAAAATCCACCCCCGGAGATTGGCTGCTTTTTCTCTTTGCCATCAACAACAGTAAAATGAAATACCTTCCGGATAATATGGCGGTATATCGGATACATTCAGGAGGTATCTGGAGTGAAGCTGAAGACATAGAAATAAAATATGCCCCTCAACTATTTAATGGATATGTTTTATTGAAGAAATTTCTACCCTATAAATATTTTAAATTAATTTTTAATCGGTATGCCTATTTCCTTGGTTTCTTTGCAGAAAAAAATAAGCAAAATAAGAATTATCTAAAGTACTTTTACTTCAAACTAACACTATATTACGAGTTAATTAAAATGAAATTATTATCTTTAACTGATGCTCAAAACTCCTAATATCAATATAGAAAATAATAGAGTTTATGGATTAGATATATTGCGTTTTTTTGCAATATTTTTTGTAATATTTGGACATGCTTCAGGTCTTTTACCCGAACCATATTCTAAAATCCATGAAAGCTTACTTCCTTTTGATGGTGTTACAATCTTCTTTGTATTAAGTGGTTATCTAATAGGTGGAATTTTATTAAAAATAATTAATCAAACTGATTTTAAAATAAAAGACTTAACCAACTTCTGGACAAGGCGATGGATGAGAACCTTACCTGCCTATTATTTTACTCTATTTTTACTTATTACACCAAGACTTATTTTAGATCCAAATTTCCATATAAACTCTGAGTGGAGGCATTATTTTTTTTTACAAAATATCTACATGCAAAGCGTTGATTTTTTTCCGGAATCTTGGAGCCTTACAGTAGAAGAGTGGTTTTATTTGACTTTCCCTATTTCAATATTTATTTTATTCAAAATAATTAAAAACAAAAACATAGTTATAATAACTACTATTTTATCATTTATTTTCATATCACTACTTGTTCGTTATAAAATTTATACAACAGAAAGACTTATAGGTATTGATATGTGGGATGCTTACTTTAGAAAAACCGTAGTTACAAGATTAGACAGCTTAATGTTTGGTGTATTAGGAGCATATTTTGCCTATTATCACAAAGACTTGTGGTTAAAGTATAAAAAAACACTTTTATTTATTTCAATCCCATCCTTTATAATAATTAGTGTTTTCGTGCCTACAAATGTCAATGCCTACTTGTGTATATTCTACTTTACATTTCTATCTTTTTCTATTTTATTGTCTTTGCCTTATTTGAGTACTTATAAAATGGGCAACGGCAACATATATAAAGCAATCACTATAACCAGCATAATATCTTATTCTTTATATCTTTTAAATTATTCCTTTTTAAGAGAGTTTTTAATATTTGATATTATACACAACAAAATATATACTCATTTCCACCTAAACGTCCTTACTACTACTATTATAGATTATATTACCTACTGGATGCTTCTGTTCATTATGGCATTTTTTATGTATAAATATATCGAACAACCAATTATGAGATTAAGAGATAGGATTTCAAAATAAAATAATTTATATGTTACACTTTTTTAAAAATAAACGAAAGGAAAGATCTGTTTTTAAAATATTTACCTTCTATAACAGTCAAATAAACCCCGAAATACCAAAACACCAAAAATTGGTATTTGATAAATTTGGCATAAGCATCAACCAAATAAAAGATGATGGAACAAACCATGCAGGATTTTTAAATGAAATCTGCAAAAATACGATGGACACAGATTATTTGATTTTTTTTGATATCGATTGCATACCTACAAAAAAGGAATGGATAGTTCATTTATTAACGGAATTATTAGAAAGTAAAGAAACAATTGTAGGCGCGGCGCAAACGGCTAATCATATTGGCGATGCGAAAAACTTATATATTTCCCCATTTTTTGTAGGTATTTCCACAGATTTCCTTAAGAAACTAAATTACCCTGATGCTACTGCAAATTCTAAAATGGATGTGTGGCAAAATATTACGGAACAAGCTAAACTGCACAACGGGAATTTAAAATATTGGTGGCCAACTGATATTGAAGAAGAAAAATGGTATTTACATCATCCTGTGCATAATAAATTTGGAATAGGAACTACCTACAACGACTTAATCTATCACGCTTTTTTTTCTAGAGAAAATAACTCTGATGGATTTATTAATAAATGCAAATCAATACTCAGTCAATAAAAATGCCACGCTTATCCATATTAATTCCTGTTTATAATGCGGAAAAATTTATTTCCAAAACCATCGATTCGGTACTGGCACAAACTTATACCGATTGGGAATTGATTATTGTGGAAGATAAATCTACAGACAAGTCTTTTGATGTCATAAAACAATACGAAGCGCAATATCCTGAAAAGATAAAAGTATTTCAGAATGAAACCAACTTAGGCATGCTGCTCAATTGGAATACGGGTATTGATTTATGTAAAAGCGAACTTTTTGTAAAATTAGATGCCGATGATATATGGCTGCCTACTTTCTTGGAAAAATCTATTGCCGTATTAGATAAATACTCCGAAGTGGGACTTGTGTTTACAAAATACGTAAATATAGATGAACAAGATAGAATTATCCCCGACACAGAAATAGTGCTACCCGACTTTGCCAACGAGCGTCCGTTTTCTACTATTCCATTAGTGCAACTTGGGCAAGATAAAATGCTACAATACCAAATTTTGAGACAAGGATTATCGGTAATGAGAAGAAGTATTTTTGAGGAGATTGGTAAATATCGTTTTCTTTTATCCAACGACACACAAGCAGCTACAGACACCGAATTTTATTTCAGAGTTGGGCTGCATTATGCCATTTTCTGTGTTAATGAAACACTTTACCAATATAGAGTTCATTCCTTTTCCATAAGCAAAACGGATACAGATAGTCAGCTTTCCAGCAAAAAAATGTACGAAATAAAAAGGTGTATTCTTGAGTATTTTTATGAGCAAAAAAGAATAGACCCTAGTTTTTACAAAAAAAATATAGCCCAAGTACAATTCAACTACAACTTATTTCAGATACAAAAAATTAGAAAAGAAAAAAACTTACCTAAAGCAATAGCTATATTATTTAAAACAGTACTTTTATCGCCTATTAAAACAATTACATTTTACTTAAAACGGTATCAAGAACGTGAATAAACCTAAAATTAAAGTCGGCTTTTGTGTAGCGTATGATTGGCTATTATTAAAAAATTCGATTCCTAGAATTTATGCAAATGCCGATGAAATCTGTTTGTCTATAGACAAAAACCGAACCAGTTGGTCGGGTAAAAAATATGACTTTGACGAAGCCGATTTCAGAAATTTTATTACCCAAATAGACAAAAATAACAAGATAAAAATTTACGAAGACACTTTTTACCATCCCGAAAAGTCGCCCATTGAAAACGATAATTTCCAACGCAATAAAATGGCAGCATTTATGGGAAAAGGCGGCTGGCATATCCAAATCGATTCCGATGAATATTTTTTAGATTTTGAAGGGTTTGTAAAATACCTAAACACCTTAAACATAAACAGCAAAGCGTTTAATGTTTGTGTAAACTATGTTTCACTTATTAAAAAAACTAAAAGCGGTTATTTATGTACTCAAAACAATAATGACCGATACGAATATATGCCGATGGCAACTAATGTTCCCGAGTATTCTAACGCCAGACGTAACGGGCATTTCAACATACAATCTCCATTTTTTGCCATCCATGAAACTTGGGCACGCAGTGAGGATGAATTGTGGAACAAGATGAACAGTTGGGGGCACTCCAATGATTTTAATAAAGAAAGTTATTACAAACTTTGGCAAAGTTTAGATGCAAATAATGCCAAATACATTCACGATTTTCATCCTATAGTTGCGCCAGTATGGCAGCAATTACAATATGTTGAGGCAAATCAAATTTCTGAGGTATTGGATTATTTTACTAAGAATAAACCACACATAAACGCCAAAAAAATATTTTTCACCAACAGCAGAATTATACAACGAATAAAATCTATCTTTAAATAAGATGGAACTCTCCATTATCATCATCAACTACAATACGTTTGCGCTTACACATAAGTGCATCGAGACTGTTTATCGGTTTACAAAAAATATTGATTTTGAAATTATTTTAGTGGACAATGCCTCCACGGAATGTGATGTCGAAATATTTAAACATGATTTTCCAAATATAACGCTGATAAAAAGTGCGCAAAATGTTGGATTTGCCAAAGGCAATAATTTAGGCATACAACAAGCCAAAGGCGAATATATTTTGTTGTTAAATAGCGACATCGAATTGATAGAAAACAGCATTTATAGCTGTGTAGAGTTTTTAAGAAACAACGCGAAAGTTGGAGTAGTCTCTCCGATGTTGATTTATCCGGATGGAAGAATACAAAGTGTGGGACAACGATTCCCTTCTATTAAATATCAATTGTTTGAGTATTTTCGATTTCAAAAACTGGTTTCAAAAAAAACTGCTGGAAAAATATTATTGGGTTCTTTTTTTAACTATAAATTTAATGTATCAGTTGATTGGGTATGGGGCGCATTTTTTCTAACGAGGAAAGAAATAATAGAAAAGCTTCCAGAAAAAAAACTCGATGATAAATTTTTTATGTACTATGAAGACATGCAATGGTGTCTTGATATTCAGGGTCTCGGATATGAAATTTATTATGTAGCAGAAACGAAAGCAATACACCACATGGGCGGAAGCTCCGGAAAAAAGAATGATATGATGCTAAAAAACGGCGAATTGTTTTTATCACATAATTATTCTACTACTAAAATTAAATGTATAAAATTGTTGCAAAAATTGTTAAAAACAAGTTGACTTTCCCCTATTTATACACAAACGGATACTTTGCTTTTACTTATATTTAGTAACTTGCTGCCGATTTAAAAATAAAAAATTATAAATGATGTCGGAAAAAACTACACTACAGAAAATAAAATCATTTCTGTATAACTTTAAAATTTTTGCTTACTTTTTAGACATTCGGAAAGACTACATTGATAAAAAAATCAATACAGAAAATGAGCGAAAAGATAGGCTATGGCAGTCTAAATTTAAAGATGGAAACACGTTTTTTGTGATGCAGCTTCAAGACAATATCTCCATAAATTTGTATAAAAACAGTCTGCTTTCAAAATTAATATTTGAAGGTAATTTCGAATTAAATGAAATCAATTTTTTAAAAAAATTCCTAAAAAAAGAGGATTATTTTCTTGACATCGGAGCTAATATTGGATTATTTTCTATCAATGCCTCTCGCATTATTGGTGAAAATGGAAAAATAATTTCATTTGAACCATCGCCTGTTACATTCTCTAGACTTAAAGAAAATATTGAACTCAATAAATTTACAAATGTCGATATTAGAAACATTGGAATTTCTGACAAGAAAGGAGAGTTAACCCTAAATATATCAGAAACCGGACATGATGCTTGGGATACTTTCGCTACAAATATTGACAAAAAAATGTTTAATAATAGTGCTACTGTTCCTGTACATACTTTAGACGACGAGTTAAAAGAAATAGACAAAGAAAGAATTTCTTTAGTAAAAATAGATGTAGAAGGATGGGAGAAATTTGTTCTAAATGGCGCTAAAGAATTTCTCACAAAATATGAGCCAGTTTTGATGGTAGAATTTACAGAAAACAATACAGAAGCCGCAGGATATAATGTTTTAGAATTATATGATATTATGAGTAGTTTCGGCTATAAGTGGTATAAGTATATAAATGGAAATCTAATTCCGGAGAAGAGAAATAAAAGATACGTCTACGACAATTTGATAGCTATTAAAAATATACAAAAAGTCAACTCCAGATTATCCTAAAGACTAAATATTAGATGTGTAAAATTTCAATCATAACCATTAATAAAGACAATGCCGTTGGATTAGAAAATACTATTCAATCTGTAATTAACCAAACATACAAGGATATTGAATATCTTATTATAGATGGTGCGTCGTCGGACAATAGTCTTGCAATTATAAAAAAATACTCCAACTCCATTTCAAACTATATAAGTGAACGAGATAATGGTCTTTATAACGCCATGAACAAAGGACAGAAAATGGCAACTGGAGAATATTTGTTTTTTTTAAATAGTGGAGATATTTTGTATAAAAACAATACGCTAGAATTAGTTGCAGATAAATTACATAATATTGATGTGCTTTTTGGAAATACGTCAGTTATAAAAAATTCAAAAATATTAATAAATGTTTCTACACCTATAATAGAATATTATAAACGATACCAACATGATATTCCACCACAACCAGCACTATTTGTTAAGAAAGAATGCTTTGGAAAAGTAGGTGGTTTTGATGAATCCTATCGCATTATCGCAGATGTAGTTTTTGTTTCAAGATTGTTTGCTGACATAAACACTACATATAAATATATAGATGAAGTAATATCCATTTTCGATACCACAGGCGTTAGCTCACAAGACGCAAATCAAGAAAAAATATATTTAGAGCGAAAGCGATTTATCACAACTGAATTCCCACAATACTTGAATGATTTTGAAAGAATTTATAATAAAAACTTTATTAATAGACTAGTTAAACGCATAACTAAATTAATGGGGAATAAATAATAACAATTACTGCTTTGCTAATCTCTATAATTATACCCACTAAAAACAGAAATGAAATTCTTATAGAATCATTAGAAAATGCAGTAAATTCTATCCAAGGTTTTGATGCGGAAATTATTGTGGTAAATGATGGAGTTGCATTGTCAAATGTTCCAATAAATCAGAATGTTACTGTACTTGAAAATGCGGAAAGCGGCGTGTCATCTGCAAGGAATAAAGGCGCAAATGCTGCAAAAGGACTTGTCCTGTTTTTTATAGATGACGACATGAACATTACAACAGAATCTATAGAAATCATCCTACAGATATATAAACAAAATCTATTTAAAAATGCCTATTTTAATTTCAATTGGATTTATCCTAATAGATTATTGAAAACATTGAAATTAAAAAAAATAGGACGATATTTATTGTATTCCGATTACCATACCTTAGAAGGAAGAATGCACAAAAAAATAAATTATTCTCAACTTATTGATGATGCAAATGGAGTGGCAAGTTGTGCTTTCTGTATTTCTAAAGAAAATTTTATAAAAATTAATGGGTATAATGAAAAAATACTTTTTCAGGGAGAAGATATTGATATTGCAAAACGGTTACAGCAAAACAAAATTTCCTCAAAAGTGATAACACAGGTAACTTGTTATCACAACCAGAAAGACAGACTTGAAATCGATGAATATCTCGACAGAATTTATAGAGGTTATTTATCACAAGCAAAAGCGGGTATGCTCAATAAGTTATCTTTAAGGCAGCAATTTGTTGCTTTGCTTATTCCATTTTTACCGGTTTTGAAATTTATATATACTACAATACCCAATCAGCCATTTTTCGACAGAGTAAGTTTCCGATTTATCGGATTGTTGTCATCAATTACTAGTATAAAAGCTATTAAAGTAGTGAAAAGGAATAAACTAAAATAAAATTGTAGTCATTATATTTTAATGGTAAATTTGCAAATAGTATTAATAAATCTTACTAATTGGTTTATGCTTACATCCATATTTATTAGACGCAAACAAAAGAAAAAATGACTGTTTCTGTAATAATACCTACATATAACGGAGCAAATAAAATTTGTAACATTTTACATAGTTTGGAAAATCAGACTATTACACCGAATGAAATTATTGTAGTAGTAGATGGGTCGTCCGATAACACTATGGATGTACTGTCTAACACTATTTTCAACCTACCTCAATTGAAAATTATTGAACAAGAGAATAGAGGTCGTGCTGCCGTAAGAAATAGAGGTGCAAGCATTGCTACCGGCGAAGTTTTGATATTCTTAGATGATGATATGATTGCACATTCTAATCTAATTGAAGAGCATATAACCTTCCACAAAACTTATTTAGCATCTATTTGTGTCGGCGTTTTAATACCCAATAAATCAATAACAAATACAGACTATGGCAGATATAGAGTGTGGTTGAATGACCAATGGAATAAACAATTAAACATTGAAGAGGATGTTGTTTTATTGTCATATCCATATATTTGTGCAGCAAATTTCAGTCTAAATAAAATACAATTTAACGCAATTGGTAGTTTTGACGAACGACTAAATGATGCTGAAGACTACGACCTTGCAGTAAGATTCGAAAAAGAAAAAACAAAAATCTATTTAAATAAAAAATGTGTAGTTGTAAATAATGATACGGATGCAATACTCAATTGTACGAACACCATAAAAAGACAAAGGCAGTATAGGTATTTTCATCAAAAATTAATAAAGCTAAAACCAGAAATTCATAAAGGCGGAATACGAGAGATTATAGCTCCGAACAAACTTAAGATATTTGCTTATAAAACATTTTTTTGTACAAAGTGGATGATAGAAGCAGTGAATAACGAACGATTGTTGTTTTTACCAAAAAGAATACGTTACAAAATCTACGATGCAGTTATTACAGCAAATGGGGTGTTGTTTCCCGATTTGGTTGAATTATGATTTTATTACAAAACCCAATGGTTAGCTAACTAGTTTGGTATTAAATGTATTTTAAGGTAGGGCAGAAATACTAGAATTTGACATAATACTTCCCAAGTAAGCATATTTTACAATCTACAAAAAACGCTAATAAATTTTTCAGGTTAAATATTTTATATTTGAGCTAAAATCTATCATTTGAAAAGGAAAATTACTTATATCGTATTCGGCATAGACAAAGCCCCCGCCTTTGAATGGATAATAGACAAAATTAATACCCAAAAATTTCAATTAGAATTTATACTAATTTCTGATAAAAAAAATACACATATTGAAGCACATTGTAAAGCCAATAATATCCCTTTTTATCCTATCGAATATTTTTCCAAGAAAGACATGCCCAAAAGCACTTGGCAGGTGTATAAAATATTACGAAAAACTAAACCCGCCGCAGTACATGCACACATCTTTGAAGCTGGATTGATTGGTATTACGGCAGCTTTATTGGCACGTATCCCCAAGAGGATTTATACCCGTCATTACGCAACCTATCACCATCAGTTTCATCCAAATGGAGTAAAGTATGATAAGATAATAAATCGCTTTTCCACACACATTATCGCAATTTGCAATAATGTAAAAGAGGTGCTTATGCAATTGGAAAAAGTACCTGAAAATAAAATTTACCTAATTCGACATGGATTTAACCTCGATGAATTTTACAACGTACCTGAGGCACGAATTAATACCATCAAAACAAAATATAATCCCGAAAATAAATATCCTGTAATTGGGATGATGTCTAGGTATATCTACTTAAAAGGAATTCAATACACCATTCCTGCTTTTAAAAATATCCTAAAAAAATATCCAAATGCACTCTTAGTATTAGCAAATGCAAATGGAGATTATAAAAAAGAAATAAAGAAATTATTGGAAGATTTACCCACTTCTTCCTATATAGAAATAGGTTTTGAAAATGATAACGCTGCGCTTTTTAAACTTTTTGATATATTTGTTCATGTTCCAATTGATAAGAATATCGAAGCATTTGGGCAAATATATGTAGAAGCATTAGCCACTGGCACACCATCTGTATTTACTCCTTCAGGCGTATCTCCAGAGTTTGTGGTAAGTGGAAAAAATGCTCTTTTCGTGGATTTTAACAACGCCAAACAAATCGAAGTTGCCATAATTGAAATTATAGAAAATAAAGAAGTTAGAGAAAGTCTTATAGAAAACTCCAGAATGAATTTAGATGACTTTTTTTCCTTACATTTGATGATTGATAAGCTAGAGCAATTATATGAACATGAATAACCAGTTGCCATTTTTTTCTATTATTATTCCCACTTACAACAGAGCCCATCTGATTACCGGTTCTATTAATTCTGCTATTGCTCAAGATTATCCAAATTTCGAAATTATTGTGGTAGATGACGGAAGTACCGACAATACAGAAGAAGTCGTACGTGCTATCAATAATCCTAAAGTAATATACCATAAAAAAATAAACGAAGAACGTGCCGCCGCCCGAAATGCCGGCGCCCGTATGGCAAAAGGCGACTATGTTACCTTCTTTGATTCCGATGATTATTTATACCCCTTTCATCTTGCAGAAGCAGCAAAATTAGTGGAAAAACACCACAACCCCGAAATGCTGTATCTGCCCTATAATGTGAAAGATGATAAAGGTAAAATCATTAAAGAACTACCCGTTCCACCGGGAACGGACCTCAACCAAAAACTGATATTCGGAAATTATTTAAGCTGCAACGGAGTCTTTGTCAGACGGGATGTTATCCTTCTACATCCGTTCGACACCACAAGGGCAATGTCTGCCTCCGAAGATTATAACCTATGGTTGCGCTTGGCAGCAAGATATAAAATTTACTACAGCAATGTAATTACTTCCTCTTTAATCAATCACGATTCGAGAAGCGTATTTTTAATAAAAAAAGACTCGCTTATACAGCGAATATCCCTATTGATTGAAACGTGCAACAACGACCCCATAATTAAAAAAGTTTATGCAAAAGATTTAGATACATTTACTGCAAAATGTTACCTTTATATCTCACTACATCTCGCTATGGCTAAGTACAAGAAAGATTCTATACATTTTTTAATTAAAGGGTTAAAAACACATCCACTATCCATTTTTGATGAAAGAATGTACGGGATAATAAAATGTTTACTTATTTACTAAAATCTACAATATAAACACGCACACTTTCTATTTATTTTCTAAAAAAACGAACTACTCTCACGACTTCAAAATAATAAAACAAACACATGAAATCATATTTAGATTACCCCACTCGGATATTAGTAACCGGAGGTGCAGGAAATGTAGGTAGTGCATTGGTAGAACGCCTGATTCAAGACGATAATAATTACGTAATTATTGTAGATAATCTTACCACAGGCTCGTTCGACAAATTACCCAACCACAGCAATAATTGGAAATTTATCAAATGCGACGTAAATATCTATGACGACATCATGCCTGTTTTCCTCTCCTACAGCATAGACTACGTATTTCATTATGCCGCCACCGTTGGCGTACAGCGTACATTAGACAATCCGGTTCGCGTATTGAATGACATTGAGGGAATTAAAAATATCCTTAATTTATCTAAAAACACACCGGTAAAACGGGTGTTTTACTCCTCTTCCTCCGAAGTATATGGAGAGCCAGTAGAGTTTCCACAAAACGAAGAAACGACGCCGCTGAATTCGAAACTCCCTTATGCTATCGTAAAAAACATTGGAGAGGCATTCTTAAAATCCTATAAGCAAGAGTACAATTTAGATTATACTATTTTTCGCTTTTTTAATACTTATGGCCCCAATCAGTCGCAAGATTTTGTAATCGCAAAGTTTTTGAAATTAGCTCTAAAAAATGAAGATATTACTATCTACGGAGATGGCTCACAAAGTAGAACCTTATGCTACATAGACGACAACATCGATGCTACCGTAAATGCTTTTCTTTCTTCCGACTGGGAAAATACGACTATCAACATCGGAAACAACAATGAAACTAGCGTTTTAGATATTGCACATAAAATAATTACAATCACCAACTCCACTTCTAAAATTGTACACCTGCCAGCACTAAAAGATGGCGATATGACACGCCGACTCCCAGATATTACTAACATGCAAACCTTGCTAAACAACAGACCGCTTGTTTCGCTGGAAGATGGAATTAATAAAATGTTGAAAAAATGGGCAATAATTAAATAGAATTTATGTGTGGAATTGTAGGATGGTCATCCTCTAAAAAAGAACTACCCAAAACTGCTTTGCAGGCTGCAACAGTGGCACTCACACACCGAGGACCAGAGGCGCAAGGCATATACATAAATACAAAAAACACCCTAGGTTTTGGGCATAGGCGCCTAAAGGTAATCGATGTTTCGGACGCATCTGCTCAACCTTTTCACTCCAAATGCGGAAGATATATACTTATTTATAATGGTGAAATATATAATTATAAAGCAATAGCTAAACAATTAGACCTACAAACCCACACCTCTGGTGATACCGAAGTAATCATTGAAGCGTATGCAAAAATTGGCACAAAATCATTTGAACTCCTAAATGGAATTTTTGCTTTTGCAATATACGATATTCAGGAAGATAAAATGGTACTCTGCCGAGATAGAAGCGGCATTAAACCGTTGTACTATTATTACCAAAACCAGCAACTTATTTTCGCTTCTGAAATAAAAGCAATAAAAGAATTTCTAGACATTAATTTGTCTATAAACCCTGCGGCATTTGCAGAGTTTTTACATATCGGTTTTAATACAGAACCTTTTACAGCTTACAAAAATATCTATAAATTTCCTGCTGGAAACTTTGCTGTAATTGATGTAAAAAAAATAGGGTCAGAAAGTAAATTAGATTTTGTAAAATATTGGTCAATACAGGATAAAATACTGCCAGAAACGTACAAAAATGAAGCAGAAGTAGAAAAAAAATTAGAAGAATTACTAGTAAATGCCATCGAGTCTCAAATGATAAGCGATGTGCCGCTGGGTACATTCCTAAGTGGAGGGATTGACTCCAGCCTTATCACGGTATTGGCTTCTAAAATTAATAAATCAAAAATTAAAACCTTTAGCATTGGGCATGATATTAAAAAATTTGATGAGTCTGTATTTGCTGCTAAAGTAGCTACAACTATTGGTACAGAGCATTATGAATATAAAATGAATGCCGACAACCTCAATGAGGTTTTACATGATATCATCAACTGTTATGATGAGCCATTTTTTGATAGCTCAGCATTTCCTACCATGTTGATTTCTAAATATGCGAAAAAAGAAGTTACTGTAACGCTAAGCGGAGATGGTGGGGATGAACTTTTTATGGGATACGGAATGCACCAATGGGCTTCCAGATTAGAAAACCCAATGGTGAGGCTATTTAGACACCCATTTTATTGGGGTTCTCAATTCTTAAATTTTAAGTTCAAAAGGGCTGGATGGCTATTAAACTATAGCGACCACAACCATGTTACCTCACATATTTTTTCACAAGAACAGTATTTGTTTTCTGAAAAAGAACTCCAGCATTATTTAGTAAATACCGATTTTAATTTTGACAAAATAAATCAATTAGTAAAAACCAATAGAACATTAACGCCTAAAGAAAAACAATCCATTTGGGATGTTCAAAACTATCTGAAAGATGATTTATTGGTAAAAATTGATAGAGCAACTATGCGCTATTCCTTAGAAAGTAGAGTGCCGTTCTTGGATAACGACATTTTGGATTATGCGTTGAATATAGATACTCAATTAAAATTTAGAAATGGAGAGAGTAAATATATCTTGAAGAAAATTTTATACAAACACCTACCTGAAGATTTATTTAAAAGACCGAAGCAGGGATTTGCCATACCTTTGGCATCGTACCTTCGCAAGGAGTTCAAGCACCTCGTCGATAAGTATTTGTCGCCTATTGTTATTAACAGATATGATATCGTTGCTAATCTATACGTGCAAGAATTAAAAAATAGATTTTTTGCGGGGGAAGAGTATTTGTATGCACGCGTTTGGATATTGGTTATTTTACATTGGTGGTTAGAAGAAAATGCATAATGTCAATTCGGGTTTTATATATTTCTTATGATGGAATGACGGACCCACTCGGGCAGTCACAGGTGATTCCATATTTATCGGGGTTAAGTAAAATCGGGTATTCCTTCTCGCTTATCAGTTGCGAAAAAAAAGAGAACTATGCCGCTAATAAAGATAAAATTACACAACTCTTAAAAGCGAATAATATTGACTGGCATCCGCTGCAATACACTAAGAAACCACCTATATTTTCTACGCTTTACGATGTTTACAAAATAAAAAAACTGGCTATTCGCCTACACCAGAAGCAGCCTTTTTCTATAGTACACTGCCGAAGTTATATTGCAGCATTAGTGGGTCTGCAACTTCAAAAAAAACATGCTATAAAATTTATTTTTGATATGCGTGGCTTTTGGGCAAATGAACGCATAGATGGTAATATCTGGAAGTTAGAACACCCCATTTATAAAACGGTATTTAACTACTTTAAAAAGAAAGAAATTCAATTCTTAGAACATGCAGATTATACCATCAGCTTGACACATAATGCCAAGCAAGAAATTCATTCGTGGAATACTATACAAAATAATCCTGTAAGGATTCAGGTAATTCCATGTTGTGTGGATTTGAATTTATTTAATAAAAAAAATATTGATATCCATCGGCTTCAGCAACTTCAACTTTCACTTTCCATTTCCGAAACAGATTATATTTTATTGTACTTAGGCTCTATCGGCACTTGGTATATGTTAGACGAGATGATGGAGTTTTTTAGTGTGCTGAAAAAACAAAAACCGAATGCAAAATTTTTATTTGTCACCAAAGAAGAACACGAAAGAATTTATACTACTGCTGAGAAATATGGCGTGAAAGAGGCAATCATTATTCGTCCGGGCAATCGGGAAGAAATACCGTATTTAATTTCTTTGAGCCAATCATCCCTGTTTTTTATTCTTCCTTCTTATTCCAAAAAAGCATCATCGCCTACCAAGCAAGGCGAAATAATGGCAATGGGCATTCCTATTTTTTGTAATACAAATGTAGGCGACACCGACAAAGTAGTTTCAGATTATAAAAGTGGAATTTTAATCCATGAATTTAATAAAGAAAGCTATACCGCTGCCATCAAAAAATTAAATTCTACCACTTTTGACGAGCATGCAATAGTGCAAGGGGCTGCCGACTATTTCTCTTTAGAAAATGGGGTAAAAAAATATGCCGAAGTCTATCGTGCAGTGCTAACCTCCTAATTTTCTATAATTAATTTCTGTGCTTTTAATGCTTTAAATTCTGTTGCAGGCTCAAAATGGCATTGCAGGTGATGGCGTTGTTTCATTACTTCTATATACGCTTGTAGCATAGCCTTATTTTCGGTAATAAAATATACATTGTCTTTATGTTGTAAGTCCGATGTTAGATTCTTTAGGCGATGCCGTTCAAGCATCGTTTGGTAATCGGGCATGCAAGCATACCATCCTGTCAGAAAGAGATTGTGCGCCGAAATTGAATTTGCCGGAGAGGCTTTTGCGTCCATAGATTCTAACGGAAATGCATCGACACCAATAAATAAATCGTTTGGATGTGTATTTATTTCATTAATGCACGAAGTATAATTTTGTTGACGTGCTGTATGCAAAGGTACCATTTGTAAAACACAATAAAACTTATATCCACTCAGGAGCAATAACACAGAAAGAAAAGACATTTTTAGGATTGGTTTTGCCTCTGATTTTATTACCAAAAAAAGATTAGATAAAATGAGGTAGCTCAATATTGGAAATGTAATTCTATGAGGCAGTCGATAGGCAACAATTAAATATCCGAATAATCCTACTGCCAAAAACGCATTAATTGCTGAAACCAGCAGCAATTTCCGAGATATCCAAACGATGGCAGTAATGGTGATAATATACATCAGCAATAAATAGCGTTCATCAGCAATAATTTTTTTTATTTCTGCAATGACCTCGTCACCATTCCTCGTCGATTTTAATTGCAGGGCTATGTCCTTTATTTTTTTTCCGGTTAAATACGCATCATCTACTACCATCCACGATTGAATTAATTGGATATCACTTGTAGAAAAATGATGTTGTGCTAAAACATCCTCCTCTATTTTTATCGGACGTGCAGCGATAATATCTATTGCCTCTGTATTGTAAAATGTATGCTGATGCTTATAAATTCTAACTTGCCTATTTATTGCTTGAGTAGTAATAAATACTAGGCTTACCGCCAATATTGATGCCCAATACAATCTTCGAAACAAAGGTGATTTTCTAAATCGATAGAGTAATGTAATGCTGAATAATGCAAAGATATAATACGCATCGCCACGTATTAAAACGGCAATTGTCATTAACGTTACAATTGCCGTAAATCTGAATCTGGCACGAATAGGAAGTGTATATAGAAACAGTGATGTAATGCTACAAAACAAAGCTATGGTTGTAAATTGTGGCGTTATTATTGCCCATGAAAAAAAACCGAAAAACAAAATTAAAATAAATAAGAATGCTTTTAAGAGAGCTATTTTATGAATTAATAAAACATACGTACAAAGCACCATAAAAACTAGTAGAAGTATGATTTCTAAATAAAAACTATACCAATTAAATGTAGGCAAAAGATGAAAAGAATAGGCGATCCATTTTCCAATTATAATATTGGAGAAAAATGAAAATGGAGCGGCAGCACCCGTCAGCATTCCTGAATTTATAGCGAGCATCGTTTGGTCGTCATTATTTTCAAAGCATATTGGAAAATATATCCAAAAGAGAACTGCGATAGCTGCACTAAAAAGCAGTAAGAAATATCTATATTTACGCATGTTTTTTGGGGTTAATTCTATTATAAATATAAACAAATTTATGAATGGATAAGTGGTTCACACATGAAGATGCTGTTCAATTTTTGTTTCTCAACGATTTATTATTGGGCCCTATCTTTATTTTTTTACTTTTTAGATTTTGTACCCTATTTATTTCCAAGAAAAAGAATCCTATATATCAGAAATATTTTTTAAATGCACTTGCTGTTAGAATTGCTTCGGCAGTAGTAATGGCATTGGTTTTTCAATATTATTACAAAGGCGGAGATACACTGGCTTATTTTACCTATACACAACGCATTCGCAGTGTATTGTTTGACAGCCCACATGATTTTTTTTCATTGATGACCTCACCCACTGATGATTATTTTTTATTAGATAAAGTATTTGGCTTGGGTGCTCAATTTTATACGGACCACAGTTCCAATCTTTTAATACGGATAACTGTATTGCTCAGCTATCTTTTATTCAATACCTATATTCTCATTTCATTTACCTATACTATTTTTTGCTTTTATGGCTGCTGGAAAATTTTTACGCTCTTTCAAGAATTATATCCGCATTTAGAAAAAGAATTTGCACTAGCGTGCCTTTACCTGCCGTCTGTATGTTTTTGGGGTACAGGCATTATGAAAGACCCTATAAGTTTGGGTGCTTTGGGTTTAATTACCTATCATGCTTATATGTTGTTCTTTAAAAAAACAAAAGTTTTAGGAAGATTGCTGGTCATTATTTTTTGCTTTTGGCTGCTCAAAGGGATTAAATTTTATATCCTTTTAGCTTTCTTACCGGCTTATGTTTTTTGGATAATATTTCGATACAAAGAATCTGTTCGTAATAGCCTTTTTAAAACATTAATTGGGCCTGCATTTTTTATTTTTGCAGTGCTGGGTGGCGGTTTTATTTTATATAAAATTGCAGCTTTATCGCAACGATATTCTTTTGAAAGTATAATAAGAACAGCTAAAGACACACAAAATTGGCTATTTTATTCTTCACAACTACAAGGCGGCTCAGCTTATTCTTTAGGCGATATAGAATTTTCTTTGTCAGGGTTAATTCGTGTAATTCCAAGAGCAATAAATGTTGCCTTATTTCGTCCTTACCTTTGGGAGGCCAAGAAACCTATATTATTGCCAGCTGCAATTGAGGGTATTGTCTCCTTGTTTTTCACTATCCGATTATTATACAAAACGGGCTTTATTCGCTTTTTCAAACTTGTGATGACCAATGCCGAAGCACAGTTTTGCCTTATATTTTCTTTGTTATTTGCCTTTGCAGTCGGCTTTACCAGTTATAATTTTGGTGCGTTAGTGCGTTATAAAATCCCTATGATGCCATTTTATTATATTGCATTATTTATCCTTACCGATAAAGACAATAAGTTAGATATTCCAAAAAGGAAACCTATTTTAAAGCTATAGGCTTTTCTATAAAAATTTCTTCAGCCATCGTTTTTTCTTTATTAAAGCTATTTCCTTATCATATTGTGGATATTAGTACCCATCATCATATTCCGTTTTTTTAACCTCCATTATTATATGTTCTTAAAAAGAAAAAAAATGCGAATTAGAAGATAAAATTCTAGAAAACAGAAATATTTAACACACTAATTATCACTTTGGCATGAAAATTGTTACTTAATTATTAACTAAATTTTTAGTCTAAGTTTAATAAATATTTTTCATTTGGTTGGTTTAAAATATCCCGAGTACTTTTACTCGGGATTCTTTTTATTTTCTCTTTATTTCTTTTAATTCATTAGAATTTAACTCTTTAGCAGATTCATTACTTTCATCTTCAGAAGTGCTAATCGTACCCGTGCCATATAAAATATCCCAAATAGGCTGAATTTTATACACCCCTTGATTATAATGATTACTAAGAATGATTACAGTGGTATTGTCGCTGATTTTTCTATTAAAAACAGAATTATAACTATGCCACCAGCCATTATGATAAATTAACCTAGAGCCATCTGCTTGGTCTTGCATGCGCCATCCCAAGCCATAATTCTTATTTCCGGCTTTTTCAAAACTTTGAGGTGTATAAGCCAAGCCAGTAATTTCAGGCCGAATGAATTTTCCGGAAGATAACGCCTGGTCCCATTTGTATAAATCTCTAACGGTACTATAAATTCCTTTATCCCCATAAACACCATCAGTAGATACAATTTCATCCTCAAGCCAACGACTACCTTTATATCCCTTAGTAGCTGTGGCTCGAACTCCAAAAGGATCATATAGCCAAGTATCCGTCATCCCTAACGGAATAAAAATATTCTGATGCAAGAAATCACAAAATTGCTGTCCCGATACTTTTTCGATAATCAATGCCAGTAAAACATAATTAGTATTATTGTATCTAAAGTGTACATCTGGTGCATTTAATGCTTTGGGTTTATATTTTATCATCATCCGTAATACATCATCATTTGTCATAAATGCCTTTGTGTTTTTCCAATATTGTTCCGAAAAATTTAGATAATTCGGCAAGCCCGAGCGGTGGTTGAGCAACATACGAATGGAAATACCCTTATATGGGAAATTGGGAAAGAACTTTTGTACGGTATCTTCTAAAGAAAGCATATTTTGTTGTAACAACAATAAAATAGCACCTGCTGTAAATGTTTTTGAAGTAGAAGCAATCTGAAAAGTAGAATGTACTGTTAATGGTGTTTTCGTGACATAATTCTTATATCCATAATAGCGTTCAAAAATAGGAGTTCCTTTATAATTAATCAATACAGCACCATTAAAGCCCGCTTTTACTTTATCTTCAAAATAACAATCCAATTCATGTATTTTTCGTACAATATCAGAATCTTGTAAACTAATTTTTGGAGAATGAATTTGGTATAATGCAGGATTTACCTCCGGTTGCACAAAACCATTCAATGTTCTATTATTTTTATTGCTATGTTGACAATAGGTGAAGCAAAAAGCACATAGTAACAAGGGAAGGGTTAACATTACTCTTTTCATGGGCTGTTTTTTTACCAATTGTTCATTCACTGACATGCTATCAAATACGTGACCATAAAAATAGAAGAATTGCAAAAGAATGTTATTGTGGAATTATTACCATATCGTTGAAAAAAATCTTTACTTTAACACCTAAAAAATATCTTATGAGTTTTGACATTGTAAAAAGTTTAACTAACGAATTTACCCATGAAAGTGCTAACACCCGAAATCTATTAACTAGAATACCCTTGGAAAAAGGAAATTGGACACCTCACGAAAAATCAATGACTTTGCTGCGCTTAGCTACGCATGTTGCCGATATTCCCAATTGGGTACCATTGGTTATCGAACAAGATGAACTTAACTTCGCTACTACTCCTTATCACTCTCCTAAAGCAGATACTATAGAGGAATTAGTAGCATTACATGATAATGCAGTTGCCGCAGCATTAAAATCTATTTCAATGACCAATGCCGAAGAATTGAAAATTAAAAATTGGACGATGCGACAAGGAGAGCATGTAATTTTTTCTATGCCGAAAATAGCTGTAATTCGCTCTTTAGCATTTAACCACCTCTACCATCACAGAGGGCAACTTACCGTATATTTACGATTGTTAAATATTTCGCTACCCGCTATATATGGCCCTTCGGCTGATGAACAATAGAATATCCAGAGAAAATAACAGCATTTTATTAAAATCTTAAATAAGTATTGTTAAAACGCATACCATTCTTATTGGTTAAGAGAATTATTATTTTTGATTATTATGGCAAAAGAAGTTTCATTTCCCAAAGAAAAAATCAAAATTTTATTATTAGAAGGATTACATCAATCTGCACTAAATGAATTTAATAAAAAAGGATATACAACTATTGACAGTTATAAAGAAGCAATGACGGAACAAGAGTTGTTAGATTGCATCGAAAACTATCATATTATCGGTATTCGTTCCAAAACCAATTTAACTGCTCCTGTATTAGAAAAAGCTAAAAAGTTAATGACAATTGGGTGTTTCTGTATCGGTACTAATCAGGTAGATTTAGGAAAAGCAACTGAATTGGGTATTCCTGTTTTTAATTCTCCATATTCCAATACACGTTCTGTTGCTGAGTTGATTATTGGAAACTCAATAATGTTACTGCGAGGTATTCCTGAAAAAAGTAAATACATGCATGAAGGTAACTGGCAAAAAACAGCAAAAAATAGCTATGAATTGCGTGGAAAAACTATCGGTATCATCGGGTATGGACATATAGGTACGCAAGTATCTGTATTAGCAGAAAGTATGGGTTTAAAAGTAATTTATTTTGACATAGAGCCTAAACTTCCTTTAGGAAATGCCGTTGCGGTGGATACGATGGAAGAACTTTTGCAAAAAGCAGACATCGTGACACTACATGTTCCAGCTACGCCACAAACAAAAAATAGAATAGGAGAAAAAGAATTTGCATTGATGAAACAGGGCGTAATATTCCAAAATCTATCTCGTGGAAATGTTGTAGATGTAGAGGCACTAACGGCTGCGATTAAAAATGGCAAAGTTGTAGGAGCTGCAGTAGATGTATTTCCCGTAGAACCTAAGCAAAATGGTCCGGGATTTGCTTCATCGTTGGTCGGCTTAGACAACGTAATTCTCACACCACACATTGGAGGTTCTACACAAGAAGCACAAGAAAACATTGGCACTGAAGTAGCCGTAAAACTAACCGGATACTTAGACAATGGTAGTACTTTAGGATCTAAAACCGTACCGGAAATTAGCTTATCTGTACAGCAAAATACCAGACGGGTGTTGCATATCCATCAAAATGTACCCGGTGTTCTTAGCGAAATCAACTCTGCACTTTCCAAACATCAAGTAAATATTTTAGGACAATATCTAAAAACCAACGAGAGTATTGGATACGTAGTTTTAGATGTAGACGCAAATGCCGATCTTGAATTAATTGAAGATTTGAAAAAAGTAAAAAATACAATTAAAACTCGGATTTTATACTAATTTTTTCACGTAAGCAAAGCTTGATATTATTATTAATTTCAATAAACGAATCAAGGTTGCTCCACTTTTAATCTGTTTCAAATTGTTCTAATAAACCAGATTAATAGAAGAACAATTATTGTCATATCTTTCCATAATGCAAACTTCTCATTAATAACTGTTTGTTAAAAATGTATGTAATATGCTAGCGAGGTCATAATAAATCTCACGGGAAAAATGCTTATAATTCACCATTCAGGCTTAAACAAAGAGATGATTGCAACAAATGCAAAGTAGATAAAGCAAAACCAAATTCTTGAAATAGAGAAAGTTATCCGTTTGGAAATATGTAAAACTTATTTGACGATAAATTCCTAATTTTTTACCTGCCTTACACCAGAAAAAAAACAAATATAGACCAACAGCAGAAAATAAAAATGTTTTTCTAAAAGATGAAATGAAAACAGCATATTAATGACAATGTGCTAAGTAATTGAATATATTAACGGCATTACAAATGTTGAAACTAAAATACTATAATGAAATTCCAATTTGAGTTATTTTCAATGTGATTTATTATAGTCATCAACAAGAAATATTTATTTATTTTCCATCAGCTTATCTCGAAAAAACTGTATTTTGCGAACATCTATTCCTCTTCTTCTATCATTTCAAAATCTTCTAAAAACTTAGTGGTGAAGTTACCTTTGCGGAAATCTTCATTATCCATTAATCGCAAATGGAATGGAATCGTCGTTTTTATGCCCTCAATTTTTAATTCATGTAGTGCTCGTTTCATTCTGTCAATAGCATCTATTCGGGAGTTGCCTCTTACAATTAATTTGGCAATCATAGAATCGTAAAAAGGAGGAATGCTATAGCCATTATATACGTGCGAATCAATACGTACACCATAGCCACCACTAGGTTGGTAGTTTACAATCTTTCCTGGAGATGGTTTAAAATTATCAAATGGATTTTCAGCATTTATCCTGCATTCTATTGCACAGCCTTGTGGCAGGTATTCCTTTTGTTCCAGTTTTGTTCCAGCTGCTAATTCTATTTGCAAACGTATC
>CAZXRF010000015.1:21185-59282 GCA_964642875.1 uncultured Chitinophagales bacterium | reverse complement strand
GTATCTTTCCCAACACAGCCATTTTTGTACACAGCCACTACAATGGGTGATTTGTTACCATCTAAAGCAATGGAAGCAGTTGTTTCATTCGTATTCCAACGTAGAGAATCAAAAGTGCCGGATGCATTTAATATTTTTGTAGATTTATTACAAACCGTTACATCGCTTCCTAAGTTAACGGTAGGATTTGAGTTTATTTTAATAGTATTGCTCAAGGTATCATTTCCACACCGATTGGTAGAAATAAGTTTTACAGGAAATAGACCTCCACTTGGAAAACTTGCTGTGGCTACATTTCCATTTAGTGGAGTTCCGTTATTTATAATCCACTGAAATGCAGTTGGGTTGCCGCCGGTAGAAGTATTGGAAAATGAAACTAAAGATTTTTCACAAAGATTTGTAGGAGCAGTTGAATAGCTGATTTTTACCGTATCATCCATTCTTATTTTTTTGATGATACTGTCTTTACAGCCTAATGCAGACACCACAACATGTTTTACTGCAATAGAATCTGAAAAAATAGAATAAGTATGTGTAGTGTTTTTGGTTGTATCGGTCGTACCATCTCCAAAATTCCACGAATAATTACTTATTGAACCCTGCGCTAGTGTAGAAGCATCTGAAAAAGTAGCATTGTGTTTATAGCATAAAAAATTGGAAGTAAAATTGGCAGATGGTTTTGGATAAACAGCGATAGGTTTAGCAACTTTTGCCACACACCCTTTAACCGTACTTGCCATAAGTTGTACATTATATGTACCCGGATTAGAATAAATTTTTGTTGGGTCTTTTTGGTAAGATGTATCTCCTGCTGATAAAACCCATTGCCATTTATTTACATCATTATAAATTGATACCGAAGAATCTTTAAATTGGATTAAATCATTTTGACAGCCCGGAGTATAAGTAAAATTGGCTTTCAATCCTGGGTAATAAATTACTTTAATTCTACTAGTATCTGTACATGGTTTCCCTCTGTTAATGATTAATGTAACAAAATATACGCCTGTATCTGCATATACATACGTCGGGTTTTTAAGCATCGAGGTATCATCAGTTTTTTTTGGATCACCAAAATCCCAATAATAAGTATTTCCAGACTGGTTCACGCCATTGTCAAAGCGAACGGTAATGCCTTGGCAGTTACTATATGTAGTATCGTTTACTTTAATGGCGGTGTTGTTCGAATTATCCGTTACAACTATAGGAACAGATGAAGGAATATTGCAGGGTTCTACATTTACCTGAAAATCGCGAATACTAGAACTCAGTATTACGCCTCCTCTAATTTCTTGCACACATACGCCCACTACAAATTTACCCAATGTATGCGGGATAGCTGTTAATTCGCCTGATATCGGATTGATATATATACTTGAACCCGCACCCAACGGATATTGAGAATTATATCCATATACATAGTTTACGGAATCATATGGGGGATATTCCGCTCTGTTTAAACCACCAGAACCGATTATTGGATTATTAGGATCTAATCCTTGTAGAGGAGCACATAGGCTGTACCGCAGTTGGTCGCCATTCGCATCAATTGCAGACATGTCAAATTCTAATTTAGAATTAGCACATAAGAAAAGTGGAGGTTGGTTTTTAAAAACAGGAGAGGAATTACAAAGGTTATTGGCAGGGATGGTAATGGCCACCGTACTTCCTTGCTCTTGTTGTCCAAAATTAGTTTGCAAATTGATAATCGAATTATTTCTACAGCATCTTTGATAAACGATAGTATATCCTCTGGAATTATTTGGTAAAGAAATAAGTTTGGTATAAACTCCTTTTTCAATTCTTACATCAGATGGCGGATTTTGAATACAAGAATTGGTATTATTGGGTAAAATGACATCTGTACCAATATACATATTCTCCGTTCTAAGGTATGTGTTATTGTCATTATTAAAAATGGTCAATACAGCTGGGTTATCTAAAACTGCATTCGGATTAGCATAATAATCATCTCGAAAAATGGTAAGCGTTACTTGATACTGTCCTCCGCCCATGCATTCATACGAAATTTCACCACCAGTAAGGTGGCTGGCTTTACCGGAGATGGGCACTATAAATAGAACTGCAAGAAGTAATATTAGGCGTTTGTATAAATTTTTCACTCCATAAAAATACAAAAAATATACATATCTACATATTAATCAAACACTTCGGCTAACTCAAAATTAACCTAATTATATTCATACAAAGTCTTTACTTTAAAATCACACAAGCAATTTGTATCTCGTTCTACTTTTTTTTATCTTTGTAAAACTTTCCCAAAAATGCCAAAGGATATTTCTATTAAATCCGTACTTATTATAGGTAGTGGACCTATTATTATTGGACAAGCATGTGAATTTGACTACTCCGGCTCACAAGCTGCTCGTTCTCTCAGAGAAGAAGGAATCGAAGTGTCGTTAATTAACTCCAATCCGGCTACAATCATGACGGATGAGGTAACCGCTGACCATGTTTATCTGAAACCACTAACAATAGATTCTATACGTGATATTTTAGAAGAAAGACAAATTGATGCCGTTTTGCCAACTATGGGCGGACAAACAGCATTAAACCTTTGTAAAGAGGCTGCAGAAGTAGGATTATGGGAAAAATATAATGTTCGCATCATTGGTGTAGATTTAAATGTTATCGAAACCACAGAAAACAGAGAAGCTTTCCGTAAATATTGTGTGGACATGGGCTTAGGTGTCGCACCATCTTATATTGCCAATTCTATGCTTGAAGGCAAAGAAGCCGCTCAAAAAATTGGCTTTCCATTAGTGATTCGCCCTTCATATACTTTGGGCGGTACTGGTGGAGGTTTTGTACACAAAGCCGAAGATTTTGAAGCTGCTTTAGCGTATGGCTTAAAATGCTCTCCTATGCATGAAGTTTTAGTAGAAAAAGCAGTTTTAGGGTGGAAAGAATTTGAATTAGAACTCTTGCGTGATATCAACGACAGTGTAGTGATAATCTGTACCGTTGAAAACTTAGATCCAATGGGAGTACATACTGGAGACTCTATCACTGTTGCTCCTGCTATGACCCTGCCCGATCCGGTGTTCCAAGAAATGAGAAACCAAGCACAAAAACTAATGCGTGGCTTGGGTAGCTTTGCCGGTGGATGTAATGTACAGTTTTCTGTAAATCCTGATACCGAAGAAATTATCGTAATAGAAATAAATCCTCGGGTATCTCGCTCTTCGGCATTAGCATCAAAAGCTACAGGATATCCTATTGCAAAAATTGCCGCTAAATTAGCCATAGGTTATAATTTAGATGAACTTAATAATCAAATTACCAAAACAACTTCTGCATGCTTTGAACCGGCATTAGACTATGTGATTGTAAAAATACCACGATGGAATTTTGATAAATTCCATGGCTGTGATGCCACACTAGGGTTACAAATGAAAGCAGTAGGAGAGGTAATGGGTATTGGTAGAAATTTTATGGAAGCACTCCAAAAAGCTTGTCAATCCTTAGAAAACAACAAAATTGGATTAGGTGCCGATGGTAAAGGATTATCTAAAACTGAAGACATTTTAGATAGTTTACAACATCCAAGCTGGGATAGAATCTTTAAAATAAAAGATGCATTGTCTTTAGGCATTCCATTACATACTATTCAAAAACTTACTGGTATAGATAATTGGTTCTTGATGCAAATTCAAGAATTAGTGAAATTAGAAAAAGAAGTTCAAAAATATACCATCGTCAATATTCCTAAAGAACTGTTAGAGTCATCAAAGAAAAAAGGTTATTCAGATGCACAATTAGCATTTTTATTGGGTAGAATTTCTGAAGACGAAGTATATGCAAAACGTAAAGAATTAGGCATAAATCGAGTATATAAAATGGTGGATACTTGTGCTGCAGAATTTGAAGCAAAAACGCCCTATTATTACTCTTCCTTCGATACAGAAAATGAAAGCATTGTTTCAGAAAAAAAGAAAATAATCGTTTTAGGCTCAGGCCCAAATAGAATTGGTCAGGGAATAGAATTTGACTATTGCTGCGTACATGGATTGCTTGCCATAAAAGAAGTAGGATACGAAGCAATAATGGTAAACTGTAATCCCGAAACAGTATCCACTGATTTTGATATTGCAGATAAACTATATTTTGAGCCAGTTTTTTGGGAACATTTATGGGAGCTAATTGAGCATGAAAAACCGGAAGGTGTAATTGTTCAGCTAGGTGGACAAACAGCATTAAAATTGTCTAAAAAACTAGAAGAGAAAGGCATAAAAATTATCGGTACTTCTTTTGATAATATGGATATTGCAGAAGACCGTGGTCGCTTCTCCGATTTATTAAAAGAACTTGGCATTCCTTATCCCGATTATGGTACAGCAACTGATGCAGATGAAGCATTGGCGGTAGCCAATAAAGTAGGCTACCCCGTATTGGTACGCCCAAGTTATGTATTAGGCGGTCAGCGCATGCGAATCGTTATTAATGACCAAGAGTGCGAAACATCGGTGATTAATTTATTAAAAGATATTCCAGACAATGTAATCCTGATTGACCATTTTTTAGACCGTGCTAAAGAAGCAGAAATTGACGCAATCTACGATGGAGAAACCGTACAAATAATGGGTGTAATGGAACATATTGAACCAGCAGGTATCCATAGTGGCGATAGTAATAGCGTTTTACCTCCATACAGCTTAGGGGCTATTATCATTGAAACTATGAAACACTATACCGACAAACTGTGCCGGGCTTTAGACATCCGCGGTTTGATAAACATACAATTCGCCATCAAAGGAGATAAAGTTTTTGTAATTGAAGCAAACCCTCGAGCATCAAGAACAACTCCATTTATCTGCAAAGCATATAAAATTCCATACCTAAATATTGCTACAAAGGTGATGTTGGGAACACATAAATTAAAAGACTTTACTTTTGAAGAAAAATTAACAGGATACGCCATAAAAGAACCAGTTTTCTCTTTTGATAAATTTCCAAATGTAAACAAAGAACTCGGACCCGAAATGAAATCTACAGGCGAAGCCATCTACTTTATTAAAGATTTATTTGATCCGTATTTCCGACAATTATATAAAGACAAAAGCATGTTCTTAAGTAGATAGCTTGTTTTAGAGAGATTAATTAGAAAAAATATACAATTCCGCTTGCAAATCAAGAATAATAACGTATATTTGCAGCGAAATTAAGGATGTGAAGAGGACTAAAAGTCCTCTTTTTTAATACCTTTTTATGGATAAACTGATACAATTAAAAGAAACAATAGCACAAGAAGCCAATAGATACTTCGGAAATACATCATTATTTTTAGTAGAAGTAAAAGTGCTTTCCAATGGCAAAATTGAAATCTTTGCAGATAGTCCATCTAATATTACCATTGATGAATGTGCGCATCTAAGTAAACATATTTATCACTTTTTAGAAGAAAACAATTTAATGCACGATAATATATCATTAGATGTTTCTTCGCCCGGAATTGATGAACCATTAAAAGTGGCACAGCAATTTGAAAAACAAATAGGAAAACAAGTGGACGTAGTGCTTAAAAATGGACTAAAAATAACTGGAGAATTGCTAAGCACCACCAATACAGAAGTGAAAGTAAAAGAAGTAATTATTATAAAAAAGAAAGAAAACGTAGAAGAACATACGTATGCTTTCGACGAAATAAAATCAGTAAAAAAACATTTCAATTTTAAACTATAATTGCCATGAACAGTGCAGAATTAGTAGAATCGTTCTCGGAATTTAAAGACTTTAAGAACATTGACCGCCCAACTATGATGCGCGTGTTGGAAGATGTTTTTAAGACTTTATTAAGAAAAAAATACGGTTCCGACCAAAACTTTGATATCATCGTAAATACGGACAAAGGCGACTTGGAAATTTGGCGTCACCGTATGATTGTAGAAGATGGAAAAGTAGAAGACAGATTAGCAGAAGTAGAAATCTCCTCTGCAAAAACCATCGAACCAGATATGGAAGTAGGGGAAGAATTATATGAACCGATTACTATAGAATCATTTGGTCGCCGTGCTATCTTAGCCGCTCGCCAAACCTTGATATCTCGTGTTTTAGACTTAGAAAAAGACGAGGTTTATAAAAAATACAAAGACCGCGTTGGCGATATTATTTCAGCAGAAGTATATCAAGTATGGAAAAAAGAAATTCTATTGCTTGATGATGAAGGCAATGAATTAATACTTCCAAAAAACGAACAAATTAAATCCGATTTTTATAAAAAAGGGGATAGCATTCGCGCGGTAATAAAAAATGTAGAACTTCGAGGAAGCACTCCTGTAGTTATTTTATCCCGTACCGATGGCTCTTTCTTAGCCAAATTATTAGAACAAGAAGTACCGGAAATCATGGACGGGTTAATTGTAATTCGAAAAATTGTACGCGAGCCGGGCGAACGCGCTAAAGTAGCCGTAGAATCTTATGATGACAGAATAGACCCTGTTGGTGCTTGTGTTGGAATGAAAGGCTCCCGCATTCACGGAATTGTACGCGAATTAAGAAACGAAAATATTGATATCATCAACTTTACCAATAATATCAATTTATTGATGCAACGCTCATTAACCCCTGCAAAAATAGAAGGTATCGCATTAGATGATGCAAAAAAACGCGCCTCTGTTTATTTAAAACCAGACCAAGTATCTTTAGCTATTGGTAAAGGAGGATTTAATATCAAATTAGCCAGCAAACTTACTGGTTACGAAATAGATGTATTTAGAGACACAGATACTGCAGTAGAAGACGATGTGGATTTAGATGAATTTACTGACGAAATTGACGGCTGGATTATTGACATATTAAAAGGTATTGGCTGTGATACAGCAAAGTCAGTATTGGAATTAGATAGAGATGAATTAGTACGCAGAACCGACTTAGAAGAAGAAACGATTGATGATGTCATTCGTATTTTAAAAACAGAGTTTGAATAACATGAATAGTCATTAGCCATAAGTCATTGGTCATAAGCAAACCTATACCATTGATGATTGACCATTGACCATTGACTAAAAAGATAATATGTCAGAAGTTAAAACACATAGATTAGCAAGCGTAGCCAAAGAACTTAATGTGGGTATATCTACGTTAGTAGATCATCTACACAACAAGGGCTTTAAAGATGTTGCAGGATCGCCTAACACTAAACTGTCCGAAGAACAGTACAGTATTCTATTGCGTGAATTTAGAAGCGATAAAGATGTTAAAGATATCGCAGAACAAATAAATATAGGAAAACGCAAAGAAGAAGAACTTACTATAAAAGAAGCTCTAAAAGAAACCCCAAAGGTAGAAGAAGAAGTGATTTCTGTAAAACACGAAGTAGAAAAACCAAAAGTAATAGGCAAAATAGATTTAGACAAACCTAAAAAGAAAAAGGTAGAAGAAAAACCAGAAGTAAAAGTTGAAAAACCAGAACCGGAAAAACTAAGTCCTATACCAGCAGTAGTAGAAACTCCTACTGTTGTGATAATAGAAGAAAACAAGGAGGTAAAAAAAGAAGAACCCGAACCGGTAAAAAAAACAGTTACTACCCCTGCTGTAGTAGAAGAAATTATCAGAGCCAAAGTAGAAACACTTACCGGACCTAAAATTTTAGGTAAAATAGAACTAAAACAAGAAAGAAGACCTGAAGATATCTATAGAGAAGAAGAAAAAGCAAAACGAGACAAAGAACGTGAAAAACAAAAAGAAGGCAGAGATACCAACCAAAAACGCGCTCGTATTACCCCGAACAAGGTAGATATCAAAAAATTCGAACCTTCTCAAAAAGACGCACGACCTGCACGACCTGCTGGCTCAGGCGGACATAGTCATGGTGGTGGGCACGGAAGAAACGATCGACGTGGACCTAAACCTGTAGAAACCACAAAAGAAGGAATTTCTGAAAAAGCCATACAAGATAAAATTCGTTCTACAATGGCAAAATTGCAAGGAACGAAAACAAAATCTGATCGCTCGAAATATCGTAAAAATAAACGAGACGAACATGCTGCCCGAGCTGAAGGAGAAGATGGACAAGATAACGTATTACAACTTACAGAATTTATTACAGTAAGTGAACTTGCGGGCTTAATGGACGTTACCCCAACTCAAGTAATCAGCTCTTGTATGAAATTAGGGGTTTTTGTTTCCATAAACCAACGCTTAGATGCAGAAGTAATAGAATTAGTAGCCGGAGAATTTGGATATGAAGTACAATTTATAAATCTCGCCGATGAAGAAGACGAAGTCGAAGAGGAAGAAGATACTCCAGAAGATTTAGTAAAACGCCCACCTATCGTAACTATTATGGGACACGTGGATCATGGTAAAACTTCCTTACTCGATTATATTCGAAGTGCAAATGTTGTAGCCGGAGAGATGGGCGGAATCACCCAACATATAGGCGCTTACGAAGTAGAAACAGCTAACGGTGAACATATCACTTTCTTGGATACACCCGGTCACGAAGCCTTTACCGCTATGCGTGCTAGAGGTGCTAAATTAACAGATATTGCCGTAATCGTAATTGCTGCGGATGATGCCATAATGCCTCAAACTCGAGAAGCTATTTCACATGCACAAGCAGCAGAAGTGCCTATGATTTTTGCTATTAATAAAATAGATAAAGAAGGTGCAAACCCTGATAACATCAGAAACCAATTATCCCAAATGAATATATTGGTAGAAGAATGGGGCGGTAAATATCAGTGTCAAGAAATATCGGCAAAAAAAGGTTTAAACATCGATAAACTATTAGATAAAATAGTTTTAGAATCAGAAATGTTAGATTTAAAAGCCAACCCGAATAAACCTGCTATTGGTTCTGTTATAGAAGCTCAATTAGATAAAGGACGCGGGTATGTTTCTACTATAATGGTACAAGAAGGTACTTTGTATATTGGCGACTTTGTTGTAGCTGGGCAGTACTTCGGAAAAGTAAAAGCTATGACCAACGAACGAGGGGTGCGAATTGAAAAAGCAGGCCCTTCATCTCCAGTACAGGTACTCGGATTAGTTGGCGCACCCACTGCCGGCGATAAAATAAAAGTGTACGAAGATGAAAACGAAGGAAAAGACATCGCCAACAGACGTGCAAATATTATTCGCGAACAAGGTATGCGTGCTAAAAAACACATTACTTTAGATGAAATCGGACGTCGTTTGGCACTTGGAAACTTCAAAGAGTTAAACTTAATTATCAAAGGCGATGTGGACGGTTCAGTAGAAGCGTTAAGTGACTCTTTATTGAAATTATCTACCGAAGAAATTCAAATCAATGTAATTCATAAAGGCGTAGGCGCCATCAGCGAGTCCGATGTGTTGCTAGCTTCCGCTTCAGATGCTATCATTTGCGCTTTCCAAGTACGCCCATCTATGAATGCAAAAGGTTTGGCTGAAAAAGAAGACATACAAATAAAATACTACAACATTATCTATGATGCCATTGAAGAAATTAAATCGGCAATGGAAGGTATGTTAGAGCCGAAAGTAGAAGAAAAAATTGTAGGGGAAGTAGAAATTCGAGAAGTATTTAAAGTAAGTAAAGTTGGCGCTATTGCCGGATGTTATGTAACAGACGGAAAAATTGCACGCTCCAATAAAATTAGAATTATTAGAGATGGAATCGTAGTACACTCCGGAGATTTAGAATCTTTAAAACGGTTTAAAGATGATGTGAAAGACGTAACCAAAGGGTATGAGTGTGGTTTGAAAATTAAAAACTACAACGACATTCAAGCCGGGGATGTTGTAGAAGCGTATGAAGAAGTAGAAGTAAAACGTAAATTATAAAACAGCCTTACTTTTAAAAATCAATAAAGCGCATCTCCCAAAGGATGCGCTTTATATTTAATTGTCTTTTTCTTTCTTTTTTGACACCATTTTTTTGGTAAATTTGAATATTCCTTTGATAAAAAAATAAAACAACTTTAAACACGAAAATATGAAATTTGCAACAAAAGCAATACACGCAGGTATAGAACCAGATGCTACATCAGGTGCAATAATGACACCCATTTTCCAAACTTCTACGTATGTGCAAGACGCGCCAGGTGTACATAAAGGCTACGAATATGCCCGCACACAAAACCCAACACGCCATGTATTGCAAAACCAATTAGCAGCATTAGAAAATGGAAACTATGGCATTAGCTTCGCCAGCGGATTAGCCGCCACAGATGCCATTGCCAAATTATTCAACTCTGGCGACCATATTATTTCTAGCAATGATTTATATGGGGGTACTTACCGCATATTTACCAAAGTTTTCGGACGCTTTGGCTTAGATTTTTCTTTTGTAGATATGACGGATATTGCAAACATCGAGCAAGCAATTACACCGGCAACAAAACTCATTTGGATAGAAACCCCCACTAATCCGATGTTGAATATTGTGGACATTGCAGCAGTTTGCACAATGGCAAAAAAACACAACATCTTAGTCTGTGTAGATAATACTTTTGCATCCCCTTATTTACAAACGCCGTTAGATTTGGGTGCCGATATCGTTATACATTCTGCTACAAAATATCTGGGCGGACACAGTGACGTTATTCACGGGGCTGTGATTGTAAAAGATAAAACCCTAGCCGACAGTTTATATTTCTTACAAAATGCTTGTGGTGCTGTTCCCGGCCCTCAAGATTGTTTCTTGATTTTACGTGGAATAAAAACATTACATATTCGCGTACAGCGTGCTTGCGAAAATGCCGAAAAAATTGCCGCATTTTTAAAATCACATCCAAAAGTGGCAACGGTAAATTATCCTGGATTTACAGAACATAAAGGACATGAAATTGCCAAAAAACAAATGAAATTATTTGGCGCTATGATATCATTTTCTTTGAAAGAAGATAGTTTGGCTGCCGCACATAAAGTATTGTCAGCTACCCATTTGTTTGCACTGGCGGAATCGTTGGGTGGGGTAGAATCTTTAATCGGACACCCAGCAAGCATGACACACGGCAGCATACCTTTGGAAGAACGCAAAAAAACAGGCGTTGTCGATTCTTTAATCCGACTAAGCATCGGCATTGAAGATGTAGAGGATTTGATAGAAGATTTGAAAAAAGCTATCGGATAAAATAGTAACAAAATCAAATAAAGAACCGCATAATAATTGCTCCGAGCATTCAATAACCAATAAGCCTATGTCTTTAACGCTTATCTTATTATCTATAGCACCGGCATTGGCCGTATGTGGTTATATTATTCATAAAGATAGATTTGAAAAAGAACCTTTAGGGTTGATGGTTTTAGCTTTTTTATTTGGTGTATTCAGTATATTTCCGGCTGTAATAGGAAGCGCTCTTGGCGCAACATTATTTACCGATAATGGAAATTTTATAAACACACTTTTGTATTCTTTTTTAGTTATCGGCGTAAGCGAAGAATTTGCAAAATTCTTTTTTCTCAGATATATACTATACCAACGAAAACAATTTAATGAACCAATGGATGGCGTAGTATATGCCATAATGATAGGAATGGGATTTGCAACATTTGAAAATTTACTTTACGTATATGAGGGTGGAATGACCGTTGCACTTGCACGGATGGTTACATCAATTCCGGCACATGCAATGTTTGCCGTAGTAATGGGATATTATGTAGGATTATCGAAATTTGATGTAACACACCAGCCCGAATTATTGCGAAGAGGATTAATTTACCCTATATTATTGCATGGGGCTTACGATTTTTTATTATTACAAAAAATTGTACCAATGCTTTCCGTGTTAGCCATTATTGGATTATGGTTTACCGTCCGAAAAATTCCATATATCATTCGTCAATCAGAAGAGCACTCTCCGTTTAATGATAATAGCAATACATGATTTCAGCACAGACCATAGATGTACTTAATTTTTATCACGATAAATACAATGCGGTTTCGTTTATTGAAAATGACCCTATTTCTATCCCACATCGTTTTTCTAAAAAACAAGATATCGAAATTGCCGGATTGTTTGCAGCCACTTTAGCTTGGGGAAATCGTAAAGCGATAATTAATAGCTGTAATAAATTGATGCAGTTGATGGACAACCAACCACATGATTTTATTGTACACCATACACCAAAAGATTTAATTCCGTTTGCCTCTTTTGTGCATCGCACGTTTAATGCTACAGATGTATTGTATTTCATTCATTTTTTAAAACAACATTTTTCTAAACATACTTCCTTAGAAAATCTTTTTGTGGAAGATGATGCTACACAGCGGCTGATTCAATTTCATAATACTTTTGTTTCAACAGAAGCATTTCCCGATAGAACTAAAAAACATGTGGCGACTCCAGCGCGGAACTCTACCTGCAAACGCTTAAATATGTACCTGAGGTGGATGGTCCGTAAGGATAACAATAATGTAGATTTTGGTATTTGGAAAAATATATCCATGTCCACTCTGCAATGCCCACTAGATGTGCATGTAGAAAATTATGCAAGACAACTAAATTTAATACAAAGAAAACAGCGGGATTGGTTGACAGTTACCGAATTAACTGCTAACTTAAAGCGGATAGATGCAAATGATCCGGTTCGGTTCGATTTTGCATTGTTTGGAATGGGAATAGAAAAAGTTGTTTTGTAGTATCAAAGGAAAAAGAATATATAGTTTGATTTTTGTGTAAAAATATTCTTTAGATACACCTTCGAAGTATGATGGAAAATGCAAGTAAAATACAAGAGTACACGTTGCAATTATTAGAAGAAAGCAATGTGTCGTTTAGTTCATTCGAGGAGTTTAGAAAACACATTATTCTACGTATCAACGATTGGATAAACAATGACTTTGAACACTTGCTGTATATGCTTTACCGCATCGATGTGCATGAAGATAAAGTGCGCAAATTGATGCAAGAACACAAAGGCGAAAATGCCGCAGAAGTAATTGCAGATTTAATTATTGAACGTCAACAAAAGAAAATAGAAACGCGCAAACTCTTCCACATGGAAAAACCTGCTGATGTGGATGAAAGCGAATTATGGTAAAATTCTATTTTTGAGACACTAAAACACTACGACTTGCATTAAATTCCAAGGTCAAAATTAAAAATATCGCTCTGTCCTTTATAAAATTCTTCGTGTACTTCTCCCACCAATTCAGTATCGAAAATTGCTGGTCGCTCGCTAATTTCGTGATAACAGATTACCCCTTCCGCAAAATAATGTACTACCATGCTTTTTCGGGTAAGGTTTTTGTGTAGCATCGGTTCGCCGCCATGTATCAAATTGCCGTGCCACACCAGCATATCGCCTTTTTTTGCCGTAAAAATTTGTTTCTGCAAAGGATGTTCTTCTACTAAAGAAGTTATTTTTTTTTCGTACTTTTTATTGGCTTCGCCATCCACTTTCATCGCATTGGCGGAGTTTTCATAATCACTATTGTTGAGATACGGCAGCAAATGAGAACCCGGAAAATACGAAACCGGCCCTTGCTCAAGGGTGATATCTTCTAAGGCAAACCACGCCGCAATTAAATAGCCTTTTGGAAAAGTGCTCATGTGTATCCAATCAGAATGTGCCTGCTGCTCACTACTTTTTAAAAAATTAATAGTTTGAAATGGCAACACTTTTTTGTCTAAAATAAAAGAAAGTAATTCCAATAATCGTTTATCCTTTATCACTTTCCGAATAGTAAAAGATTGCCGATAAGCATTGAAAATTTTCCGTTGCGTATAATTAAACCCCACTTCGTCTTTATGTAATAATTCATCAATTTCTTGATTGATGGTATCCACGGCCTCCTCGTCTAAAAATTGTTCCCATATCAGATAGCCATTTTTATACCACTTCAGCAATTGTGTTTCTATTGCTTCAGGGAAATGACAAAACACAGGATGGTTTTCAATGTCTTTCCCTGAATTTATAATATCCAACCAAGGTAATTTCGCTTGCTTACCCTCAAAATCTTTATGAGAAATGCTGCTGAAAATAGACTTTTTTAATTGGTAATACGGATATAAATGTAAGTTGTGGTTTAATCCTCTTTTGTGAAATACATTGTATAAGAAATGCACCCAACGTAAGTTGCGAAAAAAACCGGTATAGCGCTGGATAAATTTATTCATAGTAGTTACAACTTGTTTTATTATACTTGTTGGAATAAAAATAACCCTACAAATATAAACTCTATCAACAGATAAACGTTATGGATTAGTATAAAGATAAAAGATTAAATTTAAGTATGGAAAAACCTGAACAACAAAAGACACTAAAAAAGAACTCTAAAAAAAAGCATATTGTAAGTAATTCCAAAACGACGGAAATACAACCAACAATACCGATAGATTATAATATGGCAACGGAAAGTTTAATGCCCGAGTTAGAAGAGTTGGTAAAGAAAAATCCAAATAGATTAATTGGTTGTGGCGGATAAATACCTAAAGGAAATGAAGTGCAAATGAATAAATTATACATAAAAAATATGGTGTGCAATCGTTGTATTACTGCGGTGCAACAAGAATTAGACAAACTAAAATTCAATATCAAAAGCATAACTCTAGGAGAAGTAATACTTGAAAAAGAAATCTCCGAAAAAGAAAAAAATAAAATAGAAAACGCATTAGTACCCCTTGGATTTGAATTGATTGACGATAAAAAAAGTAGAATAATTGAACAGATAAAAAATAAAATTATCGACATTGTCCATTATCAAAACAATGAAACTAAATACAACTTATCGGAAATATTAAGCAAGGAATTAAATCATGAATACAACTCTCTTTCCAATTTATTTTCCGAAATAGAAGGCATTACTATTGAAAAATATTTTATAGCACAAAAAATAGAAAAAGTAAAAGAACTTATAATTTACGACGAACTCTCGCTAAGTGAAATTGCAGATAGGCTAAATTACTCTAGCGTTGCATACCTGAGCAATCAATTTAAAAAAGTAACCGGACTTACACCCAGTTATTTTAAACAATTAAAAACAATCCAGCGAAAACCATTGGATGAAGTGTAAATCTTATAAATCAAATCTAAAATACTGTAATGATATAACTACAATACACTTGTAACTTTGTGTATTAAATCACAGTATGCCTACTCTCATAAAAAAATCTTTCCCCGTTCTAAATATGTCATGCGCTTCTTGTGCCGTTAGTGCCGAAAGTATAGTAAAATCTACCAAAGGCGTAGTTTCTGCCTCTGTAAATTATGCTAATGCAATGCTCACTGTAGAATACCAGCCGACAATTACTAACCCTTCCACTATCCAACAGGCAGTTCAATCCGTAGGTTATGATTTGCTTCTTGAAGACGAAACGCAGCAACAAGAAATAGTAGATGCATTACACGATAAAAATTTTAAATCGCTAAAAACAAAAACAATTTGGGCGGTTTTGCTTGCCTTCCCTGTGATGCTTATCGGTATGTTTTTTATGCACATAAAATATGCAAACCAAGTGATGTGGCTACTCTCTACGCCAGTTGTTTTATGGCTAGGAAAAGATTTTTTTATCAATGCTTGGAAGCAAGCACAACACCGCACCGCCAATATGGATACACTGGTAGCATTAAGCACTGGAATTGCTTATATCTTTAGTTTATTCAATTTATTTTTCCCTGAATTTTGGATAAAAAGAGGATTAGAACCGCACGTATATTTTGAAGCAGCCGCAGTTGTTATAGCCTTTATTTTATTAGGAAAACTATTGGAAGAAAAAGCAAAAGGAAACACCTCTTCCGCCATAAAAAAACTAATGGGATTGCAACCCAAAACTGTAACAGTAGTACAAGCGGACGGTAGCGAGCTGCAAACTACAATAGAAAATGTAAAAATCGGAAATTTATTAATCGTAAAACCGGGAGAACGCATAGCTGTAGATGGAATTGTAAACAGCGGAAGTTCTTATGTAGATGAAAGTATGCTTACGGGAGAACCTATTCCGGTTTTGAAAGTAGCAGCAGAAAAAGTATTTGCAGGTACTATCAATCAAAAGGGAAGTTTTCAGTTTACTGCAACAAGTGTAGGCAAAGACACGATGCTTGCACACATCATCAAAATGGTGCAAGATGCGCAAGGCAGCAAAGCACCAGTACAAAAATTAGTAGATAAAATTGCTGGTATTTTTGTGCCTACAGTAATAGGCATAGCAATACTTACATTTTTACTATGGATAATTTTGGGCGGCGAAAATGCATTAGTTCACGGACTCTTAGCTGCTGTTTCGGTATTGGTAATTGCATGTCCTTGTGCATTAGGGTTAGCCACACCCACGGCTATAATGGTAGGCGTAGGAAAAGGTGCAGAAAATGGAATTTTAATAAAAGATGCAGAAAGCCTAGAGTTGGCAAAAAAAATAAATGCAATAATTTTAGACAAAACTGGCACTATTACAGAAGGCAAACCACAAGTAACCGAAATACAATGGATGAACAATGATAATACCACAAAAGAAGTATTATTTAGCATTGAAAAACAATCCGAACATCCATTAGCAGAAGCTGTGGTTAATTATTTTAAGAATGAAAAATCAGTTACTTTATCTTCTTTTGAAAGCATTACAGGAAAAGGAATTAAAGCTATTTTTAACAATGAAATTTATTGGGTAGGAAATAAAAAATTGCTCTCAGAAAACCAATGTAGTATAGATGCGGTGTTGCTGCAATTTGCCGAGCGGTGGAGCACACAAGCGAAAACAGTAATCTGGTTTGCTAATGCCAAACAAGCACTTGCGGTAATCGCAATTGCCGACAAAATTAAAGATACTTCCGCTAAAGCAATCCGTCAGTTACAAGCAGAAAATATAGAAGTGTATATGCTTACCGGCGATACTATTTCTACGGCAGCGGCTATCGCCCAACAAACCGGCATCCAACATTATAAAGCAGAAATGCTGCCCCAGCAAAAAGCAGACTTTGTTAAAGATTTACAACAACAAGGAAAAACAGTGGCTATGGTAGGCGACGGTATAAACGATAGCACCGCATTGGCTACCGCAGACGTAAGTATTGCGATGGGCAAAGGTTCTGATATTGCAATGGATGTTGCCAAAATGACGATTATTTCTTCCGATTTATTAAAAATTTCGCAAGCCATCCGACTGTCAAAACAAACTGTTGCCACCATCAAACAAAATTTATTTTGGGCATTTATCTATAACCTCATCGGAATACCTATTGCCGCTGGTATTCTATTTCCTATCAATGGGTTTTTACTAAGTCCGATGATTGCTGGCGCCGCTATGGCAATGAGTAGCGTAAGCGTAGTGGGTAACAGCCTCCGATTAAAATGGAAAAAATAAATCCATATAAAAATGTCAACTTGTCAGCAAAATGGAAGTGGAATAAATTTTGATTATTTCGGCTAAATAGTTAATTAAAAATCTAAACTTTTCTTTCTTATGGAAACCGGAAAAATAAATGTACAAACCGAGAACATCTTTCCAATTATCAAAAAATTCTTATACTCCGACCACGAAATATTTTTACGTGAATTAGTTTCAAATGCCGTAGATGCTACTAAAAAACTGAAAGGGCTTGCCCAATTAGGCGAAGCCAAAGGTGAACTCGGCGATTTAACGATAGAAGTATCAGTGAGCAAAGAGAACAACACGCTAACCATAAAAGATAAAGGCTTGGGAATGTCTGCCGACGAAGTGAAAAAATATATTAACCAGATTGCTTTTTCTTCGGCGGGTGAATTTGTAGAGAAATTAAAAAATACCGATTCCAATGCCATCATCGGACATTTCGGCTTAGGATTTTATTCGGCATTTATGGTGGCGGAAAAAGTAGAAATTCTTACCAAATCATATAAAGACGAACCAGCCGTAAAATGGGTGTGCGATGGCTCTACCGAATTTACTTTAGAAGAAATAGAAAAAGAACAACGTGGCACCGAAATAATTTTACACATTGCCGAAGATTCTAAAGAATTTTTGGAAGAACAGAGAATAAAATCATTGTTGAATAAATACTGCAAATTTTTGCCAGTGCCTATTCAGTTTGGTTTTAAATGGCAAAGTGAAGAAGACAAAAAAGAAGAGAAACCGTTAGTACCTGAAATTATTAATAATACTCAGCCGGCATGGACCAAAACCCCATCCTCTTTAACCGATGAGGATTATAAAGGTTTTTATCGCGAGTTATATCCGATGAATTTTGATGAACCTTTGTTTTGGATTCATTTGAATGTAGATTATCCGTTTAACCTAACCGGAATACTTTATTTTCCGAAATTGAAAAAGAACTTTGAAGTACAAAAAGATAAAATACAATTGTACAGCAACCAGGTTTTTGTAACGGATAATGTAGGAGAAATTGTACCAGAATATTTAACCTTACTGCATGGCGTTATCGATTCGCCAGATATTCCGCTGAATGTTTCTCGTTCGTACTTGCAAAGCGATGGAAATGTGAAAAAAATCAATCAGCATATTTCCAAAAAAGTATCCGATAAATTGCAAGAGATTTTTAATAACGACAGAAAGCAATTTGAAGATAAATGGAGCGATATAGGATTGTTTGTGAAATATGGAATGATTAGCGATGAAAAATTTTATGAAAGAAGCAATGCCTTTGCATTATTCCCTACTACAGAAAATACATTTTATACATTTGCGGAATTAAAAGAAAAAATTAGCCCAACCCAAACTGATAAAGACGGTAATTTAATTGTGCTTTATACCTCTGATGAAGAAGAGCAACATGGATATATTGAGCAAGCAAAAGAGCGTGGATATGTGGTGGTAAAATTGGATACTATGATTGACAATCATTTTATACAACAAATAGAAATGAAAAATGAGAAAACGCAATTTAAGCGTGTGGATGCAGACATCATTTCTAATTTAATTCCTAAAGAAGAAAGTGCGGCTTCCGTTTTATCGAAGGAACAAGAAGAACAACTAAAAGTACTTTTTGAAACTACGATAGAAAAAAATAAAGCGGATATAGAACTCAAAGCTTTATCGCCTACGGATGCACCTATTGTCATTACCCGAAATGAGTTTATGCGCCGCATGGCTGAAATGCAAAAAATGGGCGGAGGCTCTCCATTTATGTTCGGAAATATGGAAGAAAAACTGAACTTGGTGATTAACACCAATCACCCGATTAATACTAAAATTTTAGAAGAAGATAATATCCAACAAGCGAAACATATCAAGCAATTATATGACCTGGCGTTGCTTTCACAAAATATGCTGAAAGGCGAGGCGTTGACAAACTTTGTGAAAAGAAGTTTTGAGTTGATATAATTTTATTTCCAACCTACTATTTAGGAAATAATAAGGCTTCAAATAAAAAGATATCTTTTTATTTGAAGCCTTTGCTATCATCGACGGCTACTATTCCATTTACTTTTCTAATAGTGTAATTAGAGAAATCTTCATCTGAATCAAAGCCTACACCATAGATAATATTATCGGGCGTTCGGATTTTAATGGACTTGTCGGTATATATTTTTTTGGTTCGGATGTTCCATGTTAGCTGCGTCGTTTCTATTATTTCATTACGAGCGTTTTCCATATATACATTACCCGAAATATTGATGGTTTGCTGTGCATCATCGTTTTCTGCATAGTTGGCTTTCAATACAGATATCATATTTAGTTGCTCGTAAAATTTTACCAATAAACCATCGGGAAATACTAATTTGTTTTGTGTATTGGTATATCGCTTTACTGTTTTCCCGGTTACAATTGCCCTTATATAAGCACCTTCTTTATAAATAAATTTTACGCTGTCTGCCACTTCTACATCTACATCTTTTTCATTAAACATGGATTTTACTTTTGCGATATCATTTTCCTGACAGCCAGAAAAAAAAACAAGAAAAGTTGTTAGCATCATAAAAAAAACGGGAGCGTAATACTTGTTATTTACAGAAAAATTGGAAGTAATATTTGAAGTAGTTTTTTTCATGTTCGATTGCTGAAAATCAGCATTATTTTCTAAAAATCCAGTCTGCAGGATTTAGCTTTGACGCCCCTTTCCAAACTTCCATGTGTACTTCTGTAATGGACTCTTCATCAGTAAATGCAGAGCCGATAACTTGCTTGGTAGATACTTTTTGTCCTTTTGAAACATTTACGGAAGAGAGTTTGGAATAAACAGTAAAATATTCGCCGTGACTAATGATTACGGCATTTTTAAACGTTGGATTATTAAGAATACCCACTACTTTTCCTTCAAAAACACTACGCACATTGCTATTTATATCACTGCGAATATCGATTCCGTTGTTATCCATCTTTATGGTAGTGCCGGGTACAGTATAGGTTCCAAATCCTTTACTAATAAATCCCTTTTCTACAGGCCAAGGCAGCTTGCCTTTGTTGCTATAAAAGTTGGAGGAAAGCTGGTCGTATTCCGGCGTATTGCCAATGTTTACAGGTGTTTCGGTTTTTTTATTTATGGTGGCAATATCTTCTTTTGTAGGCTCTTTTCCCGCTTCTTTAGCTTTTTTGATAGCTTCTTCGGCTGCTTTTTTCTTTGCAGCTTCGGCTGCAGCTAATTTTGCAGTTTCTTCTTTTCTACGTTTTTCTTCTGCCAAGCGTGCGGCTTCTATTTCTTTTTTAATAATGGCTTCAATTTGTGCATCTAATTTTGCAGCTTCAGCTTGCTTTTTAGTAATATTTCCTTGTAATTGTACTTCTTTTTGTTTTAAAGATTGTACTACTGAATTTTTCTGTGTTACTGTTTTATTGAGTTGTGTTTTTTCTTTTACTTGTCCTTGAAGAAGCTGTTCTTTTGTTTTTTTCTTGGCATCAATAGTAGCAATTTGACCACTGATATCTGATTTTTTTTCAATAATTTGGGTGGCTTGTTGTTGACGGAAATTAGCGTATTTACGTAAGTAGTTTACCCGCCTTAATGCTTCAGAAAAAGAGTTGGCATTTACTACAAATAGTAGTTTGTCGGCAAACCGCTGGGATTTATATGTTCTGACAACGGCATCTGCATATTCTTTTTTTAATTGTGATAATTGGGCTTCTTTTCGTTTTAATGAATCTACGTTTGTATTTATTTTTTGGGTGTAATCTCCAATTTCACCTTCTACTTCTTTAATCAATTTTTGTCTTAATTCAATTTGCTTGGAGAGTGCTTGTAAATCTGCCAGAGTGGCCTCTTTGGAGGCTTTGGTTTTAGTTAATGTTTTTTGAGTAAATTCAATTTCTTCTAACAGTTTTCTCTTCTTTTCTTGCAATGCAGTCTTTTTGTCTTGTGCTGCCGCTGGAAACAATATTAAGAGTAAAAAAATACTACAAGTAAATTGAAGTATCCACTTTTTTAATGTAAAAAAAGATGTAAGATAATTTTGTATGTAAGATAATTTATTCAATTTTATAAGAAGGATTAATTGTAAATGGGTATTCTAAGTTTTGTTTTACTTCCAAGTTTTGAACTTTTGCAATCATTTCAAAAAAATCCATACCCTTTTTCATGTTTAAGGTTCGTTCCATTGGAAACGGCTTGCCGAGTTGTATCTGATAGTCGGAGTATTGTACATCTATAGTTTGAGAATAGGTTTTATCATTGACATAGAGATAATTTAGGTTTCTTGTTGCTCTGTCGAATAAAATATTTGTCAGGAATCGAGTGCCATTAGCACTGATAGTAATGTTGTTTGTATTTTCAGTGAATATAGCTTTTGAAGAATCTGTAAATATAAGCTGACCTAATAATAAATTTTGGATATCAGAAAAACTTAAATCAACCAATGCCTTTTGGCTAATGTAAGAAAGTGGTTTTAATACGTATCTGCTATTTATTTTATCCATTATTTTGATGCTGTCTTTGGTAATTAATACACGCACTCCTTCGATTCCAATAATAGACATAGACAGCCAAATTTTTTCGTTTTTTTTCCAACGTATGTTAGTTGTAAAGCTTTGGGTGAGCTCTGGGGAGGTTACTTTCGTTTTTAGCTTTATTGCTAATTCAGTAAACTGGAGTTCATTGTCTTTTAGATGTTTTAATAGTGCCTGCGCTTTTCCATCAACAATTGTAGGTGTTTCTTTTAGTGATGGAGTGGTTGGAATTTGTGTTTTAGAAGTAGTAGTTGTTTTAGCTATTTTTTTGGTGTGATGGCAAGCTGTGGCAAGAAAAACTGCCAAGGCAAAGAAAATTTTTTTTGCTACTAGTAAGGATGTTCTATGGCGTATGTTATAATTTGATAGCCTCAAGGTTAGTTGATTTTTTTGTTTTTAATCTTGCTTTCCAAAGTTGCTTTATCGCCTCCTTTTTGGAGCGCCTTTTGCCATTGTTCTACTGCTTTTTCAATGTCACCATTTTTATAAAGAATATCGCCGTAGTGTGACAAAAGTTCAGGACGTTCTTTTGATTCAGGTAGTGCCATGGCTTGTTCTATCCATTCCAAGGCTTCTTTATAATCTTTTAGTTTGTACATAATCCATGCGTAGGTGTCTAAGAAGGCAGAATTATTATCAACTAATAAATTGGATTTTTTACTCATGCGCTCTGCCTTTTCTAATTTTTCATTTCTTTCAGAAAGGTAAAATGCATAATTGTTTAAAACGGTTGCATTGTTGGGGTCAATTTCTAATGCGGCTTCGTAGCTACTGTCTGAGCGTGCATAATTTTTAAGTTCATAAGAAACATCTCCTAAGGTAATGAGCATTTGCAGTTTTAATTGAGGAGCATAAGGAATGCTTTTATCTGTATCCTCTTTAGATATAGAAAATGATTTCATCAATATATCAGCAGCAGCTTGATTGTTTTTCTTTTGTTGCTGTGCAATTGCATTGTAAAAATAGCCAAACGGATTTTTGGGTAATTTTTCTATTCCGAGTTGAGTGTGTATTAACAGATTGTCGTAATCTTCTAGCTCGGCATCTAATATGTATAATTGTACCCATACTGTTGTAGGGATGTCTCCAGGCATATTTACTGCTTTTATATATTGTGCTTGCGCTTCTTTTCTTTTCCCTGAATTATATAATACATCGGCTTTAGCCGTAATTGCTTTCACATCTCCCGGGTGTGCGGTTTCAATTAAATCTGCCATTTTCATTGCTTCAGCACGCAACGTTGAATCTTTTTGCAATTTTTCTATATATGGAATAAAAGCCATGATTTTAGTGTCAATGTCAATACTCTTATTACTAAATAACTTATTGATATATTCATCATGTTTTTGGGTTTCTCCCTTTTTCTTATAAACTTCTGCTATTGATAGCATTGCATCCGCATTGTTGGGATCATTGTTTAATATCTGTTGGTAGGTTTGTATGGCTTTGTCATACATTTTATTTGCTTGATAAACTTCACCAATTAAACTCACATAGCGTGTTTCATCAGGATAAAGTTTTACTAATTTCTCAATATCTTTTACACAGTCTTCCACTTTTCCTAATTTAATGTAGAGTGGTTGTTTTTGAAATACTAATTCTTCTTGAACACCCGTTTTTTGTTCTAATTCATCATACACAGCTAATGCTTCTTTGTATTTATTGGCTTTAGATAGCATGTATGCCCAATCATAATAATAATCGTATTCTTTAGGTTTTAGCTTAAGGAGTGTTTCATAAACTTTAGATGCGCCATCATAATCTTTTTTTTCTCCTTTGGCCTCTGCTAAATATTGATAATAAAACTCATTATTGGGATTTAGTTTAATGGCTTTTTGCGAAAGCTCGATTGATTTATCCATATTGCCAGATTCAAATGCAATCCTCGCCAATTCGTATAACGCTGCATCATTCTTTGGGTCTAGCCTTAGTACTTCATTAAAACGAGTAATTGCTTCTTGTGAGTTACCTAATAAATAAGCCTGAACCCCACTGATAAAGATGGATTGTTCTTCAATATCTTTTCGGGTAACTACCGGAGTGGCTGCTGATTTATTCTTGTCTTTCTTTTTAGCGAAGAGCGCATCATTTGCTGAGAGAACAAGAGCAAAGACAAGTAGGTGCTGCGTAATAATTTTATATTTCAAAATAGAATCTTAATTGTTAGTAATGTGCAAGTATTGTTCCTATTTCACCAAAATACCAATTTCTCTATCTTAAAACCAGCAATAGTGTAAGAATTAACTTTTTTTATCAAGAATGAAGATTATTTCACGCCAGTGTGCCCAAATCCGCCTTCACCTCTTTCTGTTTCGTTTAATTCATCTACATCTTTGAAGCTCACTTTTTCATATTTAGCTACAATTAATTGAGCTATTCTTTCACCAGTATTGATGATGGTAGTTTCGTTGGATAGGTTTATCAAAATGATTTTTATCTCCCCACGATAATCAGAGTCGATAGTGCCAGGAGAGTTTAATACAGTCACCCCCTTTTTTAAGGCCAACCCACTTCTTGGACGTACTTGTGCTTCATAACCGTCTGGAAGCTCTAGGTATAAACCAGTAGGAATAAGCGCACGTTGTAGTGGTTTCAGCATCACAGGCTCTTGCAATTGTGCACGTAAATCTACACCCGCAGAGCCCGAAGTTTCGTATTGTGGAAGCTGATTATCAGAGGTATTTACAATTTTTACTTTCATGTATATTCTATTATAATTTTAATGCAATTTGGATCAAAAGAATTATTATTGTCTGATAAGAATACAGTATAATTTTTCTATTCTATGGTGTAATAAATATAGCTTTCTTTATTGACAAATGAGCCAACAAAATTTTAAGCAAAGATAGTGAGATTTTTTTACTTTTTCTTTTCCAACAAATAGGCAGAACCGATATATATCGTAATAAATACAAAGGCAATAGTTGTATTTATAAATAGATTAAAATTGATTGGAATAACGGTATATTTTAAAATTAAATACAAACCTAAAGCAAATCCTAAGTAAAATAAAATCCGTTTATAATCATACGGAATTGGATAGTATTTTTGTTCAGTAGCATATCCAATTATTACCATTGAAACATAACAAGTCAATGTTGCCCACGCCCCACCGAAATAGCCAATTTTTGGTACTAAAATAATATTCATTACAATGGTGATTGTTGCGCCAATTATTGAGATGATAGCACCGATATAAGTTTTGTCTGTGATTTTATACCAAGTAGAAATATTAAAATATATTCCTAAACAAATATTTGCCATTAGTAAAATTGGAATAATATCGGCACCAGCAAAGTAGCTTGCAGATTTTGGAGAATACAAGATAAAACCATATTGAATAATAGGTAAAAACAATACGATGGCAAGGAATAAGATACAAACACAAATCGTATAATATTTCATGGTTTCTGCCAATATTTTTTTGCTGTCTGATTTCTCGGCATGCCTAAAAAATATAGGCTCTGCCGCATACCGATAAGCCTGCAAAAACATGGTAACAAGCATCGAAAATTTATAATTAAATCCATAAATTCCTAATTGCTCTTTGTTCGTAAGGTCATCGAACGGTAGTAAACGGGTCATTATAATTCGGTCTAATACTTCATTTATCATTCCGGCAAAACCAACTAACATAATCGGCATAGAATAGCTGAGCATACGCTTGTGTAACCTCCAATCGAATGAGAAGTGAAGCAGCCTAAGTTGTTTTACCAATAATAATAATGTAATTAAACTTGCAAAAATATTTGAAATAAAAATATAAGATACTTTGGTGAAATCAAAGTAGTAATTAAACTTAGGCAATACAATAAAAAATAAGATATTGAATCCAATAAACAACAAGATATTTACTACTTTTAATGCAGCAAACAGTATTGGCCGCCCTTGTTTTCTTAGAGCAGCAAAAGGGATTGCGGCTAAAGTATCAAATACCATCATCCATAAAAAAAACTTTACATATAATACGGGCTCTTTTACATAATCAGCAATTGGTTGTTGGAAAATATGTATAAGAATAATAAATACTAAAGCAGCAATAAGGATAGAGTAAAATGCTGTTGAAAATGCATGTGCTTTGCTGTCTTCTTTATTGGCAAATCTGAAAAATGCAGTTTCCATGCCATGTGTAAGTACAATTTGAATAAATCCGGCATACGCATAAAAGTTGGTAAAAGTTCCGAACTCCGCTTGCGTGATGTATCTAATAATTAAAAACCCAAATAAAAAATTGATTAAGCGGGCTAATATACTGCTTACGCCATAAGCGACGGTGTCGGTAGCTAATCTTTTTAGGGTACTCAAAATATTATTTCTTGTGGTGAAATTACGATAATATGCTACTTTTTATAGCATGTCTTTTACAACCAAACGTTAATAAGTGAGCCCGCTTGTGTTTCTGAATCAGCAGCTACTATAGGTTTGTCAATGTTCCAAATAAGTGTATTCCCGTCTGTTCCCATGTTCCATAAATCACCTTGCAAAAATACGCTTACTGCTTTTTTGATAGGAGTAGTATTTACCCTTCCTGTCATTGCATATTTTAGCAATGCTTCACGTTGTGTTATTTTGCGTATATCGTTTATTTCTATATCTGCTGGAGGTGCGCCGCCATCGTATCCCTTCCAAATACTATCCCAAGCATTGTTGCCAACAGAAAAGGCCGGAACAGCTAATAAAGTTGCATGTTTTTTTTGTAATGTAGCATAATTTTCAGGAAACCAAGCGTCTGTAGAAATTAAAACACCTAATTTTCCTGCAATAGTAGTATATACTGGAAATGTTGAAGAATTTACATTTTCCGTAAATGATTTTTCTTTTTCAATTAATGCTTTTTTTCGTGTTAGAGGAGCAAGCACTTTTCCATTTCTGTCAAATACTGCCGAAATGTTATATAGTTTTCCACCGTTATGTATAATAATAATGCCATCTTTTACTTCGGGCTGTGGAAGTACAATAGAACCAGCAACTATCGTTACGCCAAATTCTTTTGCCAACTTAGTAAATGTGTGCTGATACGCATCTAGCATTTTAGTTGCTTTCATTCGAAATACAGCGTCTTCCGCTTTGTTTTTCCCTTTTGCATTCAGGTATGCCCAACCAAAAGACCATATATTGCTCAGTGCAATGCGTTGCATAGCATCTGTAACCGAGGTATCTTTGTATAATGCTTTTTTTTCATTTACAGCAACTAGCCAGGTGCCCAAGTATTCTGGCAGTATTACAATTGTAGAGTCATTGAGTAATTTTTTCTTTTGTGCAAATCGAAAATAGTAACTCATCATATTATAAAAGGCAGCCTCCGACGAAAAATCATAAGGATGCACATACGGCGACAATGCCAATAAATTACCATGCCCTGTATTCTCTCCAAAGTTTTCCACTTCACTTAATACATACCGTGGGTAAATTTCAGATACTTCGCTAATTCTCCCCTGCCAAGTCCAGACCGTATAGATGATACTACTGAAAATGATAACAAATAATACTCCTTTTATGAATTTTTTCATGGCTCAAAAATACAATAAATAAAAGCTAAAATTTAGTTTCTTTGTTTTATGAAGTCGAGAACGAATTATATACTTTTAGTTTTTTTTAAACGGAGTACATTTTTTAGAAATCAAACATAGTACTTGCCTTTTTTGTTATCTTTAAATATCATTATGCAGGAAATAAAACCATATCAACCAAAAAATAAAATTCGTATAGTTACGGCTGCTTCTTTGTTCGACGGACATGATGCCGCTATAAATATCATGCGCCGTATTATACAAGCAAGTGGTGCTGAAGTAATTCACCTCGGACATAATCGTTCAGTACAAGAAATTGTGGGCTGTGCCATACAAGAAGATGCTAATGGAATTGCTTTTACCTCGTACCAAGGCGGGCATGTAGAGTTTTTAAAATACATGCATGATTTGCTGCACGAAAAAGGATGCGGCCATATTAAAATTGTAGGCGGTGGAGGCGGTACTATCTTACCTTCTGAAATTGAAGAATTACATAAGTATGGTATCGATCGTGTGTATTCCCCTGATGATGGCCGTGCAATGGGATTGCAAGGAATGATTAATGATTTATTGGAGAGATGCGATTTCCCTACAGGACAAAATATAACACTAGATGTGCAAAAATTAAAATCTAAAAATGCACACCATATTGCGCAACTTATTTCTTCTGCAGAAAATTTTCCGAAAGCGTTTGAGGAAACAATTGCGCACATTTCTGCAATAGAAATCAAATCAAATTTAAAACCACCGGTTCTCGGAATTACCGGCACCGGAGGTGCCGGCAAGTCTTCATTGACAGACGAAATTGTACGTAGATTTTTATTGGATTTTTCTAATAAATCTATTGCTATTGTTTCTGTTGATCCATCGCGTAGAAAAACAGGTGGCGCATTGCTGGGTGATAGAATTCGGATGAATAGCATAAATAACGAACGTGTATTTATGCGTTCAATGGCTACACGCCAAACCAATGCGTCGATATCCAAAGATATTACAGATGCAGTAAAAATATTGAAAGCTGCCGAGTATGATTTGATAATTGTAGAAACTTCTGGAATTGGACAAAGTGGCTCAGAAATAATTGATATCGCAGATGTTTCAATGTACATAATGACACCGGAATTTGGCGCAGCTACTCAATTGGAGAAAATTGATATGCTCGATTATGCAGATATCGTAGCTATAAATAAATTTGATAAACGTGGTGCACAAGATGCTTTGAGAGATGTAAAAAAACAATACCAACGCAATCATAATTTTTGGGATAAAAACCCCGATACTATGCCCGTTTTCGGCAGCATAGCTTCACAATTTAACGACCCCGGCACGAATGAATTATACTTACATTTAATAAACGTAATTTCCAATAAATGTAAATTAAATTGGAAAAGCATGCTGAATTTGCGTACTGGTATTACTGAGAAAATCTATATCATCCCTCCGAATAGAATACGCTATTTGTCAGATATTACAAAAACAAATCGCGATTATAATGTATGGGTAAATGAGCAAGCAGAAATTGCAAATTCATTTTATGCTTTGCAAAAAGTAAAGACATTAGTTAATAGTCATTGGAAAGGTGAAAAAGAACAAATGACTATTGACCAATTGTCTAATGACTACAAACTCATGCTGCATCCTGAATGTCAGCAAATACTACATACTTGGAAAGAAAAAAAAGCTAATTACACCAATGAATTTTATGTGTTTAAAGTACGAGATAAAGAATTAAAAATTAAAACTCACGATGAATCTTTATCGCATTTGAAAATCCCAAAAGTATGTTTGCCGAAGTATGAAGCGTATGGTGATATTTTAAAATGGAATTTACAGGAAAATGTTCCAGGAGAATTTCCATATACCGCCGGCGTATTTCCGTTTAAACGAGAAAATGAAGACCCAACGAGAATGTTTGCAGGTGAGGGTGGCCCTGAACGGACAAATAAACGTTTTCACTATGTATCATTGGGGATGCCCGCCAAGCGACTATCTACAGCGTTTGACAGCGTAACACTTTACGGAAATAATCCAGATTTGCGACCCGATATTTTCGGAAAAATTGGAAATTCTGGTGTGTCTATCTGTACTTTAGATGATGCTAAAAAATTGTATTCTGGCTTCGATTTATGTTCTCCAAACACTTCCGTTTCTATGACGATAAATGGACCTGCGCCTATACTTTGTGCTTTTTTTATGAATGCCGCTATTGACCAGCAATGTGAAAAATATATTCATGAACATGGATTGGTAGAAGAAGTAAATAAAAAAATAGAGTCTATTTATGCTGCAAAAAATACACAAAGACCAACATATAACGGCGAACTTCCGGAAGGTAATGATGGCTTAGGGTTATTGTTATTAGGAGTAACTGGCGATCAAGTGCTGCCCAAAGAGGTGTACGATAAAATTAAAATTTTTACACTCTCGCAAGTGCGCGGCACTGTGCAAGCCGATATTTTAAAAGAAGACCAAGCACAAAATACTTGTATTTTTTCTATAGAGTTTTCGCTAAAATTAATGGGCGATATTCAGGAGTATTTTGTACAACATAAAATAAGAAATTTCTATTCGGTTTCTATAAGCGGATATCATATTGCAGAAGCCGGTGCGAATCCTATTTCACAATTGGCATTTACTTTGTCTAACGGATTTTCTTTTGTAGAATATTATTTATCGCGTGGTATGAAGGTAGATGATTTTGCACCAAATTTATCTTTCTTTTTTAGTAATGGAATTGATCCTGAATATGCAGTAATTGGTCGAGTAGCCCGTAAAATATGGGCAAAAGCTATGAAATATTTATACAAAGCTAATGACAGAAGTCAGAAATTAAAATATCATATTCAAACTTCTGGAAGAAGTTTGCATGCACAAGAAATAGATTTTAATGATATTCGTACAACCTTACAAGCCTTGTATGCGATTTACGATAATTGTAATTCTTTACACACGAATGCGTATGATGAAGCTATCACTACACCAACAGAAGAAAGCGTGCGCAGAGCGATGGCGATTCAGTTAATTATTAATAGAGAATTGGGATTGGCAAAAAATGAAAATCCGTTACAAGGTTCTTTTATTATTGAAGAATTAACGGATTTGGTAGAAGAGGCGGTGTATGCAGAATTTGATAGATTAACAGAACGTGGAGGTGTGTTAGGAGCAATGGAAACCATGTATCAACGTAGTAAAATACAGGAAGAAAGCATGTATTACGAAATGAAAAAACATACCGGCGAATTGCCGCTGATTGGCGTGAATACATTCTTATCTTCCAAAGGTTCTCCGACTATTTTGCCACAAGAAGTAATACGAAGTACAGAAGAAGAAAAGAAATTACAAATAGAAAATTTGCTAGCACAACAGAATAGAAACGAACAAGAAGTGAAGCACCAAATTGCAATTTTACAAAGCGCAGCATTAGATAATAAAAATATGTTCGAGGTATTGATGGAGGCAGTAAAATATTGCAGCTTAGGACAAATCACTAATGCATTATTTGAAGTGGGCGGTCAGTATAGGAGAAATATGTAAGCTATAAAATATTATTATACAGATTCCACTACTTTAAGAGATGGATTCTGTGAAAAAAGAAATCAAATTCTTTTAATTATGGAATTTGATGTATTTGGGTATTTAAATGAAAGCACAGATTTGAAGAATTTAAACAACCAAATCATAATCGAGACTGGAAGAAGGTATCATTTGTACAATCGCTGTAACAACAGAGAAATTTTCAAAATTAAAAAAAGAGGAAGTGATAGATTGGTATAGTAATGTCGAACAATATAAGTTGTATTATGCGTATCAATTTGGCTTTGGAGGGTTATATGCTTTAGACTTAGCAAATTAATAAATAGTTCTCTGTATTTTTTCCATTTTTACCGATAAAACTCGCAATAGATTATTTTTTAAAAAGAAAATAGTATCTTTTCCCTCCAATTTTAAAATATGCAGACTCCAATATTTGGCTATGTCAAGGAGGGTTTTGAAAATATCAAAACTGCTTTTGAAGAAAATTTTGAAAAACGAAAAGAAGTAGGTGCTTCTTGTTGTGTTTATTATCGAGGAGAGAAAGTAGTAGATTTGTGGGGCGGCTTTAGAGATAAACGACGTAAGCAATATTGGGAGGAAGATACATTAGGATTGGTGTTTTCTTCTACCAAAGGAATGTCATCTTTGGCATTTTCAATATTGCACTCCAAAGGCTTATTAGATTTCGACGAAAAGGTTGCTGCTTATTGGCCAGAGTTTGCGTTTAATAATAAACAAAATATTACAGTTCGACAATTATTGGCGCACCAGGCGGGTTTATTTACCAATGATAAATCATTAAGTTATGACATTCTCACTGATGCCAATCGGCTGTCGGATTGCTTAGCTAAACAGAAACCATATTGGGCACCAGGCGAAAAAAAAGGCTATCACGCATGGACTATAGCAATGTATCAGAATGAATTATGCAAACGAATAGACCCGTTCAAAAAACCATTGCACCGTTTTTTTAAAGACGAAATTGCTGATGCATTAGATATAGATTTTCATATTGGTCTGCCCGAGCATATTCCCCAACATCGCATAGCAGAATTAATCCCATTTTTCCCTACGGAAGCATTAACAGGTGATAATAACAACGATATAAACGAAATTATGAAAGGAGTTTTAAATCCATTTTCGTATTTCTATAAGTCGTTATTAAATCCTCCTCATGCCATAAATCTAAACAATTTTAATAAACGCAAATTTGTTTCAATTCCGAATGGCTCGGCGCATGGATTTGGAAATGCCCGCTCATTAGCACAAGCCTATAATGAATTTGCGACGGGAGGTAAAAATTTACATTTACGAAAAGAAACATTAGCAGAGTTAGAAGCAGCACCAATACATCCGAAACACGGAAAAATTGATTTAGTACTACATGTTGATATTCCATTTTCATTAGGATTTGCAAAACCATCGGCGTACCAAAATTTTGGTGTAAACTATAGAAGTTACGGTACATTTGGCGCAGGCGGCTCTGGTGGATTTGCCGATCCGGAAAAGCAAGTGGCCTTCGGATATGTGATGAATAAAATGGGTACACATATTGCAAATGACCCCCGCGAGTTGGCTCTCCGAAATGCTACTTATGATTGTATCATTGCGCTTGAAAATAAAGAACAGAATTCAGGAAGTTGCAGTGTTGCAATGTCGTGTTAAAAATAAAGTTTCTTTTTTGCTTGAATGCCTTTTTTGCAATTCAATTTTGTAATTACTATTGCCTTTTCAAGATTTCATCTTCCCCAACTTTGAGGAATAATTTTTTTGATTCATTCCATAAAAATGCGTTATAATACACCTTTTCAGCGTCTGGATTTTCCTTGCAAACTTCAGCTATAAATAGCTTACTGTTTGGTTTGTAAATGGCTCGGTCTTCTACTAAAGGACAAGCATTTTCTTCGCCTAAAGGCAAATTATAAACTTTACCATCTCTTGTATCAATTATAAACCCACTTACACAACCTGTACCACACCCAAAAACAACACTGATGTAGTAGCTTGCAAAATCTATTTTGCTGGATTTATAAGCATCAATTATTCTTGTTTTGAAACTTTTGGCATCTTGATTACTCGAAATATCTAATTTTGCTTTTTCCGTAATTTCAAACGGCTGAGTTGCAAATTTCTCAAAGTCTAATGCATTTTTATAGTTAGATGCTTCATTGTCATTAGAAACCGAGCCTTGTATATCTTCAGTTATTGAGTCCGTGTGTTCTTTTTGTAATTCAGTGGATTTTTAGCTGTTTCATTACAAGAAATAAATAATAGGCACAAGAAAAAAATAAAGATGCTGTTTGTAGTTTTCATGGAGTGTTGTTTCTTCGTTGCATATATATTTTAAGCATTCTGACCTACTTAGCTATTGGATTATTTCTAATTTTCCGGTGTAAGCTTGCACTTCGCCGTCTTTGTCGCATTGCAATTTAATAAAATAATTCCCAGGAGATAGTTGTTCTTGCAGGTGTATATATTCCATATTTCCCGAAAAATCTTTATTTACTACTTCTTTGCCTTCGATACTATAAACTTCTAATGACCATTTGGCAGCATTTATAGCTTTCGGAATTTGTATGGTGAAATAACCATTGCTTGGATTGGGAAACACAGAAAGATTAGTAGCAATTAGGTTTTCTTTTATGCCAGTTGTGCTGTTGTCGCAATCTAATAAGCGATAACAAAAATCGCGGATGTGATGCTCAGTACTATCTAATATGGGTTGATTGATTAAATTAAACGTTAGAATGCTTCCTAAATCTAGATTGAAAAATGGCACATGTCCTTTCCCAATCCAATCTTCAAATTCTACATATATTCCTTGACTTAGTGCTCTTGGGTAAATGGCTTTTCCTCCGAACAAGATAGGTAGCGTAGGAATGCTAAAAGGTTTTCCGAAATTATAAGGGACTATTGGGTCGGCAGAGCCATGATTTAACAATAATTGTATTCCATTATTTACCACCCAGTTGGTATCTAAAATTGCTCCTGAAATACTAATAGCCGCTTTGGGTTTTATATGGTCAAATTTATGTCGCAACACATTATCTACATCTGGTCCATTGGCTTCTTTTACCCATTGCTGATATTGTAGTGGTAGTTGTTGTATGCTATCTAAATAGGTAATAAATAGTGTAGAAACGGCACCTGCCGAAACTCCACCGATGAATGCCTTTGATGTATCAATACGATATGGGTTGCCATTTGATACCGTATTCACTAAATGATCTACGGCATCCTTAGTATCTATCAATGCGCGTGATACCGCTTTTACCATCACTTCTTCTGATAATAATCCCAATAAATTTGGCTCTTGCCGGTAATCAATGGAAATGGCTACGTATCCATGCTGTGCAAAATAAGTACTCATTAATACAATATCAGGACTGTTTTGGTCTAATAATTTTAAATATGCCCCGCCATGTATAAGCAGCATTACCGCCCGATTACTTGCCGTATCATTCATCGGCTCATATACATCATATTTCAAATCTATCATAGTGCCGTCACTTTGGCGCTTGGTAGCATATACAATATTATTGGTGCGTTTTACTTGAGGAAACAACTGGCGTTTATATCTGCCATTATTACAATCAGAAGCATTTGCTGCAGAAATTGTAACTAGCAATATCAGTAAACTAACAATTATTTTTTTCATTAAAGGATTGGGTTTATTGGTTAATTAACGATACTTATTTTTCCCGTGTAAACAGATGATTCACCATTTTTCTTATGTTGTAATTTTATAAAATAAATTCCCGAAGGCAGTTTATTGTCTATCTGTATTTGTTCAGTATTTCCAGGATATTCTTGGTCAACATAGCTCCTTCCTTCTATGTTAAAAACTTCTACTCTCCACTGCTGTGCGTTAGCGTCTTTAGGGATTTGTATGCTAAATAAACCTGTAGAGGGATTAGGAAATATCGTTATATTAGAAGAAACAAGATGCTCCTTAATTCCTGTAACTCTAGTTTCGCAATCTATTAAACTGTAACAAAAATGGGTAATATGCCTTTTGGTACTATCAAGTACTGGTGGGTTAAATACAATTGCCAATGGATTGGGGCTTAAAAGTGCTTCAATGTTTAACCCTCCAACAAATGGCACATGAGAATAATTTATCCATGTATCTAATTCACTTCGTGCTCCAACATGTTTTAACCGCTTGTCTATTAATGCACTGCCCATTAGTTCGGGAAGTGTGGGAATATTAAATGGTCTGCCAAAGCCATAAGGAACAATAGGGTCTGCCGTGCCGTGTATAGATAATAACGGAGGATATGTTTTGTTTGGTTTTATCCAAGAGGTATCTAAAATTGCTCCTGAAATATTTATAATTCCCCGTACAGTAGATCCGCAATATTTATTAGCTAATAATGCTTGTGCATTAGGTTCTACTTGTAAAATCCATTGCTTGTAACGAGTTGGCAGCCAATCTAAACTATCTAAGTAAGCTCCATGCATTAGGCTAATGGCACCCCCTGAAACACCGCCAACAATTACCGTATTAGGGTCTATTTTATATGGATTGCCATAATTAAAGGTTGTATCCATTATTTTGCACATTGCATCTCGGATATCCATTACACCTCTTCCAACAGCTTTTATCATATTTTCTTCTGAGAAAAAAGATAATGGATTGGGCTCTTGACGATAATCTATTGAAACAACAACATAGCCTTTTAAGGTTAAATCGATAGCTAATTCCACTATGTCAGGACTTTTTTTATCTAATAATGGAATTTCTAAAAATGCACTGCCATGTGCTAAAATAATTAATGGCCTTGAGGTAGCAGTATCGTTTTTTGGAAGATAAACATCGTATTTTAAATCCAACCATGCACCATCACTACGCTGTTTGTGGGCATATTTTACATCATTAAGAATTGTAAATTCTGTAAAAACTTTTTTCTCATACCTGCCGTTATAACAATTAGTGGCAAGAGCGGTAAATGATAAAAAAAATAGTATAAAAAACGTGTAAAATGTTTTTTGCATAAGTATCGTTTTAAGGATTAATTAAAAATAATCAAAAATCTATTAGCTCGTATGTATTAATAATGCATTTTTAATCAACAGTACTTTCTTATCTTTTGTATATCTTTGAAAGATAAATGGCGTTTAAAATTTACTCTGCTTACCAGCCTGCCGGTGACCAACCAACGGCAATTCAACAGCTAAGTGAAGGGGTGTTTCAGCAGGAAAAATTCCAGACTTTATTAGGAGTTACGGGCTCTGGAAAAACATTTACTATTGCCAATGTAATAGAAAAAACACAACGCCCAACTTTAGTGTTATCGCACAATAAAACTTTGGTGGCACAATTATACACTGAATTTAAAGAATTTTTCCCAGACAATAAAGTAGAATTTTTCACCTCTTATTATGATTATTACCAACCGGAAGCATATATTGCCGTAACCGATACATATATAGAGAAGGATTTGGCAATCAATGCAGAAATCGAAAAATTGAGACTAAGTACTACTACTTCATTAATGAGCGGCAGACGTGATATTATTGTTGTGGCATCGGTATCTTGTATTTATGGATTAGGAAACCCCGCAGAATATAAAAATCAAATTATTAGAATTAAACAAGGGCAAACGCTTAGTAGGAACACATTTTTATTTGATTTGGTGAGTATTTTGTATGCCCGTACTACTGCTGATTTTCAACGTGGAAATTTTAGGGTAATAGGAGATAGTGTAGAAGTTTTTTTGCCGTATGCAGATTATGCTTATAGAATTACTTTTTGGGGTGATGAAGTAGAAGTGTTAGAGTCATTTGATCCAGTGTCAGGAAAACGAATAGAAAAAATGCAAGATATTGCTGTATTTCCTGCAAATATTTATATTGCGCCTAAAGACCAACTCCCATCTATTATTCATGAAATACAAGACGAACTTAAAGTGCATGTTGATTATTTTAATGCTATAGGAAAACAATTGGAAGCAAAAAGATTGGATGAACGGGTGAATTTTGATTTGGAGATGATTAGAGAATTAGGCTATTGTAGTGGCATAGAAAATTACTCGCGTTTTTTTGACAGACGAAATCCGGGTGATAGGCCATTTTGTTTATTAGATTATTTCCCAGAAGATTTTTTATTGGTAGTTGACGAAAGCCATGTTACTATACCACAAATTGGAGGCATGTATGGCGGCGACAGAAGCAGAAAACAAAACTTAGTAGAATACGGTTTTCGATTGCCAAGTGCAATGGACAATAGACCGTTGAATTTCAGTGAATTTGAGTCCTTATTAAATCAAGTGATATTTGTATCTGCTACACCAGCTAATTACGAATTAATAAAAACACATGGTGAGTTTGTAGAACAAGTGGTTCGCCCTACAGGCTTGTTAGATCCACCGATTGATGTGCGTCCAAGCATTAATCAAATTGATGATTTATTGCATGAAATTCAACTACGCATACAATTAAATGAACGTGTATTGGTGACTACATTAACCAAAAGAATGGCAGAAGAATTGGCAAAGTATTTATCTAAACTAAATATTAAATGTAAATATCTGCATAGTGATGTGGATACGATGGAGCGTGTCGAAATTATTCAAGGATTACGCCTCGGTAATTTTGATGTATTGATTGGTGTAAATTTATTGCGAGAAGGATTAGATATTCCAGAGGTTTCGTTGGTCGCCATTTTAGATGCCGATAAAGAAGGGTTTTTGAGAAATGAACGCTCATTGACGCAAACTGCAGGACGAGCAGCCCGTAATTCAAATGGATTGGTGATTTTCTATGCAGATATTATTACTACATCTATGCAGAGAACTATAGAGGAAACAAATCGGCGTAGAGAAAAACAAATTGCTTATAATATAGAACACCATATTATTCCAAAAACAGTGATGCGCAGTAAAGAAGAAATTTTAAAACGTGCATCGATATTAGATATCAGACATAAGCCGGAAACTAAAGAAGAAAAGAAATATAAAGAACAGATAGAAAAAATGAACCTGGCAGCAGAACCAGAGGGAGAATATTTAAGCACTAAAGAAATTGAAAAGAAAATAACACAACTAAAAAAAGCAATGCAACGTGCCTCCCAACAAATGGATTTTATGGAAGCTGCTCGCCTTCGGGATGAGATGTATAAATGGCAAAAACGTTTGTAAAAGATGGGTGAGCTATTAGTTTTATTAAAAAGCAAAACCCGATATCGCAATGACATCGGGTTTATAATTCATCGTTCTTAAACGATTACTTTTTTGCTGCTGCTTTTTTAGGAGCTGCTGCTTTTTTAGGAGCCGCTGCTTTTTTAGGAG
>CAZXRF010000015.1:0-21085 GCA_964642875.1 uncultured Chitinophagales bacterium | reverse complement strand
TAGGAGCTGCTGCTTTTTTAGGAGCTGCTGCTTTTTTAGGAGCTGCTGCTTTTTTTGCTGCTGGCTTTGCGCTTGCTGTTTTCTTTGCCATTGCTTTTAAATTTTTTTTTTGGTTTCTATTTTTTACAGTTTGAAACTTTACTGTTGAAGAATTTCATTTTTTTAGCAGATTAAAAATCTTCTTTAACTATTCTGCTATATAAAAGTAATACAATAATTACTCCATACAATATTTGAGTTATTCATAAATGTTGATAATTGTGGATAACGCAAAAATGTTTTTTTCTAATCAAAAAGTCAATACATTTTAGTTTCGTTTGCTAAATTTTTTTTTAGTATTCAATTAAGATTGTAATCATGTCGTATCATAAAAATTATCACATCGCTCGAATCATTAGTAATTACTACCTGTTTCATGCAGGCATTCTTTTTTTTTATTTAAATAGAGCAAACAAATTATTTTAATTTTTTATTTTCACTTCAATGAAAATTTGTTTCATAAACACCACTGAGTGCTTTATTTTCAATAAGCAAATTCCAATTTTTATTTTTTAGTTTGGTGGATAATTTTTTTAAAACAATGCCAGTACTTACCTATTACTACTATTTTTTTAATGTCGAAATAAAAAATAATCTATTTTGTATGTAATGCAATTCAAGATTTTTTCATACAATTTCTTTTTAAAAATAACTCAACTTAATACTTCTGTACATTCATATTTTATTATCTTTCGTGTGAAATTATACGAAGTGAAGAAGATATTTTTTTTAATAACAACAATACCTGTAATAATATTTTATACAGCTTGTACTTCATGCAATAACAATAAAACAGTAATAAGAAACTCCGATGGTGACAGCACCAAAGCGGCGTATAAAATGCTCCCCTCAGAGCAACAAGAGGTAATAGATGTTGTGTATAGATGGAATGCCGCACATGATACAACAAACTTAGATAGCCTATATAATTATTATAATGATCCTGTTCTGTTTTTCAAAAAGGTATTGCCACGCCAATCAGTGATTGCTACAAAAAAATATAAAATCACACATGCTGATTCTTACAGAGAACGTATCATCGGACGTATTGGGATTTATGCTTCAGACACCGGAAATTATAAGTGCGAATTTCTAAAATTGGTAACAATAAATGGAAGACCAAATGTGTTTCATTCATATCTTATTTTTAAAAAACAGGCAGATAGTACATGGCGTATAATTGTTGAAAGCGATAAAGAAGCAGATGCCAAACCAGAAATGGTTTCGTTATTTGAAAAATTTGATGAAAGTGAAAATTCATCTTCCGGCGATTTTAATGGTGATGGAGAAAAGGAAGATTTAATAGTAATAAAGCCGGAGCAAGATTCGAGCGGGAAATACAAATCTACAGAAACAAAAATTTCGTTTACCAATATGGATTTACCTGAAATAATTCTACCAAATTGTGTGGGCGTAAATGTGCTAAATGAAAACGATGTGGATGGTGATGGTGCTGATGATTTTTCAGTAGTAATAAAAAAACCAAATGGCGAGATTGGCGATGTTGTGCTCTATAGTCTTAAACGCGGTAAATGGCATGAATTGGCTCGGTTTAAAGCCTCATCCGAAGAGGTTTTCTCCAATAGACAGGGCTTAATTGAATTTGCAGGAAACGGAAATATTAAAATTCGCGCTATGGAAAAAACACCGGACAATAGAGATACTATTTTGATAAAAACAATTTCTACCTGGTAGATTAATGTATTCATTCAAACACCATTCACCACTCCCTATGTATATCCCCAAATATTTCAAACAAGAGGACAAAGCTAAGAGCATTGCATTTATGCAGATATACAATTTTGCCATTTTAATTTCTACAGATAATGGTTTGCCAATTGCTACGCATCTTCCTTTTGTGATAGAAGAACAGGATAATACTATAGTACTATTTTCTCATTTAAGTAAAGCAAACCCTCAATGGAAAACCTTTGAAGATAAAGAAGTGTTAGTCATTTTCTCAGAACCTCATGCTTATATTTCACCTACATTATATTCACACGAGAAAAATGTGCCAACGTGGAATTATATTGCAGTACACGCTTATGGAAAAATAAAAATAGTCGATAGCAATGAAAAAAAATTAGAGATACTCTACAAGCAAATGCAAGATTCTGAAGAAAGTTATTTAGCACAATTTAATCGCTTGGAGAAAAAATATGTAGCAGACTTATTGGACGGTATTGTTGCCTTTGAAATACATATTAGCCAACTACAATCGAAGGCAAAATTATCTCAAAACAAAACAGAAGTAGAACGCAAAAAAATAAAAGAACACCTGCTGCATACAGATGATACCGTAAAGCAAGAAATTGGTAAACAGATGTAATACCAATTTGATTCCAAAATTATACAATGTACTTTGGTGTAATTTATGAATATCGATTTTATAAAAATTGTAACACAGACATTGGTAATTACTGCCATCGCAGCTATTATACTGCTATTTTTAGTGTTTTTGTATTTTGTATAAAAATGATTAATATCATAGCAAAACGAACTGCTTTGTATTAACTTTGTACATTAATTTACATCACTTTGAGCTCTTATTCATTAATAGATAAATATAACGTCCCGATTCCAAGATATACTAGTTATCCGACTGTTCCTTATTGGCTAGATGACGCAACAGATAATGCAGATTGGACGCAACAAATACGCCGTGCTATCGCCGCAGGAAAAACGAAAGAGGGCATCAGTTTATATTTGCATTTGCCTTTTTGCGAACAACTTTGTACCTATTGTGGATGTAATAAAAGAATTACAAAAAATCATACTGTAGAAACTGTTTATATTGATGCACTTTTACAAGAATGGAAGCAGTATTTGCAGGTTTTTGGAAACGAAATTGTCATAAGAGAATTGCACCTAGGCGGTGGCACACCCACTTTTTTTAGTCCAGAAAACTTAGTGTATTTATTGACAGAATTATTGAAAGATGTAAAAGTTCATCCACAACGAGAATTTAGTTTTGAAGGACATCCCAACAACACGACTAGACAACATTTACAATCCCTATATAATTTAGGATTTCGGAGGGTAAGCTATGGCGTACAAGATTTAGATTTTAAAGTGCAATCTGCAATTAATAGAATACAACCTTTTGAAAAAACAAAACAAGTAACCGAATGGGCACGTGAAATTGGATATGAATCCGTGAATTTTGATTTGATATATGGGTTGCCTTTTCAAACGCAAGAAAGCATAAAAAAAACGATTGCCTCTGTAATTACCTTAATACCCAATCGCATTGCATTTTATAGCTATGCGCATGTGCCGTGGACAAAAAAATCACAGCGTGCTTATGATGAAAATGACTTGCCAAAGGGACACGATAAATATGCATTATACGAGTTAGGCAAAACGCTCTTTACACAAGCCGGATACAGCGACGTAGGTATGGATCATTATGCACTGTCTGATGATGCGCTGCTTATTAGCAAACAAAACGGAACTTTGCACCGAAACTTCATGGGATACACTACTACAAATACGGAAGTGCTTATCGGATTAGGGGTTTCCGCAATCAGTGATGTGTTTTTTGGATTCCGACAGAACTTAAAAACAGTAGAAGAATATTACGCAGTTTTAGCCCAACGTCACATTCCTATCTATCGCGGAATCAATGTAAGCGAAGAGGATATTTTGCACCGACAACACATTTTAAATATCGCTTGCAAAGGAAAAACAAATTGGGAAAATGAAATAACCTTGACACCATCCATGCTACAACAATTAAACGAACTGCAAAATGACGGTTTGATTGTTTGGCACGATACACAATTAGAAGTAACTAATTTGGGTTGGAGCTTTTTACGAAACATCTGTGCCGTTTTTGATAAAAAAATGAACGATGACATAGATGCAAAAAATCAAGGAAAGCCAAAATTCAGTCAAGCTGTTTAATTATCCCTGTTGCTTCGAAGCTACATCACCGTTTTAATTTTAATACATTTTAGGGAATTAAAAAACGTATCCGATTTTTATAAAACCACCGCTCTCCTTGTTTTTAAAGTCTGTAAAAAGTGTATAACCTCCATTTATCGTAAAAGAAGCCTTCTCCCTTGCTTTAATCAATATTCCTGCCCCAATATTTGTGGTAAATTGTGTATCATTTAATTGTTTAGCCTCACTCAAAATAGGTGCATTTCCAACTTTATTCAATCCAGCCTGCACAGTAAACATTGGAGTCACTTTTTTATCCAATACATAAGCCCTTAAATCTACAGTAGTTTGGAATTGATACATATTCATGTTGGATACTTGAATACCTACTCCTTGTCCAATAAAAAAATATGGATTCACACGCATACCAATAACTTGATAGACGTTGAAATACGCTTTATTATAAGCAAAAATTGTTCCTACTTCAGTGATAGTAGAAAATCTACGCTCATAGTTATACGTTTCATCACTGTCAGCCATTGGATTAAGCCCTGTTTCTGTTGTTACAGCAGCCTCAGCAGTCGAAGTAACTTCATTAGGCTCTTTTGAGTTTGCAGTAAATGCAGTAAATGCTAGTACTGCTAAAAATAATGTCTTTTTCATAAAGTTTAATTTATTGAATTGTTGAAAAATTTCTATTTGTTCAAAACTTTCAGGCAAAATTGAAACTTTTTTTAAAAACAAACTTTATGTAGGAATTATGATTTTATAGATATAGGCTTATTAAAAAGTTGCATAATTATTATCCAATACTTTCAATTATTACTGAAAGTTTAAGTGTAATTATGGTGTGTAAAATGTAATGTAAGGGAATTGTATAAAAAATTTATGCAGAAATCTCTTCAATTTTGTACCCTGCATTTTGTACCACAGCCATTATTTCTTGAGCAGACACATTTTCAGCCTGCACCGTCAGAATTTTATCTTTTTGGGTAGTGTCCACCTCCCAAGTAGCAACGCCCTTGGTCGTATCTAAATGAGGCTTTACGGTAGCCACGCAGCCACCACAATTGATATTAGTCTTAAATTTTAATGTTTTATTTCCCATGATAATATAATAACAAAAATGCTAAAAAATAGTTGAAATCATAGCAATTGGAAAAAATAGAAGGAGTAGATTAGTTTTCTTCCATTTCCCATAAACACTTTTTTAATTTTTCTAAATGCTGTCCGTACAATTTTCGAATATACCACTTCATTAATGGATACGAAACTAGGGTAATCAATAAGGAAAATGAGAGTAAAGTAGAGAGTATAGACGGATGAAATGCATCAAAATACAATAAGAATCCGAGTGCTTTTATTTCATATAATATAACAAATCCGGAAAGAAATACAGTTAAAGGAGTTAATAGTAAACTCCCCCAAAAATAAATTTTCAAGTATTTCTCCATTTGTAATATTAAGTATTTTAGGTTGGTTTTTATGTCATGATGATAAGAGGTAAACCGTTGTAATTCTCTGTATTTTTTTACATAATAAATTAAATATGGAATAAAAATAGTGATAACAATAGTGGCACACAAAAGCTCGATACTTAAAGTTTTAAAGTAAAATGGAATACACATTACTAGTAATAGACAAAGACAAAATCCGACAATTTCCCAAAGTAAATTTTTTCTCAATTTGTCTATGATAGAAGATGATCTCAGTTTTAGCAATTCTTTTATTTGGGCTTGGGCAATATTGTTATTGTTGATGTCTTCATCAATTTTCTCCTTCCATATATTTTTCAAATCCTCTAACTCCATCATTATACCGACTTTAATAAAGTTCTCAATTTTTCTTTGATACGACTCATTTTTACTGCTACATGGTTTGCTGTAATGCCCGTTATTTCAGCGATTTCATCATACGGTTTATCTTCAAGATACAACAATACTATAGATTTTTCAATATCTGATAACTGTTCTATGGATTTATACAAACGGTTTAGTTCATCTTCGTTGTTTTGTAGTGGTTGGTCAGCTATTTGATAAGTAAAGAATCCTAAATCTGTAGTTGTTATTTTTTTCTTCCTAATACCAGAAATAGCTGTATTTAAAGCTATCCTATACATCCATGTTGTAATTTTAGATTCTCCTCTGAAGGAGGAGAATGATTTCCAAAGTTGCAATACTATTTCTTGAAATAAATCCTCCCGTTCAGTAGCATTTACACAATAAATTCTGCACACCTTATGTAAGATGCCCTGATTTTGATTTATGATTTGTACAAATTCCTGCTCCAATGGATATACTTAAATAAGTAGAAATAAAGGTAAATTTATTACAATAACCTGCTGGAAATTTTTACGAATGAGTTATTTGTTTTTGTTCGCCAACTGTCCGCAAGCAGCATCTATATCTTTGCCACGGCTTTTTCTTACGTTTGCGATTACTTTGTGTTTGCTTAGGTAGTCGATGAATTTGTCGCGCGTATCAATGGTGGATTTATGAAAATTAGCCTGGTCTATTTTGTTGTATTCAATTACATTAATTTTTACGTCGTCTAATTGTTTGCAAATGGCAATTAATTTTTTTGCATCCTCAATAGTATCATTTACGCCATCCAATAAAATATATTCAAAGGTAAGTTCACCTTTGCATTTGGCTTGAAAATAGTTTAAAGCCTCAATGATTACTTCAATATTATTTTGCTCGTTAATCGGCATTATAGTGTCGCGCTTCGCATCATCAGCTGCATGCAGCGATACTGCCAAGTTGAATTTCACTTCATCGTCACCTAATTTTTTTATCATCTTGGCAATGCCCGCAGTAGAAACGGTGATGCGCTTTGCTGACATATTTAAACCCTCTTCAGAGGTTATTTTTTCAATAGCACCCAACACATTACTGTAGTTTAGCAAAGGCTCTCCCATGCCCATAAATACTATGTTTGACAGATTTCTGCCTATGCTTTCATTAGATTGCTGATTGATTAAAACCACTTGATCGTAAATCTCTGCCGCAGTTAAATTACGCTCTCTTTTTAAAAATCCCGTAGCGCAAAATGAGCAAGTTAGACTGCAACCAACTTGCGATGAAACACAAGCTGTAGCCCTATCTTCCGTTGGGATCAGCACTCCTTCAATTAGATGCTTATCGTGTAATTGAAAGGCAGATTTTATAGTACCATCATTCGATTTTTGAACTTTATAGGCAGTTATGGGCAAAATAACGAAATGGTTATTTAATTGCTCTCGCAACTCTTTGGAAAGGTTGGTCATCTCCTCAAAACTATGAGCAGATTTTTTCCAAAGCCATTCATAAATTTGTTTAGCTCGGAATGGCTTCTCTCCCAATTGTTCTAATTGTACAATTAGCTGTTCTTTCGATAATGTTCGTATGTCGATTTGGTTTTGCACGCAAATGCAAAGATAATGCAAGTTTTAAGGAATTTTTATTGTAAAATGGTTACACTTATTTTTAGATGTAGTTTATCTTATCTGAAAAAACGATGTATCCTTTGTTTTATTTTACCTATTAACCCAAATGACTTTTATATCTTTGTTGCGTGAGCATACATAAGTTTTCCGCTTCAAAAATATTTCCGGTGATAACCCCACCATTAGAAAATGCTGTTGTAATAACCGATGGAAATGGAAAAATACAAGCTATAGATGCGGTTGAAAATCACGATGCCGCAAGCATACAATTTTTTGATGGAATAATTGTCCCCGGCTTTATTAATTCACATTGTCATTTAGAATTGTCGCATTTACAAGGTGTAGCACAAACGGGCACGGGCTTGATAGATTTTATTACACAAGTAATTCAAAATAGAAATCACCCGCAAGAAATCATTCAAGCAGCCATTGAGCGTGAAGAAAAAAACATGATAGACAATGGTATTGTAGCAGTTGGTGATATTTCCAACACCACAGATTCTTTCTTTCAAAAGCAAAAAGAGCATTTACTTTATTACACGTTCGTGGAATATTTTGATATGTTTCAAAAGGAGAGAACAGCTTCGGTTATAGAGCAATATGACAGCGTTTTTCAAAAATTAACAGTGACCGAGAAAAATAAAATTTCTAAAGTACCACATGCACCGTATTCTGTTTCCGAGCAATTGTTTTCTTATTTGATAGAACAACAGCAGGGAAAAACTATTTCTATACACAACCAAGAAACGAGAGCAGAAAACGAGTTATTTTTAAACAAATCTGGAGATTTTATTGCCTTTTATACTCAATTTGATTTGCAAACAACAGCAATTCCAAACACAAATCAAGCATCTATCAATTATGTATTAAAATTTTTACACCAAAAAAATAAAAACTTATTTGTACATAATACGCTTACTGTAAAAGAAGATATAGAAGCCGCACATCAACAATTAGGAAAAGAAAATGTATTTTGGGCTACCTGTCCGAATGCTAATTTATATATTGAAAACCAACTGCCGAATTACAGAAATTTTTTAGAAACAAATGCACAAGTTTGCATCGGCACCGATAGTTTAACTTCGAATTGGCAATTGAATATTTTGGAAGAAATGAAAACAATTTTAAAATACCAATCGTATTTGAGCTTTGAAGAGGTACTGACTTGGGCAACGCTTAATGGAGCTAAAGCACTCGGATTTGATGCGGTTTTGGGTTCTATCGAAGTGCATAAAACGCCAGGTTTGGTATGGATAGATAATATAGAAAATGGAATGCTGACAAATCAGTCTTCTTCTAAACGAATTATTTAGTTGCCCATAAATTAAAAAATGGAAAATAAATTAGCGATAGACATAGGAAATACTAGAACAAAAATTGGAATTTTTGATAATTCAGTTTTGAAAGAAGTATTGAATTTTGAGAATAATACCAACATTAATATCACAGATATTATATTGCAGCACCATATTCATCAAGCTATAATCTCCTCTACCATTCAAATTCCATCGTATATTTTGGAAGTATTAAATACCCTAGAACGACATATTATTTTAAATGAAGCAACCAAATTGCCCTTTTTTAATTCTTATTCCACTAAAGATACTTTGGGCAAAGACCGACTGGCACTGATAGCGGCGGCACATACAATTTACCCTAATCAAAATACTTTGGTGATAGGATGTGGTACTTGTATTACTTTTAATTTTATTAATAGTAAAAATGAATTTTTAGGAGGCAGCATACACCCAGGGTTGAAGATGCGTTTGAAAGCTATGCATACTTTTACTGGAAAACTGCCACTGATAGCATTAGAAGAGGAAGCTATATTAATTGGAAATGATACAAAATCAAATTTACTATCAGGTGTTTTATTTGCTGCAGGCAAAGAAATAGATGGAATGATAGATGAATATTTAGTTAAATTTCCTAAATTGAATATAATTCTTACCGGCGGCGATGCAGATTTGTTGGTTAAGAGGCTTAAAAATCAGATATTTGCAATTTCCAATTTAACATTAATTGGGCTTAACCACATATTGGAGTATAATGCGTAAATTTTTATTTCTACTTTTTTCATTTGTAACACTACAACAAATGAGTGCTCAGGAACATACTGCTTATTCTCGGTATGGATTAGGTTCGGCATTCGATAACAACAATGCACAGTCGGCACAAATGGGAGGCTTGGGTGCAGCGTTTCAATCTGCCGAAACCGTTAATTATCTAAATCCGGCTTCGTATGGTGCATTGCAAATGACCACCTTAGATGTAGGATTTTCCGGTAATTTTGCTACCGTAAAAACACAAACCCAAAAAGCAAAACAAAATAGTTTTAGCTTAAATTATCTTTCTTTATTTTTTCCAATAAAAAAATACTGGGTAACCGGCGCAAGCCTATTGCCATTCTCTGCAAAAGATTATTTTATTTCTCAAACTACCGCTTTCGATACGGCAACTGCTGTACGATTTGAATATGAGGGTTCAGGGGCTTTGTATAATCTATCTTGGGGAAATGGATTTAGATACAAAGGATTTTCAGTAGGATTAAATATGGGCTATTTGTTCGGAAAATTGAATAATAATACTTTGGCGTATCAATTAAACGAATACGGCTCCTACGATGCAACTGGATATACCACTTGGACATATACCAATACAAAAGTGAGTAGCTTTATTTGGAACGCCGGCGCACAATATAACCTTCCCATAAAAAGTAAAAAAGACAGTAATAAGATTTATAACCTAACCTTCGGATTGTCCGGTTCTGCACCGATAAAGGTGGCAAAAACCAGCTATAACGATGATGCACTATATACTTTCTCGTCCAGTTTGCTTGCCAATAGAGCTACCGATGCAGGGATAAACGATTTTATCACCGATTATATACAACCCAAAGTTTCCTCCTCTCAAATCTTAGATACCCTATCAGAACAATTTCATCAGAGAGCAAATATCCGTATTCCAGCCACATTGAATATAGGCATGATGGTTTCAAGAGGAATGAAATTTAAAGCAGGTATCGACTTTAAGTTTCAACCTTGGAGCAAATATAAAGGCTTTGAGGAAAATGCAGCATCTAAGCTAAATAACAGCTGGAGAATTGCAGCAGGGGGAGAGTTTTTACCCAACGATAAAAACTTCTCGAAGTTTTTTTCCCGTTTAAAGTATAGAGCAGGATTTAACTACACACAAACCAATATTAAAATCAACGATACACCTATAAATGAGTTTGGCATAAACTTTGGAATAGGTATTCCATTACTAATCACAGCCGCTAATGACGATGGATTATTGCAAAAAGTACTTATATATGCGTTCAATGTGGGATTCGAAGCGGGCAGCCGTGGAACCACCAATAAGAACCTTGTACGAGAAAACTTTTATAGATTAAAAATCGGTATTTCATTAAGCGATAAGTGGTTTGTAAAAAGAAAATATTATTGATAAAAGAAACAAAAAATGAAAAGATTTTTTTTAATTGTTAGTGCGTTTATTTTTACTTCAACAGCAGTTTTGGCGCAAACATGCCCAAGATATGTAGAGGGTGATAGCTCAAAAACAACAGCCCCATTTTCTATCTATCGAGAGTTTTTTAAAAAAGGATTATATGCGGATGCCTACCCGTATTGGAAGAAAATATACGAACAAGCACCTGGTTTTCGTCAGCAAACCTATTACGATGGCATAACATTATATACAGATTTTTTGCAAAAAACAAAAGACAAAGATTTATTACAGAAATATGCGGATACACTTTTCCAAATCTATAAAAAGGATGCGCAATGCTTTGGAGAAACCGAATATATGTTGGGCAGAAAAGGAATAGATTTATTGAAATATGGTAAAGATGCAGATATTCCAGAGGCGCGCAGCGCATTGGAAAAAACCATTAAACTTTCAGGAAACAAAGCTTATCCTTATTATATCCAAACGTATTTTAAAATCTTGATTAACCAATTAGGAAAAGATGGTATAACAGAAGATTTTATAAAAGCAAAATATGATGAATTAACAACAGTATTGGACAAAAATATTGCTGATCCAAAGAATAGCCAGTTGGCAGCATACAAAGATGTGAAATCATTGATAGATGATTTATACACCCAAAATTTTGCAGATAAATCAGACCCAGCTGATTGTGCAAAACTTATGGAAATATATCTGAAAAAATACAAAGCTAACCCCAATGATTTAGAAACTGTAAAATCGGTATATACTAAAACCAAAGGCTGTGCGGACAGTATATTGAATATCGAATTACTAATAAAATTAAATACTATGGCACCTTCTTATGTATATGCCAATCGCTTGGGAAGTATATACATGAAAGCAGATAAATTTGATTCTGCGTATGTGTTGTATGAAAATGCGTTAAAAGTAGAAACAGATTCTTCAAAAAAAGCAGATATGTATTATATCATGGCATCTATAAAAGCGAATGGTAATAACTACCCGGCAGCGCGTGAATTGGCTAAGCAAGCTTTACAAATGCGCCCAACGATGGGAAAAGCCTATATGCTGATTGGAAATATGTACTTAGGTAGCGGAAAGCTTTGTGGGCCAGGCACTGGGTTCCAATCTCAAATTGTACTATGGCCGGCATTCGATTATTTGAAAAAAGCTATTGAAGTGGGCGATGAAGAAGTAAAAGTAGAAGCTCAAAAAATGATTACAGATTACTCTAAATATTTACCAACTAAGGCTGAAATCATAGCAAAGAAATTAAAAGTTGGCGCCCCTTATACCGTTAAATGTTGGATTAACGAAGCGACAACAGTAAAGGTAAAATAAAGTAAATTTCTTATCTTTTAATAAACAACGAGGCTGCCCAAAGGGCAGCCTCGTTGTTTATTTTATGTGTTATAATCTAAGAAACCGTAATTGTTTTGGGCTTCTTTTCTACTACTTGTACCACTTTTTTAGGTACGTGAATGTTTAGTACACCGTTTTCATATTTCGCTTCCATTTTTTCAGTGTCGATAGTTTCTTCGTCAACGGTAAAACTTCTTTTAAAAGAACTAAAGCTAAATTCTCTGCGCGTATATTTGCCATTTTTGTCTTTATTTTCCTGCTCTTGTTTCATTTCAGAAGAAATGGTTAGCATACCGTCTTCAAATTCTACTTTGAAATCGTCTTTTTTTACGCCCGGTGCAGCTACTTCTATTTTAAATTCGTGTTCAGTTTCTAAAATGTTTACTGCCGGTACATTTTTTGCAAAATTACTGAAAGATTTTGCTGGCGTAAAATCGAACAACTCCTTAGCAAATAAATCATCGAATAAAGCTGGAAAACTGTTGTTAACGCCGGAATGTTTTTTAATGAATGTCATGGTATTAATTTTTAATTGTTTAAAATCTGTTCTACCCTATTCATTCAAAGAATATACCATACATATTTTTAAGTAATAAATGAAGATAATAACACAAAAATCGGAAATTTTGTCTTGTTTTTAAATACAAAATAGACTTTTTGTCTTGCTTTTTTGTTTATAATGAGGAAAATTGAGCAATTTATACTAAAAATCACCAATTATATATATAGTTATACCTTATTTTAGTTTCTCGTTATTCTTATGCCTATTTTCATCGCGTTTAGTTTTTTTCACTAAATTTTTTTGAAGTGCCTCGGTTAAATTTACGCCTGTTTGATTGGCAATACAAATCAACACAAAAAGTACATCGGCTAATTCATCGGCAAGTTCTTTGTCTTTATCCGATTCTTTAAAAGATTGCTCGCCATATTTCCGTGCAATTATACGCGCTACCTCTCCTACTTCTTCCGTAAGGATTGCCATATTCGTCAGCTCATTGAAATATCGAACGCCTGTGGTAGTTATCCATTCATCTATAGTTTGTTGTGCTTCTTGTACTGTCATATTCTGGTATTGCTCAATAAATATAGTGCAAAATAGACTAAATTTGTAATTTTATGCGAAGCACAAATTCCACTTTAAACAACGCAGCGTGCGCATCCTATAACCCTAGAAAATTAATTGCTGGAGTAGTATTTCTGCTTCTATGCGGTATAAAACTCGTCTGGAACTTTAATCAGCAAGTGGATATCACCTTTGACGACGAAGTGCGATATATGCGGTATGGCTTGGATATGTTTGGACAAATACATAACGATTGGGGACCAACATACAATATTTGGTACAAGTTTTTATCCATATTCGAGCATCAGCCGATAGCGTTGTATTTACTGAATTATAAAGTAGTAGTTGTACTATTGCCGTTGTGTGTTTTTGTATTCTTATATAGCTATGGTATTTCGTTTTTTACTGCTATCACACTATCTTATTGTTTGCTTATTTCCAACACCAATGTGATAACATACCCAAGAATCTCCCATGTTGTGGTTAGTTGTTTTTTAATTTGTTTGATAATAAATAAACTACTGCTACACTCCAAAGTAAAACAATATATTTTACTGTCTTTCGTGTTATTTGTAGGTGCTTATGCCCGCCCCGAGTTGATGCTTTCTTTCTTCTTGATATCGGGTTATACTTTATTTTATGTAAGTAGAAATGCTAAGATTAAAGAAGGAATGCAGTTTGGTTTTCCTTTTTTATTAATAATGGCACTCGTTTTTTTCGCCTTTAAACTGCCTGCAAATACCTATATGGGTAAGGATAGGCTGTATGGCGTTTTTTGCCAGCATTATACCGTAAAATATATCTTCTTGCATAAGTTAAATTACGGCTTATTTATAGATTGGATGGCATTCTGTAAAAAACAATTTCAGGATTGCAACACCTTCACCGATATAATAATCCATTATCCATTAGTAATATTGAAAGGTATTTTAGAGAACACCGTTGTTTTTTTACCGGTAATATTCATCTCAATTTCAGACGTGCTTTTCCCCAAATATTTATATCACCATAAACTTACAGATATTGTAGGAATTGTAGTAACAATTGTGTGCTTAGGGTTCATGGTTTTATCAAAAAAACAACGAACAGAAATTTATAGTCAATTTAAAAAACGACAAGAAGTATTTCTCCTCCTTTTCATTTTTGCGCTCCCCGGACTTACAAGTTCTCTTTTGTTTTTTCCTCGACCTCATTATCTATTATTTTTGCTTATTCCTATTATTTATTTACTGGCAATTAGTATAGATACAATTTTCCCCACTACTAAAATAAAAAACACGGTATTTGTAGTAATTGCCTTGATATTACTTGCGTTCTCGCCTAATATCCGACAGTTTAGTACACCACATATTATTAGTGGGCCATGCCCCAATCAAAGCTATAAAGCATTAATCCAACTCTTAAATAAATCGAGTGATAAACCACATGTTATTTTTAGCAATATCCTCAATTTAAGCATGATGACAGATAAAAATTTCACCGATTTTAGTGCAGAAGAAAATTATGACAACGATAAGTCTTTTTTAACGCAATTGCGAGAAAAACAGGTTGATTATATACTAGTAACAGATTTCTTACAACAAGATTTACGCCTAAAAAAAGATACCACATGGTTGCAATTTATCCACCAACCTGAGCAATATGGATTTAAAAAGAAATTCCCATTTAAAGATTGCGATACATATTTACTTTATAAAGATTAACCTTTTTTCAACGTATAAAATACTACCTTTGCCTACTATGCAAAAGATAATACTTATTACCGGAGCTACTTCCGGATTTGGGGAGGCAGCCGCTGAGCTCTTTGCACAGAACGGTTGGAATCTAATCATTACAGGCAGGAGAAAGGAACGATTAGAAAAAATTCAACACGCACTAGCTACAAAATTCGCAGTAGAAATATTGTCCTTACATTTTGATGTAAGAAATTTAAAAGAAGTACAACAAGCCATTACCTCTTTACATGGAAAATGGAGAAATATTGATGTACTATTAAATAATGCAGGATTAGCTGCCGGTCGTGGTCCCATACAAGATGGAGTGTATGAAGATTGGGAACAAATGATTGACACCAATTTAAAGGGATTGCTCTACATGATACGTGAAGTGACACCTTTGATGAAAGCACGCAATCAAGGACATATTATAAATGTAGCCTCATTAGCAGGTTGGGAGGCTTATGGCGGAGGCAATGTATATTGCGGAACAAAGCATGCAGTACGTGCAATTTCGCGCAGTGCCCGTATCGATTTGCTCCCACATAAAATAAAAGTATCTGTTATTAGTCCGGGTGCTGCGGATACAGAATTTTCTTTAGTTCGCTTTAAAGGAGATGAACAGAAAGCAAAAGCCGTGTATGAAGGCTTTCAGCCATTAACCGCACAAGATGTGGCAAACAGTATTTATTTTATGGCTACGCAGCCCGAACACGTAAACATTGAAGAAATATTTATATTACCCAGCGCACAAGCCACCGCTACTATTACCCGTAAAGATTAATTGAGGTAAAGAAGACAAAACATATTCACTTCATAAACGTTTTAAATCTTCAAGAAATAATATGGATACTAAGAATACACCGTTGATGATATACACAGAATCAACCCCCAACCCCAATACCTTAAAATTTGTAACGAATAAAGCCTTATTGCTGAATGATGCGGTTGAATTTCAATCTATAGAAGAAACGAATGAAGCTCCTTTGGCAAACGCAATATTCACCAATTTTAATGCTATAGTCAATGTTTTCATTACCAATAATTTTGTGTCTTTAACTAAAGATGAGGAAACAATGTGGGCGGAAATTATGATACCCATCAAAAATTTTTTGAAAAATTATATTGACGAAGGTGGCAGCATAATAACCGATAAATATATAAAACCAGTTAAAACGGCTACTAATATTATTTCAGACGATGATAGTGATGTAGAGATACGTATAAAAGGTGCATTGGATAAATATGTAAAGCCTGCAGTAGAAATGGATGGTGGAAATATTTCTTTTGTAAAATTTGAAAATGGAAAACTCATCCTCCAATTGCAAGGCTCTTGCAGCGGTTGTCCTTCTTCTAGCGTTACACTCAAGCAAGGAATTGAAAATTTATTGAAACGATTTGTACCCGAAGTACAAGAAGTTGTAGCGGAGAATGAGTAAATAGTATCTTAAATAATTATTAACTACCACTTTTATCTAAATATTTTTTTAATTTAGTGTTCATGAAAATAAGAGTCAGCCTATCTAATTGTTGTAGTTTTTGTCCGCAGTAGTCGGATAGGTGGATTTGTATATATTATAATTATCTAAAAAGCCTATCTCTAAATGATAGGCTTTTTTTTATAAAATAAACCAAACTAAATATCACCAATTTTCAAACTTAATTTATGAGTATTACTATTACCAAAAACATTTCACCGGAAGCTGCTAGAGACATTTTTGAATTACAACAGAAAGTCAATGCTTATATGAATGGCGAAATTCCGACGGATAAGTTTAAAGCATTCCGACTTACTAGAGGAGTGTATGGTCAACGACAATTGGGCGTGCAAATGTTCCGTACTAAATTCCCGTTTGGTAGAATAAATACTAAACAATTAATCCGTTTGGCAGACCTTTCAGAACAATATGCCAGCAGTAATTTGCATCTTACCACACGCCAAAATATTCAACTGCATTATGTAAAAGTAACAGATGCACCGGCAATGTGGGCAGGCTTAGAAGATGTAGGCGCTACTGCCCGTGAAGCCTGTGGAAACACCGTTCGTAATGTTACAGGCTCAGCTATTGCGGGAATTGATGCGGATGAGCTTTTTGATATAGCACCCTATGCACAAGCCGCTTTTGAGTTTTTTCTAAGAAATCCTTTATGCCAAGATATGGCAAGAAAAGTGAAAATTGCCTTCTCTTCTTCAGATAAAGATTCTGCTTATACTTTCTTACACGATTTTGGTTTTGTTCCAAGAATTAAAGACGGAGCGCGGGGTTTTCGTGTAGTTGTGGGTGGTGGCTTAGGCGCACAATCTATGCTGGCACATCATGTTTACGATTTCTTGCACGAAGATTTAATTATCCCATTTATGGAAGCAGCCCTACGTGTATTCGATAGATATGGTGAACGCACACGAAGAAATAAAGCCCGAATGAAATATCTGATAAAAGACATAGGGTTAGAGAAGTTTTTGGAATTGGTAGAAATAGAACGGAAAGCAAATAAAGTACAACGATTAAAGATAGATACGACAAAAATTGTCGTAGCATTACCAGACCACAATAACATAGCACCGCAAGTAGAAATAGAAAATCAAAAACGCTACGAAGATTGGTTGAAAACAAATGTATTTGAACAAAAACAAAAAGGATATTATGCAGTAGCATTAAAAGTAACAAAAGGAGATATAAAACCAGATGAAGCTCGTACTATTGCTGCACTAGCACAAGAATATGCATCGGATGATATGCGAATTACCATGAATCAGGGTTTGTTGTTGAGGTTTGTACCCAAAGCATCTCTACCCTATTTTTACCAAGTATTAGACAAAATGAATTTTGCCAATCCGGGATTCGACACGATTGCTGACGTTACTACCTGCCCGGGTACAGATACTTGTAACTTAGGCGTAACAAACAGCATGACCTTAGGGAAAATATTGGAAGATGTAGTACAAGACGAATTTTACCATCTGATATTTGAATCTGATATAAAAATAAAAATAAGCGGTTGCATGAATTCGTGCGGGCAACACATGGCGGCAAACATTGGCTTACATGGCAGTTCCATAAAAGTAGGAGAGCGTGTAGCTCCAGCGATGCAGGTAGTTTTAGGTGGTGGTGTTGATATAAACGGTGTAGGCACTGTAGGCGAAAAAATTGTGAAAATACCAACAAAACGCACCCCTGAAATGTTGCGAATATTGTTAAACGATTACGAAAGCAACAGCCATGAAGGAGAATATTTTAATGATTATTTCCGACGACAAGGAAAACCATATTTTTATACGTTACTTAAACCTTTAGCCAATGCCGGATTGTATGTAGATGATGACTTTATTGACTATGGTGGAGTTGAAAATTACTCACCGGAAATTGGGGTAGGAGAATGTGCCGGAGTAATGTATGATATGGTAGGCGTAATAATAAAAGATGCAGAAAATAAATTAGTAGATGCAAAAGAAAATTTCGATTTTGGTAAATATCCAGAAGCAATATACCACGCCTATACCGGATTTATTATTGCAGCAAAAGCATTATTATTAAGCAAAGAGGTAGAATGTAATACACACATCAAAATTTTAAAAGACTTTGATGAACACCTTGTAAATACAGGAGATTTCACGATAAATGAAGGGTTTGAAAATATGGTTTTACAAATCAATCAATACGAACCGGAAAATGAATTTGCACAAAATTATATTCAGCAATTTAGTGGATTTATCAAAGACGTAATTCGATATAGAGAAATAGCTGTAAATACAGAAAAAGTAGTAGTAGAAAGCAATTACAAAGCATAAATGAAACTTAAAAAGCTTATACTTGTAGGTGCAGGACCAGGCGATCCAGAACTGATTTCATATAAAGGCATTAAAGCATTACAACAAGCAGATGTAGTGATGTATGATGCATTGGTGAGTGATGAATTATTACAACACGCACCAAATGCCATCCACTTGTTTTGTGGTAAACGTGCCGGAACACATTACATGAAACAAGAAGAAATAAATCAGGCTATTGTAGAAAATGCAAATAAATATGGTGTTGTGGTTCGGCTGAAAGGCGGCGATCCATTTGTATTTGGCAGAGGGCAAGAAGAAATAGAATTTGCAGAACAACATCAAATTCCTACAGAAATAATACCCGGAATTTCTAGTGCCACAGCCTTAGCTACTCACCGCAAAATTCCACTTACAAAACGCGGTATCACCGAAAGCGTGTGGGTGACCACCGGCACTACTTCGAACGGCGAACTGTCTGAAGATATTGAACTAGCGGCACAATCGACTGCAACTGTTGTAATATTAATGGGAATAGGAAAACTTGCCGAAATTATTAACGTATTTAAAAAATACAAACCTACCACTTACCCAATTGCCATTATACAAAACGGAACACTACCCAACGAAAAATCGGTTTGCGGAAATTTGTCCACTATACAAGAAAGCGTACTGCAAGAAAACATAGACTCTCCGGCAGTTATTATTGTAGGCGAAGTAATCCGCTGCTCCAAAATTCCACCAAAAAACTAACTTTATTTTAAAAAATGAATACGCTTTATCCTATATTTTTAAAAACAGAAAAGCTTCATTTTCTAATAATTGGAGGAGGGAAAACGGCATTTGAAAAAGTAAATTTTATTTATAAAAACTCGCCAGATGCTATAATTACAATTGTAGCCGAAGAAATTTCCGAAGAAATAAAATCAATTTCTACTACCCAAAAATCAATGATTTTAATAGAAAAAACTTTTGAACCCAATGATTTAAACAACAAACAACTTGTAATTGCTGCTACCGCAGATAAAAACACAAACGAAGTAATTTATAAAGAATCAAAACAAAGAAATATTTTGATTAATGTGGCTGATACACCAGATTTATGCGATTTTTATTTGGGTAGCATCGTTACCAAAGGAGATTTAAAAATAGCCATTTCAACGAATGGAAAATCACCAACGATGAGTAAGAGATTACGAGAGTTTTTTGAAGATATCTTGCCAGATGAATTACAAACTTTGATAGATAATTTACACGAATACAGAAGTTCGCTTAAAATGAATTTTGAACAAAAAGTAAAAGCACTGAATGTGATTACCGATACATTTTTAAAAAAATAAAGTATCTTTCAATATGCAAATCGTACAACTCCCACTGCTCAACAGAACTTTAGAGGCTTATTGGTATAAAGCCGAATCTAAAAAAAACAGACCAGCAATTTTGTTTATGCCCGATTTAATGGGTGTAAAAGAGGTCACTCATAAAAGCGCAGAAATACTCAGCAAAGAAGGTGATTTTCATGTATTGATTCCCAATTTGTATAGTGGCGGAACAACTATGCAAAAATATTGCGTACAGTTTATAATGAATGAATTAGTTAGAAACAACGAGCCATTCGGCAATGCACCTTTAGCAGAGTTTTTTGAAATATTAGATCAACTCCGATTATTTGAAGGTGTAGATGCAGATAATATTGGTGTAATAGGGCAGTGCCTAACAGGAGGGTTTGTGCTGCATGCCGCTATCCGCCCCGAAGTAAAAGCACCGGTTGTATTCCATCATTCCTTTGGATGGAAAGGCAGCGGCATTCCTAAAAATTGCTCTTCTTTGATAGATAAAAAAGTACAAGGACATTTTTCGTATGTCGATCCATTTTGTCCGGTGTGGAGGGTGAGAACATTAGAAACAGAACTGCATGGAAACTTAGAAGCGTATTGGTACGCATTGCCGCATGGCATTCCGCATTTATTTTTTAACAACGAACAAGGTAGAAATGCTTTTGATAGAATGGGGAAATTTTTTGAAACACAATTGAAATAATAACGAATGTCCATTTTTGTAAACGAAACGCTTTAGTGTTTTAATTGTTTTTCATTATTTCAGGATAAAGACACACTTTTTTAATAAAAATTAAAATATCATTTGTTTTTTCCTTTGTACTTTTAGGAAATATGGCAGCCGAGAAAAGAAAAGTAGAAATTTGTATCATCTCCGATATCCACTTGGGTACTAGGGCTTGCCACGCTGCAGAATTAAACCATTATTTAAGAAGCATAGATCCCAATATTTTAATTATCAATGGAGATTGGTTGGATATTTGGAATTTTGGCGCCAATTATTTTCCACCAGAACATATCGAAAATGTGTTTTTG
>CAZXRF010000014.1:0-59376 GCA_964642875.1 uncultured Chitinophagales bacterium | reverse complement strand
ATATTTTTGATATATTCTGTGATATTTTGACTGTTTTTGCGAATAATTAGAAACAAGAATTTGAATTGATAATTATTTAATGAGATGTACAAAATTGAAAATACAGAGAAATTCCTCTCCGTTATCCACGCCAACAAAGGAATTATCTATAAGGTTGCTAATTTATATTGCAAAAATTTGGAAGACAGACAAGATCTATCTCAAGATATAATTATTCAATTATGGAAATCATTTGAGAATTATGACGATAAATTCAAGCATTCTACTTGGGTGTACCGAATTTCTTTAAACGTAGCCATATCCTTTTATCGAAAAGAAAGTAGCAGAAAAAAAATAGCAAATCCTTATACTGTCGGGATTATCAATTTCACTAACGATGTTTTTTCCGAAGACACTGAAACTGATTTAGGTATTCTACAGCAAATGATTTTTCAATTAAAAGACTTGGATAAAGCTCTTATGTTACTTTATTTGGAAGAAAAGAGTCATAAAGAAATTGCTCAAATAATTGGCATATCTGAAACAAATGTATCTACAAAAATAAACCGTATCAAAAATAATTTAAAAGAAAAATTTCAGCAATATAAAAAATAAATAGAATGGAAAACACAGAATTGATTAACATTTGGAAGTCACAAAACATTAAAATTGAAAAAATAGTAGCAATCAATGAACTACTGTTAAAAGACATTACTAACAATAAAGTCAAATCTTCACTGAAGTCATTGATAACATTAAAAACGGCAGGAGTAGTTGCATTTATTCTTTATATTTTAAGTTTAAGTTACTTATTGATTTATGCTATTTCAAATTATACCTCAGCCTTAAATTATTTTATCGTTTCAATTTCGGTAATCACTTTGGTGAATATAAAAGGTCTTGCTGATTATATAAAACATCTCATTTGGGTGAGTAATATTAATTACGATGGAAGCATAATAAAAATTCAACAACAACTAACACGGCTGCAATTATCCATAATTAAGCATGCTAAAGGTATGTGTTTGCAAATTCCATTTTACACCACATTTTATTTGAGCAATAAATGGTTTCCTAATGAAGTCGGTCTAGGTTATGTCATTTTCCAAGTAATAATTACAGGCTCATTTGTTTTTTTTACTTATTGGTTATATATAAACCATAAACCTGAAAATTTAGACAAGAAATGGTTTAGAAATTTAATTGCAGGCTCTGGTGGAAAATCTATAATGAAAGCAATGGAATTTTATAAAGAAATGGAAGAATTTAGAAAAAATTAAAGCTAACACCAACGCATGGCAAACAATATAGCAAATGCATCGTGGATAAACGTCTTCGAGTGAGCATTTTTACTAAATTTATTATTCGGCACTTCGAATGCCCATTTGTACTAAATCTACTACCTTTGCAAAGGAGGTCAACAACCGTTTATCACATAACATCAATCAAATAAAAAATGCAATTATCAAAATATATAGATCATACCCTTTTAAAAGCTACAGCTACTGAAAGCGATATTATCCAATTGTGCGACGAAGCTAAACAATACCATTTTTATGCCGTTTGTGTAAACAGTTGCTATGTATCATTATGCAAAAAAAACCTAGAAAACTCCGACGTAAAAATTGCATCGGTAGTCGGATTTCCATTAGGAGCAATGGATACCTTATCAAAATGCTATGAAGCTGAAACTGCCATAAAACACGGCGCCGATGAAATAGACATGGTCATCAATATCGGCTTTTTAAAAGACCAGAAATACGATTGGGTAGAAGGCGAAATTCGGCTAATAAAACAACACATCGGCGATAAAATATTAAAAGTAATTATCGAAACTTGTTATCTTTCCGATGATGAAATACGAATGGCGAGCTTAATAGCAGTAAATGCCGGTGCCGATTTTGTGAAAACATCTACCGGGTTTGGTAATGCCGGTGCTGAAATAAAAGATGTGCAAATAATGAAGGAGACCACAAAAAGCAAAGCCGCCATAAAAGCCAGTGGAGGAATTAGAGATTTTGAAACCGCAATGCAATATATCAATTTGGGCGTAACGAGAATTGGTACCAGCAACGGCATCTCTATCATAACGGGACAAAAGGGAAATGAACAGACATATTAAAATTTATAAAAACTATTTATGAGCATACATATAGCCGCTAAAAAAGGAGAAATAGCCGAATCAATATTGCTACCCGGCGATCCGCTTCGCGCTAAACATGTAGCAGAAACCTTTTTGCAAGATGTAATCTGTTATAATGAAGTCAGGGGTATGTTTGGATATACCGGCTTTTACAAAGGCAAGCGAGTATCTGTACAAGGTACTGGCATGGGCATTCCTTCCATTTCTATTTATGTAAACGAGTTGATACGCGAATACGATGTAAAAAATTTAATCCGCATCGGCACGGCAGGTTCATTTCAACAAGAAGTGAAAATAAAAGATATCGTATTGGCAATGGCCGCCAGCACCAACTCGGCAGTAAATTGGAATAAATTTCATGGCTCCGATTTTGCACCTACTGCCAATTTCGAGTTATTGCTCAAAGCCTATACAGCAGCACAAGCATTAGGTATAGAGGTGAAAACAGGAAACATTCTTTCCTCTGATGAATTTTATGATGACAATCCTGATTATTTTAAAAAATGGGCAGAGTACGGCGTGCTTTGTGTGGAAATGGAAGCCGCCGCATTATATACCATCGCTGCCAAATACCGTGCTAAAGCATTAGCTTTATTTACGATCAGCGATAGCCTGATTACGCACGAAGCCACCTCAGCAGAAGAACGTCAAAGTTCATTCAACGATATGGTAAAAATTGCGCTGGAGACGGTATAGCAAACAAAATTGTTTCTTACCTTTCTTCTTCTTTTTGCGTAGCGGCATATTCTAAGGTTTCATAAAATTCCTTTCCAAATTTTCTAATTAAGGCATCTTTTACAAAAACATATAATGGCATTTTCAGTTTTTTCCCCAATTTACATGCATCGCTGCATATATCCCATTCATCATAATTTACAGCAGTTATCGTATCCATCTGTTTAATGCGAATGGGATATAAATGACAACTAATAGGTTTCTGAAAATCAACTACTCCGTCTTTCCATGCTTTTTCAATAGCGCAGGTAATCATGCCATCTTTTTCATAATTTACATAAGCACATGCGCCGCCTTTTATCAATGGGGTTGCATAAGGCGTATATTCATCATCCGATTCCGCAACAAAAGTACCTTGCTCTTCTATCGCTTGAATACCTTCTGGCAGTAGGTACTTTTTTATTTTGGGATAAATCTTTTTTAAAATCTTGGTTTCCGTTTTTTCTACAGGTGCACCGCTATCGCCTTCTACACAACAAATACCCTTACATTTTTTGAGGTTGCAAACAAATTGTTGCTCCACCACATCATCGCTAATCAATTTATCGTCTATTAATATCATATACAAAAGTAAAAAAACAAGTAGTATAGGTTAATAACATTTCGCATTTTATTGCTATCATTTTCCAAAAACAAAGATAGCTGGTTTTTTGTGTATATCGGGTTTTTGTTTCTTCCAATCTGACAAAGGCTGTGTTTTTATAAACTCATCAGGAGCGGTAATATTGCAAGCAATGCACAACATTGTGTCGTATTTACAACTGTGTATTATTTCTTCCAATAATTTTTGATTACGATAAGGCGTATCCATAAACAATTGAGTGCAACCTCTTTTAGCGGCAGTTTCCATTTGCTGCAATTTAGATTTTCGTTCATTTGCATCTATCGGAAGATATCCGTTAAAGGTAAACTCTTGACCATTAAATCCGCTTGCCATTAGTGCCATCATTATAGAACTTGGTCCTACCAAGGGCACAATATTTATATTAAGTTCATGGGCTTTTTCTACTACTTTATTTCCGGGGTCTGCAATGCATGGCGTACCAGCTTCACTCATCAATCCAATATTTTTCCCCTTAAATATTTCCATTAAAACGGCTTCTTCGAAAGTATAATTTTTATGTTTATCTAGCTCGACAAACGTACACGCATCAATATCTTTTTCTTTGTAAATGGATTTAATAAATCTGCGGGCAGTTTTCAAATTTTCGACAATATATAAATCTATATCTATAATAATATCTTTGATGTATGCAGGAATGGTATGCGTAGTATTATCTGCCAGCACAATTGGAATTAAGTAGAGTTTGCCTTGTTGCATTATTAGGGAATTAATTTTTTAAAATAATCAATGCTTTTTATTTTGTAAAATGAAATAGCTGATGATAGTAAAAATAGAGAGGCTGTTCGTACGAACAGCCTCTCTATTTTATAAAACTATCTTTATTAATAAAATTTATATCTCGTGTCTATCACGTCGGCTTTTTTCATAATCGATTCGAAAATAGATTGGAAGTTTAAACGGCTTACATACATACGTTGCATTTGTTGTTTGTATTGGTTAATATCGCCTGCTGCTTCAGGTGTATTTTCTTCTACTGATTTTGGCTGAACGATAAATGCTGCTCTTTCTCCAGCAATTGCTTTTGAAGTTTTTCCTGCTGGTAATCCAAATGCAGTTCCCACTAATTTTGGTTCGTTGCCAACACCTTGAACATTGGCGGATGCGAAACGGATTAATGCAGTATCTGTTACCGTAGCATCTTTTACTCTGGAGGCGATAGTAGCTAAATCGGTTGTACTTGTTTCAGCTTTATTTAATTGATCTACTAAGTCTTTGCCTTTTTTCTCGTTTCTTACTAATTCAGAAATTTCTTCACGTACGTCTTCTGCTTTCGGCAATCCTTTTTGTATTACTTTATCTAATTTTACTACCATATAGCGCGTATCATTATCAAAATCACTGATAACGCCGGGTTTGTCTTGTTGGAAAGCCCATTGTACTAATTTACGAGCAGCACCTACCTGAGGTACATCTGTCATGTTTTGAGTCAATACAATATTTTTAGCTAAGTTTTCTGTTTTTGCTGCTTTTTCAAATTCTGCTGGAGTTTGATTTTTTTGTTGAAATTCTGCAGCTTTTTCGTAAGCTATTTTTTCTGTTTCGTTGCTTGGGGTTAATTCCACTGCAAAGTCGGCAAATTTCGTCACCAGTTTAGGGTTTCTTGCATCGATCAGTAAGATAATATGTAACCCGTAAGGGGTTTCTACTTTTACTATTTGTCCAGGAGCTACGCCACTGAAGAATACTTTGTCATTAAATTCTTTCACCATTTGACCGCGAGTAAAATAACCCAAATCGCCACCTTTGTCTTTAGAGCCTTTATCCATTGAGCTTTCTGCTGCTACCTGTCCAAAGTTCTTAGCACCTGATTGGATAACTTTTATTAAACTGTCGGCTAAGGCATTTGCTGCTTTTTTCTCGTCGTCGGTATGGTTTCCTTCTGACAATAAAATATGGGCTGCACGAACGCTGTCGGGCGCTGTTTTTCTGTCTATAATTTTAGTGAAAATATAGAAAGAACCTTCTTTATAAACGTTGGTTAATGCACCTACTGGTAATGAAAATAAAGTATCAGGGCTGCGACGAGATTGCAATACTTCTTCTTTTGAATAATATGCTGCATCAGCACCTTGTTGAGAATTTCGTGCAATAAATGCGGAATCTTTAGGCATTGCTGCTAAATATTCTTCTCGCATTTTGGATATTTTTTGTAAAGCTTGTGCTGTATCTTCTGCTGAAGGCACTACTTCGAAAGATACGATATCTACTACACGAGAGGCTTCTTGTTCGTATTTAGCTTTATGTGCTTTAAGATATTCTGTAATTTCTGCATCTGATACTTTGTATTTATCATCTGGCAAAGAAGTATAAGGAACGCTAACGAAAGATACTCTTGCGGTTCTACTTGCATTTACAATTTCTTTAGCCATAAATGTCGGCATATAGAAAGATTGTGTTATCAAAGATGCATATTTTTGTTTTACCTGATCGTCTTTTATCAATTGCTCGATATGTCCTAACATTTCACGGAAATTTGTTTTGTTTTGTTTATCTATTTTATCGATATTAGAAATAAACTCACGAACCTTTCCTTGGTTTAATTGTCCGGTTTCTTGATTAATGATATCAGGGCTTACTTCGCGAACTTTCATCAAAAAGCGTTGTGCTAGTGGATGTGGTTGTGTTCCCCACATTAACTCGCCCATTTCACCTTCTGAAATATCTAATCCTAAGGATTTATAGCTATTACCCAATAAGCGATTAGAAGCTATTGTATTCCAAACTTCTTGTTGTACTTGGGCTTGTACTTGGTCGTTCATTTGGATGTTTGGATTAATCATTTTTAATCCATCTTCGTAATTAGTAATGCTAGTGCTGTACTCACGAGCCGATACTGTGCTACCGTCTATTTTTCCAATTGAGTTTTTATTGCCTCCACCGCCAAAAAGAGAATTTCTTTCCAAAGCTGCTTCTATAATGAAAATGAGTAACGCTATTGCTATGAAGCCTACCAATATCCACGAGCGTTGTCTTATTTTGCCAATAACTGCCATAATAAAATTATTTGTTTTTTAAAGTGGGCAAAGATAGGTATTTTTTTTGTAATTCAGAAATTACAAAAATTTGAAAATGAGGAGGATGAGATTTATGATTTTAGAAAAACTACTCCTGAAAAGATTATATAGTCTATTGATTGTCAGCCTTTTCGTTAACTATCAATTTTACGGTTTCAATTTTTGTATCTGAAACATCTAATATTTTGAAGCTATAATTCTCGATTTCTATGATTTCATTTTGCGTCGGAATTGTTTCGTGGTGTGCAATTATTAAACCAGAAAGCGTATCATAATCACCTTCTGGCAAATTTAAATCATATTCTTCATTAATACGGTCTATTTCCAATCTTCCGGATAGAATAAATTCATTTTTAGAAAGTTGATTACCAATCAATTCATCTTTATCGTATTCATCGTCTATTTCGCCAAATATTTCTTCTAAAATATCTTCCAGTGTGATAACTCCAGCTGTTCCTCCATATTCGTTGACTACCCATGCAATGCTTTTATTAGTTTTTATAAAATCATTCAATAGTTTTTGGATGTGCATCGTTTCTGGTACTACCTTTATAGGGATAAGTATTGCTCGAATATTTGTAGGTTTTTTATGTAAATCAAAATGGTGTACATATCCTATAATTTTGTCTATAGATTCTTCATAAACTAAAATACGGGAATGGTATGATCGGATAATTAATTCCTTTAAATCTTTCACCGAATCATTAATGTCGATTGCTGTAATTTCTCGGCGTGGCACCATGCAATCTCGCACGCGTAATTTTTTTAAAAACAATGCATTTTCAAACAGTTCGGTATCTACTTCTTCTTCCTCTTCATTATCTGAATGATTGTGATCTTTTATAAATTTTTCTAAATCAACAGAAGAAAATTCAATATCATGTTCAGATACTTTTACTCCAGCTATTTTGAAAAATAGTGCTGAAAGTCCATTGATTAAAAGAACACCAGGTGTCAGCATCCAATGTATTATTCTAAATGGAATTGCCATTGCCGGCAAGATAGTATCAGCAAATACTTTGAAAAGTATTTTAGGAATAAACTCGCCTAACACCAAAATAATAGTGGTAGATAAGATAGTTTGTATTATTAATCTCCAAAATGGAGATGGGATAATTTGTGAAAGGTAGGGCTCCACTAACATTACAAATAAAATACCAAATGAGATGAGCGCAATATTATTACCCAAAAGCGTGGTGACAATAAATTTAGAAGGATTTTTTATGTAATCATTTAATATTTTTCCAGAAATAGTTCCTCGTTGAAAACTGAGTTCTATTTTCAGTTTATTGGCAGATAAAAATGCTATTTCTACGCCGGAGAATATGGCGGAGAATATTAATGATAATACAATCAAAAAAAGGACAATCGTAATGGACATTCTATGGTAAAGATAACTATTTTGATTTTATGGAGTATCGTTTTGTTTCAATGAAGAATTTTAAGTTGGTTAAATTAAACTATAGATTTTTTGCGCGTATAAAAACTGAAAATACATTTACAAGAATCTTATCCATAAAAGCTGTATTTTTGAAAAACTGGTTCTTGGTTTATGAAAAGAAACACACCTTCATTATTTTATAAAATCATCGGTGTTGGATCTGCATCGGGTTTGTTGTATCAGCACAATACTATCTTGATAATTAGTGATAATAGTTCTTATTTGTATGAATATCAAATTCAAAATTCGCTGCTTAATCGTTTTCCTTTAACCGAAAACGCTCAAGAAAATATTCCCAAAATAGACAAACTAGATTTTGAAGCCATCGCCGAATATGCAGACAGTATTTATATTTTTGGCTCTGGTTCTGCCAAGAACCGGAATACGATGATACAGCTCAATGCTAAAACCAAAGCAGTAGTTCAAATAAAAGAACTCAGTAATTTATATTTAAACATGCAGTCTTTAGCAAATATTGAGCCGGAGAATTTTAATATAGAAGGGGTCATTTTTAATGGACATTCTTGGTTTTTCTTTCATCGCGGAAACGGAAAATATGGGAAAAACATGGTTTTTAGCATTGAGTCATTAACCCTCAATGAGGAATGTACAATTAATGCCAATGAATATACATTGCCAAAAATAAAAGATGTAAGTACTGGTTTTACCGATGCTATTCTGGTGGAGGATAAAATATATTTTCTAGCGGCTGCTGAAGATTCCAATTCCACCTATGACGATGGTGAGGTTTTGGGAAGCATTATTGGAAGTATTAATTTAAAAAATTTACAAATAGAATTTACAAAACAAATCTCAGATACGAATAAATTTGAAGGGTTAGCTTTATATAAAAAATCAGCTGAAGCAATAGAATTTCTGCTTTGTGAAGATAAGGATTCCGCTGATATGGAAACAGCTATATATCTGCTGAATTTAAAAATCTAATTTTATTGGGGTGTGCAGTCGTTCTATTGTATTTGCTTTATACTACAAATTTCTGCTATCTTCTTACACATCGTAATTCAACACACTTTCCAACCAGCGCTCCATGTCTTCTGTTTTCATATTTTTGCGTTTGGCATAATCTTCCAATTGGTCTTTTGCTATTTTTCCAATACCGAAATATTTACTATCAGGATGCGAAAAATACCAGCCGCTCACACTCGATGCGGGGTACATGGCGTTGCTTTCTGTAAGCGTAATTTCGGCATTTTCTTCAGCATTCAGCAACTTAAACAACATGGGCTTTTCGGTATGGTCCGGACATGCCGGATAACCAGGAGCAGGACGAATACCAGCATATTTTTCTTTTATCAATTCTTCATTCGATAGGTTTTCAGAGGTATCGTATTTCCAAAATTCTTTACGTACTCGTTCATGCATACGTTCTGCAAATGCTTCCGCTAATCGGTCGGCTAATGCAGCCAACATAATTTTATTATAATCATCATGATTATCTTGAAAATGCTTTATCCATTTTTCAATGCCGATACCCGAAGTAACCGCAAATCCACCAATATAATCTTGCTTACCGCTATCTTTTGGTGCAATAAAATCACTCAAGCAATAATTTGGCAATCCTTCTCCTTTTTTATTTTGCTGGCGCAAATGATGTAAAACAGATTTACGTTTATCGGTTAATGTTTCAGAATTATTTGTGTCTTTTAATTCTATATCATCGCCAATGCTATTGGCTTCAAAAAATCCGATTACCCCTTTGGCTGTAATCCATTTTTCGACAATTATTTTATCTAATAAAACATTCGCATCGTTAAATACTTTTCGGGCTTCATCACCTACTATTTTATCTTCTAAAATATTGGGGTATTTTCCGTGCAATTCCCATGTCGAAAAAAATGGTGTCCAATCTATATATGGTCTTAGTTCTGATAAATCATAATTATCAAATACCCTTACGCCTATAAAGCTTGGTTTTGGCGGGTTATAGTTTTTCCAATCTAATTGTAATTTATTAGCCCGCGCTGCTTCTATATTTAAGTAATCTTTGATAACTTGCTTGCCTTTGTGGCGCTGGCGCATCATCTCATATTCTGCTCTTATATCCTCTTCAAATTTTTTCTTGTTAGAAGGATTTAATAAACTGCTTGCCACTGGCACACTTCTAGATGCATCTAAAACATGGATAGTAAGTTGGTCGTAATTGGGTTCAATTTTTACAGCAGTGTGTATTTTAGAAGTGGTGGCTCCTCCAATTAATAAAGGCTGTTTCATGCCTCGCCGCTTCATTTCTTTTGCTACAAAAACCATTTCATCAAGCGATGGTGTAATTAATCCACTTAACCCAATGATGTCGGCATTTTCTTTTTCAGCAGCATCTAAGATTTTATCACAAGGCACCATAACACCTAAATCAATAATCTCAAAATTATTACAAGCCAAGACTACTCCTACAATATTTTTTCCAATATCATGTACATCGCCTTTAACAGTAGCTAAAACAATTTTCCCATTGCTATTACTATCACCGGTTTGTTTAGAGGCTTCGATAAATGGCAATAAATAGGCAACTGATTTTTTCATTACGCGGGCAGATTTTACTACTTGAGGTAAAAACATTTTTCCTGCACCAAACAAATCGCCTACTACATTCATTCCGTCCATTAATGGACCTTCAATAACACTTAAGGGTTTGTCGAATTGCAAGCGACACTCTTCAGTGTCTGCTTCTATATAATCTACTATGCCTTTTACTAATGCGTGTTTTAAGCGTTCGTTCACGGGTTGATTTCTCCAAGCTAAATCTTCTTCTTTTTTCTTGGAGTTACCTTTTACGGTTTCTGCAAGTTCTAATAGTCGTTCTGTTGCATCTTCTCTTCTATTTAATAAAACATCTTCTACGTGTTCTAATAAATTCTTGTCTATATCATCATATACTTCCAACATGCTTGGATTTACGATGCCCATATCCATACCTTCTTTTATGGCATGATATAAAAAGGCGGAATGCATGGCTTCTCGAACTACATTGTTTCCTCTAAAAGAAAAGGAAACATTGGAAACACCACCACTCACATGTGCACCTTTTAAGTTGGTGCGTATCCATTTGGTCGCTCTAAAGAAATCTACAGCATTATTTCTATGTTCTTCCATTCCGGTGGCTACCGGAAAAATATTTGGGTCGAAAATGATATCGTTTGGATTGAATTTTACTTTATCTACTAATACACGGTAACTGCGTTCACAAATTTCTATTCTACGCTCATAACTATCGGCTTGTCCGTTTTCATCAAAAGCCATAACTACAGTTGCAGCTCCATATTTTTTTATCAATTTGGCATGATGAATAAATTCGTCTTCGCCGCTTTTTAAAGAGATAGAATTGACGATAGATTTTCCTTGTACACACTTTAATCCGGCTTCGATAATTTCCCATTTTGAAGAATCAATCATAATAGGAATTTTGGCGATATCAGGTTCTGAGGCAATGAGATTTAAGAATTTTACCATTGCTTTTTCACCATCTATCATACCTTCGTCCATATTTACATCCAGCACTTGCGCACCGCCGCGTACTTGATCCATCGCTACGGCTAAGGCATCTTCAAAGCGTTCTTCTTTTATCATTTTAAGAAAAACTTTGGAGCCTGTAACATTCGTACGTTCTCCAATATTGGTAAAATTAGATTCCGGCGTAATGATTAACGGCTCTAATCCTGATAATTTTAAGTTACTACAATCTATTTCCATTATAATTTTTTATTTGAACACAGATAATACAGATTAAACGGATTATCACAGATTTTCAATATTAATTCGCTTTTTATCGTTTGTAAATATCTTTCGCTTGAATTCTGGTTTTTTGCCAAAATTAAAAAGCAAGCCAATTTCTTTATCAGTTGCTCTTAAATAGTTTATCAGCTGTAGTTCATTTTCATGTACTAATATTTCAGCCGCTTTTAATTCAATAATAATTGTGTCTTCTACAATTAAATCCACATAATATTCACCAACAAAATCTTCTTTATAATATACTTTTATTTGTTCTTGAGCAGTAACGTTAAATCCTTGACTTTTTAATTCGAGATAAAAAGCATTTTGATAAACTTTTTCTAAAAATCCATAACCCAATTCATTATATACAGCATAATACACCTTTATTATAGCATCTGTTAAGTCTTTGTGTAATAATTTATCCATCCGTGTTTATCTGTATAATCCGTTTTTTTCGTGTTCCAAAATATAATCACTAACAATTTTTCTTGGTTTATAATCCTTCGCAACTTCAGCAAAACATTTTATATGTTCTGGTGTGGTGCCACAACATCCACCTAAAATATTTATCAATCCTAGCTCTAAATATTCTTTTACAGCTGCCGCCATTTGTTCCGGAGTTTCATCGTAACCACCAAATGCATTGGGCAATCCTGCATTTGGGTAAGCACTTACCAAAAATGGCGCTTCTTTGGCTAAAATTTGCAAATAAGGCAATAACTCTTTTGCGCCTAATGCACAATTTAATCCAATAGAGAATAAAGGAACATGTGACATAGAAATTAAAAAGGCATCGGTAGTTTGTCCGCTTAAGGTACGGCCACTGGCATCGGTAATAGTTCCGGAAACAGAAATCGGATATTCTTTTCCAATATCTTCAAACAAGGATTGCACCGCAAACAATGCTGCCTTGGCATTTAAAGTATCAAAAACAGTTTCAATTAAAATAATATCTACTCCACCTTCAATTAAGGCTTTTGCTTGGTCGTAATACGCCGTTACTAATTCATCAAAAGTAATAGCACGAAATCCCGGGTCGTTTACGTCCGGCGATATAGATGCAGTACGGTTGGTAGGTCCAATGGCACCGGCAACAAACCGCGGTTTGTGTGGTTCTTTTGCAGTAATTTCATCGGCAACTTCACGCGCAATTTTTGCACTCTGGAAATTAATATCATACACCGCATGTTCTAAATGGTAATCGGCTTGTGCGATGGTAGTTCCGCTGAAAGTATTCGTCTCTACGATGTCAGCGCCGGCTTCAAAATATTGTCGATGAATTTCTTTAATAATGTCAGGGCGAGTGATAGATAATAAATCGTTATTTCCTTTTAGAGGAAAAGCATGTTCTTTAAAAATAGCACCTCGAAAATCTTCTTCCGTTAGCTCGTATCGTTGTATCATGGTACCCATGGCGCCATCTAAAATTAAAATGCGCTCTTGGGCAATAGTATATAAATCATTGGTCATTAGACTATCGTTTAATTTGAACAATTATTGTTCATCCAAAACGAATTACGAAATAAGATAAGAAAATGAAGTTTATCTACTTATCAATCTCCAAAATATTTGGAGTAGGATTTGGCACCGTTTTTAGAAATGAGAAATGAGATTTTTAGAGACGAGAAATCTTAATTTCTCACATCTCATATCTTTTCATCTAAAAGGTTGCCAAGACATCATCGAGCCTATTCTCTCCGTCTTTCGCAATAAGTTTATGAAATAAAAGAACAATGCACAAAGATACTATTTGAAAAGATAAAAACAAATTGCCTTAGGACAATAAAAAAGAGGCTGCGCTTACATACTGGCAGCCCCATAAAATTTATTTTTTACGCCATTTATCGATTAGTTAAGGTTTGTGTAAGAAAAATTGTCCACCGTTAGTAGTGGATGGTTTTTTACCAAAACTTCCTTCCATATAAGCATTGATAGCGTTAACGGTACTAGCAACCATTATCGTATCTACTGGTGTAGAAGTAGTAAGATAGGTAGCACTTAAAGCATTACCAGTAAGGGTGTAATTTCCTTCAATTTTGTTGATAGCAAAAGTGGTATCGGTTGCGGGTCCCATATCAAATAGGCGCACGGTTCCATTACTTCGGAACAATGCAGCATAATTGTGTGCAAAATCTGTTGGAGTTGGATTTTTGCTATACTTTCCATTCCACAGCCCGACAATAGTGGTTTCAGGGGTTTCGTCTTTGTCTTTTTTACAAGCCGTAACTGTAATTCCTACTACGAGGAATACAAGTGTTGCATAGGTTAACTTTTTCATTTTCGTAATTTTTAGTAGTACAATATTACTCGTTAACCCATATAGCTATATACTAAAATAAGTTATAAGATTTTTATACTGTTAAGTTTTTTAAGCATAGGTAGTGAGCAGGTTTTAATTGAAATACTTGCATTTTATTAATTAAAAAAGCCCAACAAAAATGTTGGGCTTTGAAATATATTTTATACAAAAAAGGTGTAAATTATTTTTTATTTAGAAAAAAAGTGTTTCCAGTAGTAGATAATCCATTTCCCCATGTACCCGACATTGTTGTAAAACTACTATCTGCATAAGAAATTGTAGAATATTGGACTCCAGAACTAGGGTATGTGTATGTAGTATTAACCGTCGTACCTGTTACACTATAAGTTCCAACAGCTTTTGATGCTAATGCTGTGTCTGTTTTATTTGCATAAACATTTACAGATCCATCTGCTTTAAATAAAAATGCATAAGGAATTGTGGCTGCCCCACTACCATTACCATACTTACCAACCCAATAACCTACAATCGTAGGTGAAGGTTTTGGAGTAGTTTCTTTTTTACAAGAAGTTGCAATCATACCAATAATTAAGAAGATTACCGCTGCATAAATTGTCTTTTTCATTTTTCGTTTGTTTTATTGATACAATATTATACAAAAAGAATGATGTAAATCAAACATTATGAGTATTCGGGCGGTTTTATTTAGTATTCGGGAAATTGGGTAAAAAGGGTATTTTGTGAAAATGCTGTATTTCAATTTTGCCATAGCGCAATAAAAAAAGTCCAGCAAAAATGCTGAACTTTTTTGTTATTATTTTTTGATTTTTTATTCTTCGTATTCAAATTGCATATCTGGAATTCCCCAAAATCCATTTGTTCCAGCAGTTGTAGGGAAAACAGATAAAGTTGAGGAGGAATAAAGCCCAGTTTCATAAGTTATGCTTCCTGTAGAGAAAGGATATGTTATATTACCTAATCCTGGTTTTTTATAATATTTGTAATAAGGTTTGTTAATGCCACCATCCGTATTATTAATTGAAATTACATAACGTGTATTGGCTGTAATAGGTGTTGCTGCAATGTTATTATAAACAAAGTTTAAAGTATCAGTAACATTGATAGTTGTAGCTACAATCAGGTTGGTAGTAGCAAAATCCCATAAGGAAACTCTAAAATTTCCTTTGCTTGCCATTTTACATCCTAATTTGGTCAAGTTTCCATTTTTTGAAGCATAAAATTTTTGTCCAAATTCAAAACTTCCCGCGTTAAAGATTCCACCAGTATCTACGGTGACTTTGTCACTAAGAGTTGCTTTTGCTGGGTTTTCTGTTTTGGTTTTTGGGGCATTGTCTTTTTTACAAGAAGTTGCAGCTATTCCGATTGTCAAGAAGATTACCGCTGCATAAATTGTCTTTTTCATTTTTCGTTTGTTTTATTGATACAATATTATACAAAAAATTGATGTACGTCAATAATAATTGCGTAATCGGGCGGTTTTATTTAGTATTCGGGAAATTTAGGTAATTATGGTTTGTTTCCTTATTTTCGCTTCAATTTTTATACTATACTAATGAAAGTAACCGATATATTAGCCAATAACAATAAAAATACACTCGTTTCATTCGAGATTTTGCCGCCTTTAAAAGGTAAAAGCATTGATGCTATTACCAAAATTTTAGACCCATTAATGGAGTTCAAACCTCCATTTATTGATGTTACTTATCACCGCGAAGAATTTGAGTATAAACAAACTCCTGGTGGATATTTCGAAAAAATTGCCACTCGCAAGCGTCCAGGAACGGTAGGTATTTGTGCGGCGATTAAATATAGATATAATGTAGAAGCCGTACCTCATTTTTTGTGCGGCGGATTTAGTAAAGAAGAAACAGAAAACGCTTTGATTGATTTAGGGTTTTTAGGGATTCATAATATTTTAGCACTACGTGGCGATGCTCGAAAATTAGAAAAGAAATTTGTGCCTGAGCCAGACGGTCATGCCTTTGCGGTAGATTTGGTACAGCAAATCTCTGATATGAATCACGGTGTTTATTTAGATCACGATTTAATCAATCCTGTAAAAACGGATTTCTGTATCGGCGTAGCCGGTTATCCCGAAAAACATTTTGAAGCTGCAAATTATGAACAAGATTTACATCACTTAAAACAAAAAATAGATGCCGGCGGAAATTATATCGTTACACAAATGTTTTTTGACAATAAAGTATTTTTCAAGTTTGTAGAGGATTGTAAAAAAATTGGAGTCAATGTTCCTATTATTCCAGGTATAAAACCCATTACTAAAATGGGTCAACTGAACAGCATTCCTTCGGCATTTTACATTAACCTACCCGAGGAATTAGTAAAAGAAGTACGCAAATGCAAAGACGATAATGAAGTAAAAGAAGTAGGTGTAGAATGGTGCATTAACCAAAGCAAAGAACTGGTGAAATTTGGTGTGCCGTGTTTACATTATTACACGATGGGCGACGTGAAGACCACTTCTGCCATCTGCCACGAAGTAGCATAATACCTAATGGATAAAATTAAAAAAGCACATCTATGGTGGATGTGCTTTTGTTTTCATAGTTAATGGTTTATTTAGTTTTTGGTTTTTGTTTGTTTGATGATGTAAATATATCTCGCAATTTTCTATCAAAGCTAAATAATGAGTAAACGGCGGTGTTTAATGAGTAGGTGGTATTTTAAACCAAAAAAATAGAAAATGGAATTAAATAAATTTATGCTACGTGCCATCGAATTATCAAAGGCAAGTGTTGATAGCGGCAAAGGCGGACCTTTTGGTTGCGTAATTGTAAAAGATGGAAAAATAGTAGGCGAAGGAAACAACCAAGTAACCTCCACCAATGACCCTACGGCACATGCCGAAGTAGTAGCCATTAGAGATGCCTGCAAAAACTTAAATTCCTTTCAGTTAGATGGCTGTGAAATTTATACTTCATGCGAGCCTTGCCCTATGTGTTTAGGTGCCATCTATTGGGCACGACCGGATAAAATATATTATGCAAACACTCGCGAAGATGCCCAACAAATTGGGTTCGACGATTCATTTATTTATGAAGAAATTCCATTAGAGATTGCACGTCGAAAAATACCGATGATTGCATTAGAGCGAACTGCTGCTTTAGAAGTATTTAAAACATGGCAACAAAAAACCGACAAAAAAGAATATTGAGGACTGTTGGTTTTTTCTTGTATTATAAAAAGAAAATTAGCCTATTAATACACCACTTTTCCCAAGCTGGTAACGATACTCGAAATACGGATAGCATCCCAGATTCTGCTTTCTGTTCCGCCGTGTTGCAATACCGATTGCTCGTGGCTTTTTACACACATTTCGCAGCCATTTACTGCACTTACCGCTAGGCTCACCAATTCAAAAAATTCTTTCCCTAAAGTAGGGTTCATCATTATATTCATGCGCAAGCGGGCAGGTGCATTATTGTAAGTTTCTTTTTCTACAAAATGTCGAAATCGATACAATACATTATTTGCTGCCAACAAAGATGCGCAAGCTTGTGCTTCGGCAAGCTCTGCGTCAGAAGCTCCGTTTTCTTTGGCTTTTGCTGTAAATGCATTGGATAATATATCTTTATTGTTATTGGTAGAAATAGCTAGTGCCAATAAATTTGCTTCTTTTGCAGATAAATGTTCAGATGCTAAAACTGCTTTTATATTCAGTTTTAAATCGCGTAAATATTTTGAATCGGCAATGCCTAATTGTTGTAATATCGGATTGGTATATTCGGGCTGGATGCCTAAATCTGCTAATAATTCTTGGATAGTTTCGTGCATGGAGTAGATATTGAGAGATGAGAAGTAAAAGGAGAGATGGGAAGTGAGCGTTTTTGCTCACTTCTCCATTCTCGTATTTTATTGTATAAAAAATTACTACGACAAAGTCGCTTCGCCTTTTTGCCAGTTACATGGGCACAATTCGTCTGTCTGTAAAGCATCCAATACTCGGATTACTTCATTTACATTTCTTCCTACAGATAAATCATTTACACTTACCCATCGGATGATTCCTTGTGGATCTACGATATAGGTAGCACGGTAGCAAACCTCTTCGCCTTCCGTTAAAATACCCAACTCACGAGATAATGATTTCGAAGTATCTGCCAACATTGGGAAAGATAAAGCTCTCAAATCATCGTGGTGTACTCTCCAAGCGTGGTGTACAAATTCGCTATCAGTAGATGCACCAATTAATACAGCATCTCTATCTTTAAAATCGCCGTGGTGTTTTCCAAATTCTGCAATTTCTGTTGGACAGATAAATGTAAAATCTTTAGGCCAAAAGAAAATCACTAACCATTTACCGTCTTTGGTATGCACGCTATTGGTAATCGTTTCAAATTCTTTTCCTTTCTCTAAGCTTACTACAGCTGTTTTTTCGAATGCAGGAAACTTTTGTCCTACTGTTAATAATCCCATTTTTTTTGTTTTTTATTGATTGAAAAAATTGTTTTTAATTAATGATTTAACCAAGAAGAATACATCCAAATTTCTTTTTCTTGTTGGGTGATAAAATCAGTGAGAAGCGTTGTTGTACCTTCATCATGTAATGCAGCTGCTGTCTTTAAAATTGCACGCTCTAAGATAATAATTGTTTGCAAACTGCTTACAATTAATTGTACTGCCTCTTTTGCATCATGTATGTTTTTTCCCTCTTTGATAGTTGCGTGTTTCAAGTAATCAGAAAATGTATGCATAGGAGTAAAACCAAGCGTTAAAATACGTTCTGCTATTAAATCAACTTTTTCTTGGGCATCGGTATATATTTCTTCAAATTTTACGTGCAATTCAAAAAAATGTTTGCCTTTAATATTCCAGTGCAATCCCCGTGTATTTTGATAATACAATTGATAGTTTGCCAATAATGAATTTAATTCTATAGCCAATGCCTCTGATTGTTTACGGTCTAATCCGATTTGCGTATTGTTCTTTATTGCTTTCATAACTATTAATTTTACCATACAAATTTACTATTATTGGTTTAATAAAAAAAATCAATTAAATTTATAATCTAATAATTAAAACCTATGAATATTTCATTAACGCAGTTAGAGTATATTTTGGCAATTGATAACTACCGTCATTTTGCAAAGGCGGCAGAGGCTTGCTTGGTAACGCAGCCCACACTAAGCATGCAATTAAAAAAATTAGAAGAGGAATTAGATATTGTAATTTTTGATAGAAGTAAGCAACCTATTATACCAACGGATGCTGGAAAAGATTTAATAGAACAAGCCCGTATTATATTGCGTGAAGCAAAAAAAATGGAACAGATTGCGAAGCATTATGATGATTCTTTTGAAGGAAGTTTGAGCATTGGAATTATCCCGACATTAGCCCCTTATTTATTGCCTTATTTTTTGGGTGATTTTTTAAAAAAATACAAGAAAATAAAATTAGTCATTCAGGAATTGACAACCGAAGAAATTATTTTTAAACTGAATAAAGATGAAATAGATGCAGGCATATTAGCAACGCCATTACATGAAACAAACTTGATAGAAGAACCTTTGTTTTATGAAGAGATAAAAGTATATGCACATTACAATCACCCATTAACCAAGAAAAAAAACTTAGACCCCGACGATATAAAGCGCGAAGATATTTGGATGCTATCAAAAGGAAATTGTTTTAGAAATCAAATCATCAATATTTGTACGAATGATGTACGAATGAATAACCATCTAAAATATGAGAGTGGTTCTATCGAAACATTAAAAAAAATGGTGGAGGTAGAAGGTGGTTTTACGCTACTGCCTGAACTGGCAGTGCTAGAGCTTTCTACTAAAAAATTAAATCAAATTACTGAATTTAAAAAGCCAAAACCGCTTCGGGAAATCAGTATGGTATATGCACGAAGTGTAGCAAAAAAGAAATTTATTGATGTGCTGACCAAATTAATTATTGACTCTTTACCCGAAGAACTCACTAATAAAAAGCGAGGTACTGTGGTAGAGTGGAAATAATTTATTGTGGATTGGTGGACCAAATGGTTGCTTCGGGAATAAACCCGACGTTGCGCAATTCTAACATAGACACCATTAAATGGGCGACGTCTTGTGCTTCCAATTTGGTCTTGTTGAAATCGCGTTTTGGTCGACCAGAATTAATTACAAAATTCGTTTGCACTTCGCTGGGATGCACCATCATTACTCGGATATTATATTGTCGAAGTTCGTCACGCCAGCATTCCGTCATGCCGCGCAGTGCCCACTTGGAAGTAGAATATGCCGTTCCATTTTGATGTCCTTTTAATGCAGATGTAGAGGCAACATTTATTATATTTCCATGCTTTTGGGTAATAAAATAGTTAGCACATTCTCTACCGCATAGCATTGCGCCAACTACATTCGTATCTAAAATCTCTTTAAATTTTTGAGTATCTATATTTTGCAAAGCTTCAAAATATCCGAAACCGGCATTGTTGATTAAAACGTCTAATCCGCCTAACTGTTTTATCGATTTTTGTACCAATTGTTTCACCGATTTTTCGTCGGATACATCGGCCACAATGGGTATAGCGCCGATGCTTTCTGCTGCCAGTGTGAGCGTCTTTTTATGTCGTCCACTGATGACTACCTTTGCTCCTTTTTTTATTAATAAGGCTGCCGTTGCCAACCCAATGCCGGAGCTACCGCCAGTGATTAGTATCTTTGCATTTTTTATTTTCATACTTGTACTATTAAATGTACTTGAAATGTAAAAATAAGAAACACGGCGTAAAGCCGTGTTTCTATTATAAATTAAGAAATGGAAAATTATTTTCCTGCATCTTCATAGGTAAATGCAATACCTTTTTTCAAGGATTGATTAGCCGAAGCAATGCTGGCGATACCGCCGCCCCAGCCGCCGCCGCTACTTTTCGTTTCAGACATCATATAAACAAATGGAGCTCCCATATCTGCAGCTGCTTCTAATAGTTTTTTATTTGCTTTTTTATCAGATTTTGAGCCACTAAAACCACCTACACTTTTGCCTTTTACCTCTCCCATTTTTTTCAACCCTACAACTTCTCCTTTATCTAATAAGATTTCTACTTTTTCCCAATCTGCTTTGCCGGTTATTACAATTTTATCAGAAACATGTTCTTCTCTACCGCTGCTATATTGTATTTTATCCACTGCTTTTTTGCTAATGGTTTGTTCGGCATCTTCTCCATCGTATTTATAAACGACGGTAAATTCTTCCAATTTTACTACTTTTCCATCTATAACTTTTCCGGAATGTAAATAGATTTTGTCTGATGCAAATGCTACTATTGCAAATAATGCCAATAGTAATGTGCTGGTAAGTTTTTTCATACGTTTTAATTATTTAGTGTTTAAATTTAATTAATTCTTTTGCAAAGTGCAATAATTATACCAATTGAATTTTAGAAATAATAAAGTCAAATGTATTAACTACAAATAGGATGAACTATACAAATTATAAGGTATTTATAAGTACGTGCTACTACGGATATAGCTTGCAAATCATTTCCTATATGGAGTCTTTTACAGAAAAAAATTTCTCTTTTGGAACTTTATAAACTATATTGTTGTTTGTAAAAGTTAATATTCTTTCATCTTCAAAAATCAAAATTATGAGTTTTTCAATTATCATTTTAGTATTAGTTATTTTAGGTATATTTTCTTCTTTTGTTACAGTACAACAAGGCACTATTGCCGTGATTACTATGTTCGGAAAATATCAAAGAATATTGGGACCTGGATTAAATATGAAAATTCCTTTTTTTGAGCAGATTTATAAACGAGTTTCTATTCAAAATCGTTCGGTAGAATTAGAATTTCAGGCTATCACCATTGACCAAGCAAATGTATATTTCAAAGCAATGTTGTTATATGCTGTTGTCAACACCGACGAAAATACCATTAAAAATGTGGCGTTTAAATTTATTGACGAACGCAATTTAATGCAAGCATTGGTACGCACAATTGAAGGCTCAATTCGTGGATTTGTAGCCACTAAAAAACAAGCCGAAGTATTGTCTCTAAGAAAAGAAATAGTAGAAGATGTAAAAGAACAAATAGACCAAACGTTGGAAACTTGGGGGTATCATTTATTAGATTTACAATTGAACGATATCACCTTTGATGAAGCAATTATCAAATCCATGGCACAAGTTGTAGCTTCTAGTAACTTAAAAGCGGCTGCCGAAAATGAAGGGCAGGCTTTATTAATTACAAAAACAAAAGCTGCCGAAGCCGATGGAAATGCTATAAAAATTGCAGCAGATGCCGAACGTACTGCTGCGCAATTGCGCGGGCAAGGAGTTGCATTGTTTAGAGAAGAAGTAGCCAAAGGGATGTCGCAAGCCGCAAAAGAAATGGAGCAAGCAAATTTAGATACTTCCGTGATTTTATTCTCTATGTGGACAGAGGCTATCAAAAATTTTGCAGAATATGGAAAAGGAAACGTCATTTTCTTAGATGGATCGTCAGACAATATGCAAAAAACGATGAAAGAAATGATGGCGATGAACAACCTGATGGCGCCACAAAGCAAAAAATAATTGGATTGACAATTCGATTGCTTTTTTTGTAACTTACAATAGAAAAGAAAAATTTTTGATTTTATTGCCATAGTTATGAAAAATCTTACCATTATTCGTCATGCAAAATCTTGTTGGGAAAACCCAGAAGTTGATGACATAGCACGTCCATTAAACACTCGTGGCAATAATGCGATAACAACAATAGGGTCGTTTCTTCAAACGAATAAATATTTACCGGATTTTGTACTCAGCTCGCCCGCAGTACGTGCCATAAATACCGCAAAAGGTATTGCCGCACAATTACAATACGAACCTAAAAAAATTCAGGTAGAGCCGCTTATTTATTTTGGAACTTCTGCAGATATTTTAAAATTAATTTTTTCTATAAGCGATAAATATCAAGATGTTTTTCTATTTGGACATGAACCTAAACTCTCTGCACTTATTGCTCATTTCACCAAAAAACAATTGGATAAATTTCCTACTTGCAGCGTCTGTCGCATTACTTTTAATTCCCAGAAATGGGAAAACATTAAAACCGGAAATTGCACCCTATTAATTACGCCAAAAGAATTAGTTTCATAAAAAATCATAAAAAGAAACTTTATTTCCGAAAATAGCATTTATACAAAAAAGGGAATTGTGAATTTTGTGTGAAAGGTTCTATTTTTCTTTAAATAGTAAGTAATTTCAACTTTTAAATATGCCGAAGACTCCCATTATCAACCGTGAATTAAGTTGGCTATCCTTTAATGAACGTGTGTTGCAAGAAGCAGAATGCAAAGACGTTCCATTATTAGAACGACTTAAATTTCTTGGAATTTATTCTAATAATTTAGATGAATTTTTTCGGGTACGTGTAGCCACCATTCAGCGTATGTTAGACTTCGATAAAAAAGCAAAACAAGAGCTCGGTTTTTCTCCTACCAAAGTTTTAGATGCAATACAATTAAAGCTGAAAATTTTACAAAAACGTTATGCCATTGCTTACGAAAATATCTTAAAAGATTTAGCCACAGAAAATATTTACATCCTCAACGAAACACAATTGAATAAACAACAAGGAGCTTTTGTTAGAAAATATTTTAAGGAAAATGTACGCTTAGAAATTTTTCCTATCATGCTGGATAAAGCCAAAGAATTTCCTTCTTTGCAAGATGCTTCTATTTACTTAGCTATTCGATTTTCAAAAAAAAATAAAGACACACATTATGCACTCATTGAAGTGCCTACTGGAACACTTTCTCGGTTTTTGGTTTTACCAACTCAGTCCGACAAGCAATATATTTTGTTTTTAGATGATGTAATCCGTTTTAATTTAAAATCTATTTTCCAGATTTATGATTTTGATAAAATAGAAGCATATACCATCAAGTTTACCCGCGATGCCGAATTAGATGTGGACAACGATGTTTCATTGACCTTTATGGAATCCATGGAGAAGAGTTTGAAAAAAAGAAAACATGCCGATGCTTTGCGTTTTGTATATGATGCGCAAATGCCGAAAGATTTCCAACAATATCTTATTAAAAAAATGGAATTAGATAATCGGGCGCAATTATATGCCGGCGCACGCTATCATAATTTTAAAGACTTTATAAAATTTCCAACACTTGGAAAAACAAATTTATTGTTTCCAACACAAGCACATATTCCGCATCCTGATTTAGAAAAAACACATTCTATATTAGCAAAAATGAAACAGAAGGAAGTGTTGTTGTATTTTCCATATCACTCATTTGATTATTTTTTGGACTTATTGCGCGAAGCTGCTATAGATCCGAATGTATCACACATACGCATTACATTGTATCGGGTGGCCTCTAACTCACATGTTATAAAATCACTGATAACAGCATTGCACAACGGAAAAGATGTAACCGTATTTATAGAACTGCGTGCCCGATTTGACGAGGAAGCTAATTTAACTTGGGCAAACAAATTACGAGAGGCGGGCGCACGTGTAATTCCGGGCATTGCAGGCTTAAAAGTGCACTCTAAATTATGCTTGATAACACGGCGAGAACGAGGACACAAAATATATTATGGCTGCATCGGCACAGGAAACCTCCACGAAAAAACGGCACGTATTTATACTGATAGTATGTTGCTTACCAGCAACCAATCCATCACCAAAGAAGCCCGTCAAATATTTTCATTTTTCGATAAAAATTATTCCGTACCTAAGTTCAGTCATTTATTGGTAGCACCGTTTAATTTGCGCGCCAAATTATATTCATTAATCAATAGAGAAATTAGAAATGCCAAAGCAGGAAAACCTGCGGAAATATTTATAAAACTAAACAACTTAGTAGATGAAGATTTTATTGAGCGGCTATATACTGCAAGCAAAGCGGGCGTAAAAATACGTCTGATTGTGCGCGGCATTTGCTCTTTAATTCCGCAGCAACCAATATACAGTGAGCATATAGAAGCTATCAGCATTGTAGATAGATTTTTAGAACACACGCGTGTTTTTGTTTTTCATAATGAAGGCAAAGCAGAAGTATTTATTGGCTCTGCCGATTTGATGACCAGAAACTTAGACTATAGAATAGAAGTAGTAGTGCCCATAGAAGCTGATAAATTGAAAAAGCAATTACTAAAAATTATGGAATTGCAATGGAAAGACAATGTGAAAGCGCGCATTTTTAATGATACGCAAAGTAATGTATTTAAACTGAAAGCACTTGGAGAAAAGGCACTGCGCAGCCAAGATGCCATTTATGATTTCTGGAAAGACTTTGGGGTGAAGAAGAAATAAAATCGTAACTTGCTATCATAAAATCACCCGCATGAAATTCGCCGCTATTGATATTGGTTCCAATGCTGTTCGCTTAATTTTTATTAATGTATATGAAACGCCTTCAGGACCTCAGTTTGTAAAGGATGCTATGTACCGAGTAGCATTGCGCTTAGGAGAAGAGGTGTTTATTAAAGGGAAAATTTCTGCAAAAAAAGAAGCAGAAATGTTGGCGACGATGAAAGCGTTTAAACATTTGATAGACGTACATCAACCAGTGCAAATAATGGCATGTGCCACTAGTGCCATGCGCGATGCAAAAAATGCAAAAGAAATTGTAACTAAAGTTTATAAAAAAACAGGCATCGATATAAAAATTATTAGTGGACAAAAAGAAGCGGAGTTTATTTTTTCTAATCACGTAGAGAAGTTTCAATTAGATTTTCAAAAAAATTATTTATACATAGATGTAGGTGGCGGTAGTACCGAGTTGATATTGATTTCAAAAGGAAAATTGGTCGATAAGTGGTCGTTCAATATTGGTACGCTGCGCATGGCACTAGGGCAGGTGAAAGAAAAAAATTGGAAGAAATTAGACCAATGGGTCGATGCTTTTAAGGGGAAGCACCAACCTTTATACGGAATTGCTTCTGGCGGAAATATTAATACCATCCAAAAAAGTTTTATTAAACATAAAGAACCCGAAGTATATTACGATGACTTGAAGTATACTATTAGTAAGTTGGAAAAGTTGTCTATTGATGAACGTATCCTAAAATATGGATTTAAGCCAGATAGAGCAGATGTTATTGTACCAGCTGCTACGATTTTTATGCATATCATGGAGCATTTGAATATAGATAAATTATATGTACCTAAGGTTGGTTTAGGCGATGGGATGATACATGAAATGTATGAAAAAGTAATCTCTAAAAAACAATCAAAGAAAAAATAAAAGTCTGTTTTATTGCAGTTTATTTTTTCAGTTTTACCTGTACTGCTTTAATAAGTATAGGCAACACGGACACAAACACAATTCCTAAAATGAATTTCTCCAAATTCTTTTCTACAAATGGAATATTACCTAAGAAATAACCGGCTAAAGTAACGGAGCCTACCCACAATATGCCACCAAAAATATCATACGGCAAAAAGGTTTTGTAATTCATACGTCCGACACCTGACACAAACGGCGTAACGGTGCGCACAATTGGAATAAAGCGGGCTATAATAATTGTTTTGGTACCGTGTTTTTCAAAATAGTTATGTACTTCTTTTATCCAATCGGGATTTACTAAAGGCTTGCCTTTAATTTTCCAATTGAGTACACGCTCGCTAAAATATTTTCCTACGAAATAATTGAGGTTATCGCCAATTATAGCAGCGATAATCAATATTGGAATTAAAATAAAAATACTAATGCCAGATGGTTGTGCGCATAACAAACCTGCGGTAAACAACAAAGAATCTCCGGGTAAAAATGGCATAATTACTAGTCCTGTTTCTACAAAAATGATAAGAAATAAAATACCGTAAATTAAGTTTCCATGTTCTTGAAATAATTGCAATAAAATTTCTTTGGTATGCGTCAGCAATTCTAATAAAAAGTGAATATATTCCATTATTATTTATTGAACTTGCAAGATACGGCTTTTCGGCTATTAAAAAGGAGAATGATTTGTATTTTTGAAGATATAAATACACATTTATGCAAACTGTTTTATTACTGATTATTTCTAATTCCTTTATGACGTATGCTTGGTACGGGCATTTAAACAATCCGAATTTAAAACTGTGGCAAGCAGTAATGCTTAGTTGGGGCGTTGCATTTTTTGAGTATTGTTTTATGGTCCCTGCTAATCGTATTGGATATAAAACATTTTCGGCTTATGAGTTAAAAATAATTCAAGAAGTAATTTCTATTTCGATATTTATTGTATTTGCCTATTTCTTTTTAGGAGAAAAGCTAAAATGGAATTATGCAGTTGGATTTTTATTTATTGTGCTAGCCGTACTTTTTATCTTCAAAAAATAATTCTTATTGTTTAATAAATTTTTGTTCGTAAGTAATTCGTTTTGCCGGATTGGTTATTGCAATAATATATTGTCCTGCCGCAAAAGCAGTAGCATCGATAGCTAAATTATGGTTGCCTGTGGTTAGTTGTTTTACCTCGTGGTATTGCAGCACGCCAGTAACATCGAAAACAGCAATAGTAAACGAAGCATTTTCTTCCGCTACATTAAAATCCACCATTATTGTATTGCTTGTCGGATTGGGATATAATTTATTTATTCCAGTTGGTAAAAAGGTGTTGATTTCGTCATTCACTTTTATGTCCACCATTTTACTGTACGTAAAACTTCCATCGACATCTATCATTTTTAGTCTATAAATATTATCTCCAAAAAATGGTTTTATGTCTGCAAATGAATAATTTTTTAGAGTATTGCTATTTCCAGCAGCAGCGACTGTTCCTATCGTTTCAAAATCAATACCATTAGCGGTTCTTTGCACTTCAAAGTGGCTGGTGTTTCTTTCCGATGCAGTTGTCCATTTTAAAATATTTTCGGGTGTATCTCTATAGCCTGAAAAGTTTATCAATTCTAAAGGAAGTGTAACAAAAGGACTTCCGCCGGTGGTAATATTTAAGTCATCAATATTAAACCCGTCATCTGTATTATATTTATAATCTGCATCTGTATTTATGCTAGTAAATGAAAGCCGCAGCATGAGTCCGCCCATACCTATATAATCTTTCAAATCAAAAATTTCTCGTGTCCATTCTTCACGTATACCAGTTAACGCAGGTACTCCGTTTATGGTACTTCCGTCCCAATTATTTGGTTCTTCTATCGTAGTTTTTCCACTTATGGCTTTCCATGCTGTACCGTTATTGGTAGAAATTTGTACCTGCATTTGGTCGCAAAAATTCTCTGCTCTATGTCTTACCATAAAACTTAAATATGCAGAGCCGGCACCTGACAAGGAGAATTTATTTTTCCAAGTGGCAGTAAGGGTTGTGGTGGCAGCGTATTTTGCTCCGCCCGGCGATTCTGCAAAAGATTTACTACCTGAAAAAGCCCTATCGTTGGTGTATGCCCAGCCGCTAGAAATAGTCCAATTGGAAGTAGCAGAGGCACCTTCCATATCATCAGAAAGAACATTGCCACCATTATATACTTTAGCAATGGTATCATAATATGTACATGCTTCAGTTTCTACTTTCCAAACATATTTTATTACATTTCCGGCGCTAATTCCTGTAGGTAGCGAATAAGCAATATTTCCATTATACATATCATTAAAGTTGACAAGACTAGTCGTTATTGCACTACCTGTTATAGAAATATTTTGCAATGGAATAGCAGATACGGTGACGGGTTTATTTTGCAATCCTATACGGCGCAATCTAAATGGTAAATTTCCGGTAGTTGCAGTGATATTAATATTTCCCAAATCTTGATGATCGAAGTAAGCACCAGCAAAATATGCCATTTGTAAATTTTGATATACCATACCCTTACACAAGATTACTATCTTGCTAGCGGGTGGCCAAAAATTACTCGTTGTACCATTTGCAGCACCTCCTTCACCTGTAAAACCATATACTTTTTGTTTGGTTCCAGAGCCAATATCCCCTTTAAGCATCCAATCTTTTACACCTCCGGCTACTTCATAGGCTAATGCTTCATAGCTGTTGCCGTATTTCATGCCGTTATATTTTCCCATATACGAACATAATTCTATGTAGAATTTTAGATCTGTTGAGGACAATGCATCTGGCTGTCTGCCGGGAGGAATACTATAATATGGGCCATAAGCATGTTGGTCTAAGAAGATAGAAAAATTTCGTGTTTTTGCAAAAGCTCTTACGGCTTGTGTTTCCGGTTCTGAAAAGGCCAAAGGTCCCCAATAGGTTTCACTAGAGGTAGAACTAGACCCACAATTAGCGACAGGTCCACTAATTGGTGCACTGCAATCTGCCCAACGAACTCCCCAATTTCTATTCAAATCGACGCCATAATCTGAGCCATATTTTTTTCGGTTTTTGCGCCACATACCGCCGCCGCCAGAATTAGTACTTCTATTATATTCCCATCCATCAGGATTCATGCACGGGATAATGAAAAACTCTCTATTATCCACTAAGTTTTTTATTCTTTGATCTACACCGTAATTTTCGCAAAGATATTGCATAAAAAATACCATACTTGCTCCTCCAATTGCCTCACGCGCATGTTGCAAACCCATATATCCTAATTCGGGTTCGTTTTCATCTACGGTTGGATTATCCGATATTTTTACACACCAAATATCTCGTCCTTCATAGGATTTTCCAATAGAAAATGTATCGACTATGGTTGGATATTTCGTTATTAAATCACCAATGGCTGCTACAATTTCTGCATAACTATAAAATCCGCCTAAGGTGCTTTTTACTTGAAATACAGTTGGTGTTTTTATGATACGCCCAACGGTATCACCACTATTTTCAAAAGCTGCACGTGCTTTGGGATTTTTACGAATGGCTTCATAATATTTTTGATTTTCCGCTTTTAATTCAGCTTCTATATCATTACATAATATTTTATATTTAAAAGATGCGTTTTTTAATTTTTTTACACTTGATGCACTTATTTCTGAAATAATACTATTGTCTTCAGTATAATAATGATCGATATTCAGCAAATCTAAAATCATTAATTTATCTTCTACTTTATCGGGAATTGGAATTTTTATCCGAACGGCTTTATCCGTTGCATCTACTACAAAATCATCATGTGCAAAAGTCGGAATAGAGCATATAGAAAATACAAGTAACAATAAAATATTGCTGAAAATAGGTGGTATAATTTTTTTCATAATTTGCATGTTAGGGGATAGAAATGAATCGTCGTATAGATTAGTTTTTAATAATTCTATATGATTGATTTCCAATTTTTATATAATACATTCCATTCTCGTAATATTTTAAATCTATTTGCTGCACATTCTCCTTTTGAGGTGCGGAATACAGTTGCTGCCCTTTGGTATCAAACACGTCTATCTGTTTTTGCTCTTGCTGCGAAACGTTGGCGGAAGATTTCACCCATACTACATCATTAGTAGGGTTAGGATATATGGTAATATCGTTTTTCTCTGCAATATTTGATTTTATGGTAAAAGATACTGCAACTACAGAGGAGTACTTGAATGTTCCATCAAAATCTACTTGTTTCAATCGGTAGTAGTTCGTTCCATTTTCTGGCTTTTCATCGATAAAGGAGTAGTTGATTAAAGAGAAACTATTTCCGTTTCCTTTTACTTTTCCAATTGTTGACCAATTGTTGTCATTATCGGAGCGCTCCATTTCAAAATAATCATTATTAAATTCAGATGCGGTGCTCCAAATTAATTTTGCGGTATTATTTTCTAATCCTTCTGCTGTAAATGCTATCAACTCTACAGGAAGCGTGTTTGCATTGATTGGAATTTGGTAATCTTCCACTTCTCCGGATTTTGCATATCCACTACCATATCTAAGTTCGGTAGAGTCGCTGGATATTCTGATGCGCACAAAAGAATTACCGGCTTTTCCACCTGTTAATCCTTTCCATTGAAGATTAAAAAGTACATTATTAGAATTATCAGGAACTGTCATCATTTGAGAACGTTCTGTATTTTTATCAAAAACACCATTTCCATTAAAATCGAGATAGCCAAACATATAAGCAGCAGCGCCTGTCTTATTGGTGGCACGTACCGGAAGGGTATAAGCAACATCAGTATTAAAAATAGGATTGGAGGTAAAATAGGCAACATTTACACCATCTTCGTCGCTTACAGCATCATCATCATCTGCTTTTGCTCCTGCACTATAAAAACTTGCCATTTCATAGTCAATTTTAGTACCGATAGTTAAATTAATTTTAGCTGGTACTCTAAAAACATGGGATGCATAGCCATAAGATGACGGTGCATCACCATAATCGTAAGGATATTTAAATGATTCTGCACCATCAGTTATTACTCGAGTAGTAGGAATTCCCGAGTAAAATATTTTAGGACCAAAAGTACCGGTAGCAATATCTAATTCTTGGTAATATTGACCTATTCTTAAACTGTAAATCTTTCCTTCATAATCTAAAGCAGCTTGCGATAAAGTATCCGGTGCGTAAGAATAGCCGGCTAATTTACTTTGTGCATTCAAATCAAAATATTCTAATGCTGTACCTGCTGCAGCTGCAACAGCTCCATTAAAATTATATAACACTCCATCATTCACCACAAAATCTCCCCAATCGTAATTTACACCACCAGTACCTGGTACTTGGCTATTTACACCCCAAAATCGGCTGGCTCTTATTGCATTTCCTGAAGCATCAATATCAATCCTATATATAGCTGCAGGAGTATTATCGTTTAAATCACTATCTGTTCCTAAAAATAAATACCCGTCATAAAATCCGGCGCCGGCAGTAGCCAAGCCTTGTGCAAATGTTTGAATATTAAAAGGTGCACTATTTACATTTGTGATTAATGTACTTTTTATTCCTGTTTTTACATCATACTTAAAAACAGTTTTATTGGAAGCATCTCTTTTACTATCACAGTAGTATATAATTTGTTTGTACGGGTCATACGCCATGGTATTTAAACGAGTTACACTGGCATCTGCAAATAATTCAGTAGCAGTGTTATCTAATCTATTTATTACATATATGATACTGTCATACCCTACCAACATGTGGGTGGGTTGTCCGGTTTCGGGTGCGGAAATAGCTTGATAATCGGTTGCCCATGTACTATTAGTACAAGCAGATATATCCGATAAATAGATGTCGTATTCTGAAGGCGTACCAGATCCTTTTGTAAAAGAAAGTGTTACTGTAGAAACCGGACCGGCAATACTTACATTTATAGATGCTGCATTTGAATTCAGTACTACGTTTGAGGTTCCGTAGTAAAACGTAGGTGTGGTAGTATTATTAAAAGAAATTCCAGAGGTACCTCCAGACGGTTTAGATAAATTTATTACCTGAGGAACATTTGAGGCATTTTTAGCAGTTGGTGCTACAGTATATCTGCAATCTACATCTTGAAGCGTAAATTTCAAATTTTCTACGGGATTCATAAATGTTAGAGTTACCGTAGGCGTACCTGAGGAGTTCAATGTAAATTTCACATCATTTCCAACCATTGCAGTATGTTCATTTACAATACCTTTAAAAGTTGTATTAGACCAACCTAAAGTCATGGTATTTTTACCCATCATAAAATTGATGCCACTGCCGGGCAAAGAAGCATTGTTATAATATTGGTAATCCCAATTAATAGCAGTAGTTTTTAAAACTCCGCTACATTGAGCATTTGCAGTATTGGAAACTAAAATAATTCCGAATAGCAAAGCTATAGATAAATGGATTTGTAAAAAGGGTTTCATTGTATTGGGTATTTATGTTCAACAAAGGGTTTTTACTACTTTTTCATTCCTTGCAAATGAATAAAAGCAGTCGATGACATAAAACCTTGAAAATAAAGATAGAATTAAATAAAATTAATTAGACAGATTCGAAAAAATTAAATAGACAGAAAGGGTTAATGTAATAGGGTTTTTAAAAAATTCAAATAATATTTTATAGGGTTTATGTTAAAGCAAAGTTAAATGAAAACAAGATATATTGCATCCCCAAAAACAGTGATTTTTTAAACTTTATTGTTAATTTCTCCATGAAATGTGTATAAAGTATAAGCTACTACTATTTTTATTGTCCAAAAAGTCCATTTCCAGAGATTGGTGTTTTCGGGAATTTTGAGTTATTGTTTACCGGTCCATTTTCTGGTAATTTACTAGAAACAGGAACTGTTATTTGCGAAAAATCCACTTTTATGGTTTCGTCTGCATCCCAATTTTCTTTTATCAAAATAGGTTTAAGTTCTTTATATATTTTTTCAGGTAATGTTTTATTTACAAAACTTCCTGTGTTCCATATTCCATTGTCATTAGTATCATCAATTATTTCTACAGAATATGTGCCCGCAAGCTGCAAACCGTAGTTAATTTTAACCGCCTGAGAATCGCGTAAAATTCGTTTGTCTAATACTTTGCCCGAATTATCTTTTAATAAGGCAATGTAAGCGTGATTTTTTTGTGGTAACTGATAGGTAATCAACAAATTACCTGCTTTTTTTGCAGAGGTAACTAAAAACGAAAATTTTTGTAATTTATTGTAATTTCCTGCTAAATCCACCAAAGCAGAGTCTAAAATTGCAAGTTGATATCTCATTCCTGGCATCCATTTGGCAGAGAAAGAAAAAGTTTGTAAATCTTCTTCTCGTGAAACGTGAAACGATATTTTCACCTTATTGGAGTCGATAAGTATCATTTTAGAGGTATCGGGTTTTTCCAAATTATAAAAAGAGGTTGTAAGTTTTAATGGGTTGCTTTCTAGTATATTCAATGATTTATAAAATGTTGTATCTGTAAAAAACAGAATGGGTTGTTTAAAATTTTTACTTTCTGTTTTTATATGCAATGTATCCACCAAACGACCATTGTCTTTAATTACCAAAGATAGGTTATTGGTATCTTTTGATAATTTAGGTAAATAGATTGTCATTTTTTTAGGATCTTTATCTTGAAAAGCCACTGGTGTTATTTCTTTGTTTTCAATAGTTGTTGCAGTAATTTCATCTTTTGTAAATGAGATTTCTTTATTAAACGCAAGGTGTAAAATTCCTCCTTTTATGATTTTATCATATTCAAAAATTCTAAGTATAGAATCTTCCGGTAGAAATAATTCCAAATTTATGTAGTCTATATTTGAATTTATCGAGGTCATACTATCCGTAAAAGCGATAGCTTCAGTAGGTAAATCATAATAATAATTGCCATTTTTGTCGCTCAGTGCATAAATTCTATAACTTCCTTCTTTTATATTTTCTAAAGAAAAGGAGCCGGAGTTATCGACCTTTGCTATATAAAATGGTCGTTTTTTTGTAAATACGCTATCTTCTTTTTCTTTATATAAAAGCACAAAAGTGTTGTCTGGAATTTTATCTAACGTCGTTTGCACTTTTCCTTTTACAGTCAAGGAGTCTATAAAATTTCCGGTAGAAAATAAAAATTTATACCCCGGCAGTACATTTCCTTCATTATTATCTTTTATATTATCACCAAAAAAAATGCTATAGGTAGTATTAGCTTGCAGGGTATCTTTAAATTTTATAGTTAATTCATTTCTAGCGATGTCAATTTTTGGAAAAGGTTCGATGTTGGGTGAAATAATTACTTGGGTTTTAGGGTTGGTTAGGGGTTGAATCCACTCATTAAATTTTATAGTAATTTCTTTAGCGTGGAAATTTTTAGAGGAATTAGGTGGTGTGGCTGTATGAATTTCTGGCGGCGTGGTGTCTTTTTTTCCGCCGGTGGGTGTAGTAATTTGAGCACAAGAAAGTATAAAAAAACAATGTAGTAAGGCTACAAGGTGCGAATAAATACGTTTACTTTTTGCCTTATGGTGTTGGTGCATGGCTGAAATATTACATTTGGAAATAGAATTTATCTACCTAAATATACCATTAAAACGGAAATATCTGACGGGGAAACGCCAGAAATACGGCTCGCTTGTCCTAGTGTTTGTGGTTTTATTTTGGTAAGTTTTTGTCGGGCCTCCATACTCAAAGATGGAATTCCCATATAATCGAAGTCCGGTTTTAGTTTTACATTTTCTATTTTATCCAGCTTTTGTACTTGTTCATATTCTTTAGAAATATAGCCTTCATACTTTACCGAAATTTCGGCTTGTTCTAAAAACTCTTTCTCATATTTTCCAAGATGTTGTTTTACCGCCGGCACTTTATCTATTAAATCTAAAATACCGATTTGTGGACGGCTGATAATTTTCTCTAATTTCATTTTATGAATGAGTGGCGTAGTACCTTGCATCTCTAAATAAGCGTCAATATCAGATGGTTCGATGCTGTAATCTTTTATAAAACGAACAATTTCATCTACTGCCTTTTTCTTTACATTTACCCTATCCATGCGTTCTTGTTCGGCAAATCCCATTTTATGAGACAACTCCGTCAGCCTTAAATCTGCGTTATCTTGGCGCAATAATATACGAAACTCGGCTCTGGAGGTGAACATTCGATAGGGTTCTTCTGTGCCTTTATTAACCAAATCGTCAATTAATACACCAATATAGGCTTCGCTTCTTTTTAGCACAATAGGTTCTAAATCATTAACGGCTCTATGGGCATTTATTCCAGCCATCATGCCTTGTGAGGCGGCTTCTTCGTATCCGGTAGTTCCATTTATTTGTCCGGCAAAAAATAGGTTTTTCACCAATCTTGTTTCTAGTGATAAATTAAGTTGGGTAGGTGGAAAATAATCATATTCTATGGCATAACCAGGTCGGAACATTTTCACATTTTCAAATCCGGGAATTAATTTCAATGCTTTGTATTGTACCTCTTCTGGCAAAGAAGTAGAAAATCCGTTTACATATATTTCTACCGTGTTCCAGCCTTCGGGTTCTACAAATATCTGATGTCGGTCTTTATCGGCAAATCTGTTTATTTTATCTTCTATGGAAGGGCAATAGCGCGGTCCAAGTCCTTTTATTCTACCTTGAAACATCGGCGATTTTTCGAACCCAGTTTTAAGTAACTCGTGTACTTTGTCGTTGGTGTATGTCATCCAGCAGCAGCGTTGTTCTTTGGGTTTTTCTATATTTTTATAGGAAAATCCTACAATTTCATCATCTCCCTCCTGTACATCCATTTTGGTATAATCCAAGCTTCTGCCATCTATGCGGGGCGGCGTTCCTGTTTTCATTCTTCCGCTTTCAAATCCTAAGGCTACTAACTGTTCTGTAATTCCTTTAGATGCGCCCTCTCCTGCTCTACCTCCGCCAAATTGTTTTTCTCCAATATGGATTATTCCGTTCAAAAAAGTACCATTGGTTAATACTACTGCGTTAGCTCGAATTTCGATGCCCATTCCCGTTTTTATACCGCACACTTTACCATTCTCCACTATTAACTCTCTTACCATATCTTGCCAAAAATCTATGTTTGGCGTATTTTCCAACATTTCTCTCCAGGTAAGATGGAATTGCATTCGGTCGCTTTGTACACGCGGGCTCCACATTGCTGGCCCTTTAGAGAGGTTCAGCATTCTAAATTGTATCATTGTTTTATCAGATACTATTCCTGAATACCCGCCCATAGCATCTATTTCGCGCACTATTTGTCCTTTTGCTACGCCTCCCATTGCTGGGTTGCACGACATCTGAGCAATTGTTTGCATATTCATTGTTGCCAATAAAACCTTACTACCCATTTTTGCGGCAGCTGCGGCAGCTTCGCAACCGGCATGTCCGGCGCCTACTACAATTACATCATACTTTTGAAACATAGTGCAAAGATAGAAATTAGTAATGAGTAGTAAACAAAGTAGAATAAGAAATAATACCGATAAGTAATTTACAGTAGAACAATAAAATTAATATAATTATCAGGTGGAGATTCCACAAAACAATAAACATGTTTATAACAGTAGTGTGAATTAAGGTTTATAAGTTTCACGTGAAACAAAAAACAGGTGAAAAACATACCTAATTATTCACTTTGTTACTATTTAAGTGTTAATAGCTGTGCATAAAGTTCCACGTGAAACCAAATAATTCTGAAATCACAAATCCGATAATTAAAGAAATGGAATAAATATTTATACAACTTACATTTTAAAAAAAACAAGGTAGTTGATGTATTAAAAGGAATTAAAAAAATTAAATTAAGAACAATACAAACTATTGACTAGACTAAAAACCAAAACGGATAGTAAAGTACTTGACAACAATAAATCAGGCAATAAAATAGTTTCACGTGAAACAAAAAAAGCCGACAATAAAACTGTCGGCTTATAAAGTAAAGTAGTAAATATTTTTAAAACACTTTAGGGCATAAAAGTGGTGAATAGGCTTTCTTTTTATCTAAAGGTCTTCCTGTATAAATAATTGAGGCTTCTAATGCACCAAAGGATTTTACAGATTTAGCCAGCGTTTTTCTAAATGTGGCATCATAACTTAATCCAACTTGTACTCCTAAGAAAGAAACACCTGTAGAAACGATTACAGCCTGGTTGCCATCATACCACAAACCGGCTGAAATTGCAGTTTTGTAAGGCTCTCTTTTTCCTGATAAATTAAAAGAAAAAGAAGAACCTGCAATCCATTGTTGCGCTTTTGCCTGATACATATACATACCGTTCGGCGAAATCAATACTACTCTATTCACATCAATAAACAATCCTGCATGGGCATTATACCGCATAGCTCGTTCGTTATCCGATTTAAAGAAGGTGTCTTTGGCTTTTAAAATATTAAAAATAGAAACTCCGGCATAAGCCCCTATTGTTTTTGTAAAATTGGAAGACCAGAACAAACCTAAATTCAAATTAGGTTTAAAGTATTTATTTGAAGCAAAATTTTCTTGATTATTCAGCGATAAATCAAATCCGGTGCCTGTAAATTGTGAGGCAAATGCTAAATTACCTAAATCTACAGAACGTTGTAAAAAACCAACTTGTACGCCTGCACTCAAAAAATGGTTTTTATTTCTGCCTAAACTTTTATGGTAAGCCAAAGAAATCAAAGCAGTATTAGAGCGTATCGCCGTTTGTCTGTCATTGGTAAAAACTACGCCTACCCCAAAAATATCCCCTTTTAATTTATCTCGTAAAATACCAAAATCGGCAGATGCACTTAATGTATTGTAAGGTGAAGGTGATTGCAACGGTAAATACTGTACTCGATAATTTGCAACAAAACGGTACAATGAATTTATTTTTCCCGTAAATGCCGGATTCAAATTTAGTGGTGAATTGTAAAATTGAGAGAATTTATAATCTTGTCCGTAAGAAAATGTAGTAATTATTAATATAATTGATAATAATATTAATCTGAAATGTAAATTATATTTCATCCCCTTTAGTAATTTCTGATAGTAAAAAATTAAAATATTCCCCATATATTTTCATAGCGAGCAAATCGTTATGAAATATTGTAACTAAGATACCGTTTATTTTTTTAAGTTGGTTAATAATAGTTAATAAATTTTGATGAATTGTATCTGTGTTAAAATCACTATAATACGCATAAGTAGCATCCATGAAACAGGTAGGCTGAAGTAGTAATTCGGTAGCCGTATTTTGTTCTATATCGTAAAAGAAAAACGGGCGACTGCAACCCGCTCTAAAACCAGAAATATCCGGATAACCTAAAGAGAAATCTTTTTGAATTTTAAGCGTATTCAACGTTCTAAAATATGCAGGAAACTGGATTCTAAGAAAATGTTGTCGATTATAACTAATTTCTTTTCCACTTATACTTTCTAATTTTTTCCGCTCCTCTGAAATAGTATTATTTTGAAATGCCTGATAAGATGGATGAATACCGATGTCAAAATATCGACTTATTTTTTTTATACGTTGATGCAGTGGCGGATAATTTGGATCGGTATTACTATCGTGCTTATGCTTGTTATTTAAAAGAAAAAAGAAAATGGATTGGTTGGTATTTGTTTTTAGTTTTTGAATCAATTCCTCCGAAATATCGTAGTTGTCTTTTTTAAAACCAAAAAGTGTTTTTAGTACAGAAGGCTTGAAAATATTGGGTGGTCGGTACAGCCAGTTTCTACCAAGATATTGAAATGCATTGTCGATGTCGAAAGTAGAAATCCACTCAAAAGTATATTCTTTAAAGGGAATTTTTGGATTTAGTTGTAATAGTATTTTTTTAAAATCCAGCAACCAATATTCAACTATCGGTGAAAAGTTAAAATCGGGATTTGCTAAAATAGAGTTAGAAGAAAGATATCTTCCATGTACATCTTTTTCGTGCGGTAAGTATTCTTCGTATCGGGAAATTAAATAAAATATACAGGAAAAAATATCGTAAGGTAAATCATAATTTGCTGTGGTTTGGAAAAAAACCGGCAAAGTAGTTGCACGTGAAACTATCGGTTGTTGTGGCTGTATAGTAGTTTCTAATAATAAAGAATATTGAAAAATGTGGTAAGTATTTGGAATAGATGTGTTAGAATAATTTATATAAATATCATTATCATTAAAAATAAAATCCTGATTTTCGGTAATCCTATATTCAATACCAAAATAGTGTTGAAATACAAAATCTAAGGTGTATTTTATTCTGTTGGTAACTTTTGGTGTGTAGATAACTATCAACCGTATTTTTTTAAGAGATTAGTATTTTTACGTAACGATGTCAGCACCATTTCTCATACACTTACCCCAATTTGAAGGACCTTTCGATTTATTATTATTCTTCATAGAAAGAGATGAGCTGAACATCAACGATATTCCAATCCATAAAATTACAAATGATTTTTTGGATTATATCCAACATTTAGAACGATTAAATATTGAAGTAGCCAGTGAGTTCATTTTAGTAGCGGCAACGTTGATGCGTGTAAAAGCAAAAATGTTGTTGCCACGTAAAGAAATGGACGAGCAAGGAAATGAAATTGACCCAAGAGAAGAATTGGTACAAGCCTTAATGGATTACAAAAGATTTAAAGACGTAGTTGAGATTTTGAAAGAATTGGAAGGTAATCGTTCTTTGCGCTACGCTCGTGGAAACCAAAAGAAAGAAGTGGAACAATTAATAAAATTGTTGGCGGATGAAGCAGAACTGGAGACCATAACGCTTTTCAAATTATTAAAAGCATATCAGCGAAGTATGGATCGCTACAAAACGAAAACAGAAAAAGTAGTTCACAAAATTGATCCTTACAAATATTCTATAGAAGCGGAAAGAGAAAAATTAACCGCTTTCATAAAAGACAAACAAAAAGCATCGTTTTCCGAAATATTTACTACTTGCGAAAGTAAAATACATGCGGTATTTATTTTCTTAGGAATGTTGGAGCTTATCCAAATGCAAATTATTTCAATAATTATTGGAGAAGGTAAGAACAATTTTTGGCTTACTACCGACGTTGTAGAATAATCTATTTCTATTTATTTTTATGGTTAAAAATCAACTCCAAGTTGTTGTCTTATTGATGTTTGTATTTTTAATACATACTGTAGGTGCACAACAAGATTTTAAAGGTTCTGTGGGTGTGCGTTTCGGATATGGAATTGGTATCGCCGGAACTTATACTATGCGGAACAATCAGAATATAGAATTTTTGCTTCGGTATGGTTATCACGGATTGATACTCAATAAACCAGGTGCAAATATTCAGGCATTATATGAAAAACACTGGCAAATCCGGCGAAGTAATTTCACCGGTTATGTAGGCGCAGGTCCATGTATTGGCGTGGGCAAAAGAATGCAAAGTGCCTACCAAACCTATTTTTCAGTAGGCGCATCACCCATTGTTGGTTTTGATTATACCACACAGCAAACAGCAGTTCCATTTATATTTGCCTTAGATTACAAACCTACATTTTTTGGTGATTTTCCGCTGAAAGGAAATCAAAAACCAAGTTTTGATTTTTCGTATTATGAGGTAGCATTTTCCGTAAAAGTAGGTATTGGACAAACAAGAAAATATCGAAGAAGACGGTAGTTATAAACCTCTGATTCGGGAGCGCAAACTATCTTTCAAATCTTCTCCGCAACTTTTTCGTATTACTTTTTGGGCTACCGTTTTTTTGAAAGCAGAATGACTGTTGTAATAGGCAGTACAATTTTCACAATTTTCAATTTCAGCCTTTAGTGCATTTGCAGTGTGTCTGTCTAATTCTCCATCTAGTAATAAAGAAATGTCTTTAACAAGGTCGTTGCAATGGTGCTTTGATGGTGTGTGTCTCATACATTATTATTTTTTGTATCCCATTTTTTCAGCATACGTTTTTAAACTTTCTTTCAACATATTGCGTGCTCGATGTAATCTCGAACGAACTGTACCAATAGGAATATCTACTATTTTGGCAATTTCTTCATAAGAAAATCCTTCAATATCACATAAAAGAATAACCGTTTTAAAGTCAATGGGCAAACCGTCTAAAGCAGTTGTTATCTCATCACCCATCATGCCATCAAAAATATCTTCCCGCAAATCATAAACTGTCCCTCCTGTATCTTCATCTGCATCTTGATAAGCAATTACATCTTCGTAATCTACTTTATTTGGTTCTTTCTTTTTTTTACGATATTCATTAATGAAACCGTTCTTCAGTATTTTAAACAACCAAGCCTTTGCATTAGTTCCCGAGTCGAAAGAATTTATAAACCGAAAAGCTTTTAAAAATGTATCCTGTACCAAATCGTTGGCATCTTCTTCATTATAAGTAAGGTGATAAGCAAAATTGTATAATGCATCAGCATGAGGTAATAATTCCTCTTCAAATAATTTCTCTTTATCTTCTATTGTAGTATTCATTATAGCTGTGTGTAAAGGTAGTAATATTTTAAATTTATAGCCGTAAATTTGTATAAAGTAGCTTCTATATTGAACATTAAATCATATATACCAACTTCACTTTCTGATGTGCTGACTACTATTGGAATTTATCTAATTATTTTTGGTTTATTTTTATCAAATGCACTAAAAAGTATAGGTATTATTGCTGTTGGTGTAAGTATTCTTTTTAATAATCAATCTATAAAAAACAGTAAAATTATTTTAAAAAATGCCTTGTATTTATCTGCAACTTGTATTGCTTGTGTTTATATTTTTTCCATTTTTAGAGCCACTGATTATTCTACTTATTGGAATTTAGCTAACAGTAAAATAGCTTATTTATTTTTTCCTTTAGCCATATATAATTTTTCTCCGCCCGTACATTTTTGGCGCACTTGTTTGTGGATAGCAGTTACTGCTGCATTATTTCAATCTGCTTATAGTTTATATTATTTAATCTTCTATTCCTCTAAAACGATAGCAGCACTTTATTCTACAGGAAATATAATCGATACTTTTAAAATTCATCATGTACAAATTTCTATTTTGTATAGTTTATTGGTTCTCATTTTAATTTATTTATTTATAAATGAATTTGAAAAAAAAGCACCTAAAATTATTTATGGAATTTTAGCAGCTTGGTTTTTTTTTATGCTGCATATTTTAGCGGTTCGAAGTGGAATTTTACTCTCCTATTTTTTTATAATTTTCTATTTAATTACTGCTGTAAAAAAATTATCGAGAAATCAATTTACACTTGCATTAATAGGAATTGTAACAGGCATTACAATGTTATGTACGTTTAAAACTGTACAACAACGTTTTCATTATTTAAAATATGATTACCAGCAGTACTTAGAAAATAAAAACACAGCAATAGAATACACGGATAGTAGAAGATTAATATCTATTGGTGTAGGATTAGAAATAATACAAGAAAATAAATGGTTGGGCTGTGGTTTGGCTAATATCAACAAGGCATGTGCAGAAATCTATAGAAAAAAATATCCCACATTAACCAAAGACTATTATTATTTGCCACATAGTCAATATATCTTTTTTATTGCGTGTTTTGGAATTCCGCTGGGGTTGCTCGTTTGTTTATTGTTTATTTTTCCAGCTGCTTATTTTCTAAGTCAGAAAAAATATGTATTGTTTTTTAGCTATTTAGGGTTACTCTTATTTGCTACTTGGGATGCGTGGTTGGGTACATTATTTGGTAATTGCCTTTATTTATTACTAATTGGAGCAGGAATAAAAAAGCAATGGAATTAAGAATTTTACATATTAATTGCAATAAAGAATGGCGCGGCGGCGAACAAGTTGTACATGCAATTTTTAATGGAGCTTTTAAGCAATGTACACAATTTTTATTTTGTCCGAGTAATAGCGAACTGGCAAACAGGAATACCCAAAAAAGGGCCTATTTGTTTACCTATAAAAAAAAAATGGGGCTAGATATTATAGGCGCAATACAACTAAAAAAAATAGTTAATTCGCAGCAAATTCAACTTATACATTTACATGATGCACATGCTATAAACCTATATTATTTAGCTTGCTTGTTGGGTGTAAAAGTACCTGCAGTTATCCACCGACATGTGGATTATCCAATAAAATCTGCATGGAAATATAAGAATAACAAGATTTTAAAAATTATTTGTGTGAGTAAAACTGTTGAAAACACCGTGCATAAATACACACACAATAAACAAAAAACAATAGTTATTTACTCGGGTATTCCTATAAAAAAATATAGTGCAATAATTGAAAATAAAAATTTAAAAAATGAACTTAATATTCCAAAACATAACAAAATAATTGGAATTGTAAGCGCCTTAGAAAAAGAAAAAAACATAGAAGAATTTTGCCAAATAGCACAAAAAATTCATAAAGAAAAAAAGGGGTATAATTTTATAGTAATCGGAAAAGGGAGTTTGTTTACGCTATATCAACAACAATATCCGTTTATTCATTTTTTAGGATTTCAAGAAAATATTGCAGAAGTACTGCAACAAATAGACGTATTTCTGTTTACCTCAAAATCTGAAGGTTTAGGTATGGTAGTACTAGAAGCAATGGCAGCACAAATTCCAATTGTTAGTCATGCCTCTACAGTTGTAAAAGAAATTATAGAACACCAAAAAAATGGATATATATATACTACTCCCGAAGAAGCAATAAAATATATTTATACACTTTTAGAACAACCCGATTTAAAAAAGGAAATTACCCTAAACGCCATAAAAAGCATAGAAAAATTTGATGTATCTTTAAGTAATAATCAATTAGAAACACTTTATATTTCATTACTAGTAAAATAAAAAAATTGGCAGCTATCGGATTATTTTTTGGTTCTTTTAATCCTGTTCATATAGGACATTTATTATTAGCTACTTATATAAAAGAAGCCGCAAAATTTGATGAAATTTGGTTTATTATATCTCCTCAAAATCCTTTTAAAGCTACTACCGAACTTGCAAATGAAAACGATAGATATAAAATGGTACAGTTAGCCATAAAAAATACCAACTATTTTAAAGCAAGCGATATTGAATTTAATTTACCAAAACCTTCTTATACACACCATACAATAAAACAACTACAACAACAATTCCCAACGCATCAATTTTCATTAATAATTGGAAGCGATAATATAAATAAATTTGATGAATGGAAAGAAGCTGATTGGATAAAGAAAAACATAGAAATAGTAGTCTATAATAGAACTACAACACAAAGTAATGCTATTTCTAATTTTAAGGTTTATACATTACCATTATTAGATATTTCCTCTACAGAAATAAGACAAAGAATAAGAAATAAGCAAGCTATACATTATTTTGTAACCGAAGATGTGGAACATTTTATAAAGTTTCACAAGCTGTACGCATAAAAAACAACTTATACACATGCTTGTTAGTATTACTTCAAAAGCCCTTATTTTATTAGGCAGTTTACTAACAAAAGTAAATGTTGGAAAAATATAAATACTGTTAGTCCATGTGTATATAATTTTCTTTCCACAACTTTTAAAATCACTGTAAAATTAACTCCACGGACAAGCGCATTTATTAAAAAGATAATCACAGAAAAACTAAACTAATACACGAACATAAACGTTAAAAATTATACACAAATCAATATGGAAAATATAACCTACAAGTGTGAATAATATACATTGAAAAAGACGTAATTATAAATGCTAATAAGTTGATTTATAGTAGTAAAAAGGAAAAGAAAAAAGAAAAAAAAAGTGTTTATAATCTGTGTATAAACTCAGTAGTTATAAAAATAAAGTAAGTAATGAATTTTTATTAAAACTAATTTTCAACGAATCCACAGCCCTAATAAATAATAATAATTTTTTTTAAAAGTAATATTTATAATAATTTATCTAAACAGCTAAGTTCAATTTATCTTACATTTTTTTGAAAAATCAAATTACCTTTGAACTCTGAAAATAAAAATTTTTAAAAATGGAAAACACGATAGATTTAAAAGATAAAATTGCTCAATTGCCACAAATCGGATATTTGGATTTCGAAGTAGATCCCACGTTGGATTTATTTGCAGAAATAGAAAAATTGAAAAAAGAAAAAAATGCAATTTTGTTGGCACACTACTACCAAGAAGCCGATATCCAAGATATTGCCGATTACATTGGCGACAGTTTGCAGTTAGCGCAAAAAGCACAAAGCACCGATGCCGATATTATCCTTTTTGCCGGCGTACATTTTATGGCGGAAACAGCAAAAATTTTAAATCCTACCAAAAAAGTTATCCTACCCGATTTAAAAGCAGGTTGCTCTTTAGCAGATAGTTGTCCACCGGAAGATTTTGCCGCTTTCAAAAAAAAATTTCCCGGCTACGCCGTTATTTCTTACATCAATTGCTCTGCAGAAATTAAAGCACTCAGCGATTATATTTGCACCAGCTCCAACGCCGAATTTATTGTAAATACTATCCCAAAAGAACAAGGTATTATTTTTGCACCAGACAGAAACTTAGGTAGCTATCTTTCCAAAAAATTAGATAGAGAAATGGTACTTTGGGATGGCTCCTGTATGGTACATGAAATTTTCTCACTAGAAAAAATTCAAAACTTAAAAGCCAAACATCCAGCCGCCAAATTGATAGCACATCCCGAATGTGAAGCCGCTATACTGGAAGTAGCCGATTATATTGGTTCTACCACCGGCTTATTGAAATACACCCAAACGGATACCTCGCAAGAGTATATAGTAGCAACAGAAACCGGAATTTTGCACAAAATGATACAGGCATCGCCGCAAAAAACATTTATTCCGGCACCACCAAATAATAGCTGTGCCTGCAATGATTGCCCACACATGAAACTCAATACACTGGAAAAAATATATTTGTGTTTAAAATACGAACTTCCAGAATTATTCATAAATGAAGATTTGCGCATTAAAGCAAAATTACCCATCGACAGAATGTTGGAAATAAGTGCCAAAGCGGGATTAAAATAAAAATACTTCCAAAATAAATTTAGGACACACAACAAATAAGTTGTCCTTTTTATTTATTAGTAATAACTTACCTAATAAATAAAAGTATGATTGCTTCTAAAATAATTATGCTCCGTTTAGCCTTAGCGGCTCTTTTGGGCGCCCTCATCGGATTGGAGCGCGAACGTAAAAACTGGACCGCAGGGCTGCGTACACACATGATGGTATGTGTAGGTGCTTGTTTGATAATGATTGTTTCTGCCTTCGGATTTTCAGATATTCTATCTACTCCCAATGTCACCCTCGACCCCTCGCGAATTGCAGCACAAGTAGTAAGCGGCATCGGATTTATTGGAGCAGGAACTATATTATACATGAAACAAGGCACTGTTCATGGATTAACTACCGCCGCCGGTTTATGGACAGTAGCAGCTATTGGTTTAGCTACCGGTGGAGGATTATATCTTGCAGCAGCTTCCACCACAATTATTGCCTTATTAATCCTTTGGGCATTATTACCTTTAGAACATTATTATTCTAAAAAATTTACCCAAAAATCAATACGTATAGTAACCCATCAAAATTTAGATAATAATAATTTGATCAAAAATTTATGGAATCAATATGATTTAAAAATAAAAAATTTCTCCCTAGAGAAAACAGAGCATACTATCGTATTATTAGTAAACTTTGATAATGCCGACGATACAAAACTGGAAACAATAATCGATGAACTAAAAAACAATCCTGAAATTTTAGAAATTTCTTATACCCAATAATTATAAAAAGATTACAGCTATGCATTTAGTAATTACGGTTTTCTTATTTCTATTTTCCATTTCTATATTTGCAAAAATTCCATTCGACTCTACAAAAAACGATAGGTTTTCGATACATGCGCAAGCTACCGTTATTAACCAATTCAAACCAAAATTTAAAGCTAAATATTCGGGTGAAAATAGTTTAAGCGCATCTAAAGAAAATAAAATTTCTATTACCACCACCATTTTTGCAGGCGTACGACTTTGGAAAGGTGCCAGCATTTTTATAAATCCAGAACTGGCTGGCGGTTCCGGATTGAGTGGTGCTTTGGGTATTGCCGATGCAACTAACGGTGAAACAACTAAAGTGGGAACCCCGACGCCACAAATATATTTAGCCCGTTTTTATTATAGGCAGCTGTTTGCATTAGATACGCAAAATACCTACCAACCCAGAGCTGAAAATCAATTAGGAGAACACCTACCTAATAAATATATTTCTTTCACAATAGGCAAAATTGCAATTGGCGATTATTTTGATGATAATTCTTACAGCCATGATCCACGAACACAATTTATGTCATGGAGTCTTATGGATAATGGAGCATGGGACTATGCCGCCAATGTGCGAGGATATACTCCAAGTATAGTTTTAGAGTATATATCTCCAAAACACGAATTTCGATACGGACTTTCCTTAGTGCCACTAGTGGCGAACGGCTCTAAAATGAATTGGGATATTTCTAAAGCAAGTGCACATGTGGCAGAATACACCTATCACCATCAAATAAAAAATAAGCCCGGAGCTATTCGTATTTTGGGATATATCAATACAGCAAATATGGGTAATTATGCAAAAAGCTACACACTAAATCCTATACATCCGGCAGTGGACAGTACAAGAAAATATGGGAGAAATAAATTTGGGTTTGGTATTTCTTTCGAACAATCTATTTTGGACGACTTAGGTTTTTTTGCCAGAGTAGGATGGAATGATGGACGTAACGAAACATGGATGTTTACAGAAATAGACCATACATTCAGCATGGGGCTATCCATGACAGGACAACGCTGGAAAAGACCCAATGATGTTATAGGATTAGCGTATGTAATGTCTGGTATTTCTAAAGCTCACCAAACTTACTTAAAAGATGGCGGTTTAGGGTTTATGTTGGGCGATGGCAATTTGAACTATAAACCCGAGCATTTGCTGGAAACCTATTATTCTGCTGCACTTTATAAACAATATATATTTTTATCGGGAGCTTATCAGTTAGTCATAAACCCGGGATATAATAAAGACCGACAGGGTCCGGTGAATGTCCTATCTGCACGAGTACATTTTAGAATATAACAATTTATTTTATATAGTAATAAAAATAATTATATTATTACATAGTAGTCCATACGTAGTAGTAAAAAAGAGAGCAACTTTCGTTGCTCTCAAGGGTTTCTACATTTCTGTGGGGGGATTTCTATGTTTCTAGATAATTTAGGGTGGGGTGTTTATGTTTCTATTTTGTTGGTTTGTTAATGTAAAGATGCAGCATTTTAGGTATTATAAATAATTTACATATCGCCTAATCGTGACATGCTTATTTACTATAAAATAAAACTAAATAAATGGAATTCTGAAAATGTATTAATAAGTAGAAAAGACAATAAGTAAGCCTACAATAATTAGTATTGTCATACCGAAAAAAAATAAAATATCGGCGATGCGCTCCAATACTACTCTACTATTATCGCGCAAATTGAGATAGGAGAAAAAAGCAGAAAATATAAAAATACAAGTATCGATACCGATAATCTCATCGGCATACGTTTTATAGTTGATGTTCATTACTTTAAATAATGCAATGACGGTAATGCAAGCACCAATCATATTCGTAGATCCGGAAAATATATACCTTGCTACCTCTCGATTATTTTTATTGGTAGGTTCGCTCATAAATTTATTTTTACAAATGTACTTCCCAACAAAATATTGCGAGTATAAAATGTGTTAATCTGCTTCCTGACTTTCGGAAAATTCGTTAACATAAATTTTTATCATCAACAGAAAATAAGAAACCAATAATGGACCAAATATCAATCCTATAAATCCGAATAATTTAAGTCCGGTAATGACGCCAAATAAAGTAACAAGAGGATGAATATCAGCAAAAGCTTTTAGTAAAAACAAACGTAAAATATTATCTACGTTCAGCACTACTACCACACAATAAACCGCCAGCCCAATTGCACCAGAAGCGTTGCCCCCTGCATAAATATATACCACTAGCGGAATCCATATTAGCCCTGAGCCTACAAACGGAATTACAGAAGAAACGCAAGTAATAAACCCCCACAACATGGGGTCTTTGATATTAAAAATAGAATAGCCGATATAGGCACAAATGCCTTGTGCAATAGCTAAAATTGGAATACCGATGGCGTAAGAGGTTACAATATTTTTAGTTTCGCGCGCTATTAATTGTTTGTTTTCTATTTTTAAAGGAATATAACGGTATAAAATCCGCTCTAATTTTTCGGCATTCAACAACATAAAAAACAACACAAAAAATAAGGTACTGAAATTGATAAATAAATTAATAGTAGAACTTAGAAAATTGGGTAAATAGGAAGAAACCAAGGCGGGAATATTTCCTAAATTTTGTTTAGAAAGTAATTCAATTCCTGTGATAGCAGTAATACGTTCTATTATCTCTTTTACGCCTTGAAATAAATCTTGTGCATTATCTGTAAAGTTTTGCAATTTCGGAATCACAAAAAAAGTAGCTAGCCCGAACGGAATCAATAGTACAATAATATCTATTAGTAATAGTAAAATGGTAGCAATATATCTATTCCATTTTTTTTGTAGAATTAGTGTGAAATAAAATTTTCTATTGAGCGCATAAAATGTAATAGCACCTAACAGCCCGGGAATTAAAAACTGAAGTTGAAAAAAAACAACACCACCCAATACTACCAAAAGGGCAAATAAAATAATTTGGCGAAACCGCTCATTAAATGAAGTTTGCATGTATGGAAAGATACATTAAAAACGGGAATAATAAAACGGTATTATTTTGAACTGTATTTAAAGAATCAGATTTTACCTTTGTAGGCTTTAATGTAAGGCAAAATATATTTTGATTTTTTAGGTTTTCCGCCATCTTTAGCCGGTACAAATGCCGGCATTTTTTTAATAGCGTCCAATAAAGGTTCTTCGCAATTTTTGCAGTTAGATTTTACTAAATTAAATTCAGATAAACCTCCTTTTTCATCCACATAAAATGAATAGAAAACACGAATTACCTTGGCAGAATCATTGGGAGCAGCATCTTTAGGTAGGCTTAAATTCTTTTCAAAAAATTTCTGTAATGCACTTGCACCGCCCGGAAAATCGACACCGCTATAACCCTTGCCATCTTTATCATAAGCCGCCATTATAGAATCGGATTTTCTGTAAAAATCACATTTGAATGCCGAATCTAATTTGGATTGAAATGCTTGATTATAGCATTTCTTAAAATCATTGCTAGTGTCTAAAGGATTTGATTTTTCAGCTCGTTTTTCATAAACCTCCATCAGTAATTTATGGTTAGCAAGTTTTGAAGAGTCTTTTGCACTCGGCGATATACGCACCGGTGTTTTTTTGTAATATTCTTTAGTAATAACGACGTAATTGTACAGATTTGGATTCATTTTAGATTGTGCATAAAATGCCATTTCTTTTTTATGAGAGAAGTGTGAGTTTACACTGTCTTGAGCAATTTTACAAATATCTTCCCCTGCTTTTGTATGTATAGAAACAAAGGTTATGCTGGCGAAAAGAAGAAGTATATTTTTATACATAGTGGTAGTTTATAGATTAATTTATCGAACAGCAATACAAGAAATTTCTACGTTAGCATTTTTAGGTAATACGCTTACTTCTACTGTTTCGCGTGCCGGCGGATTGGACTTGAAATAATTACCGTACACTTCGTTCACTTTCGGAAAATCTTGCATGTCGGTTAAAAATATAGAGCATTTTACCACATTAGAAAAATCCATTTCGGCAGCGTGTAAAATCGCTTTCAAGTTTTCCATTACTTGTATCGTTTCTTCTTTTATTCCATCTCGAATCATAGCACCAGAAAACGGATCTAAAGGAATTTGCCCAGACACAAACAACATTCCGTTTATTGAAATAGCTTGTGAGTAAGGTCCTATCGGTTCAGGTGCATCATCGGTATATATAGTTTTGCGTGCCATAATATCTTTCAAAAATAATAAATTACAAAATAGCTAAATGTAAAAATTCCTTAATTCTTTTTCGTTACTTACCTTCTTTTTTCTTGTACACATAATCTACATACCACATTTCATTTTTATAAATGATATCTACAATCATTTTTTTTGTTGCCTCATCATATTTGGAAAATAAATCATAGCCTTTTTGCAATAAACTTCTACCTAATTTTACACCTGCTACTTCCTTTTGTGGAAATACCTTGGGCTTACTCTCCATCGTACGAATGACATGGTCTAAAATATCCAATGTTTTAGAAAGCAGAACAGTGTTTACCATTGCTCCAAATAAATTTTTCACATCTTGAATAAATTTTTCGATGTCTTCTCTAGGTAATTGATATAGCGTATCTTCAAAATCATCTTCGCTGATGGGCGGAATAATTCCATTTTTATTGGCAATAGCAGCCATTCCTGCTTCAAATTTCTTCGCTCCTAAAAAAGAATCTAAGGAATCGATGCCAGCTCTAAAGGCAGCCATAAAATGGCGGCCAAATTTAAAAACAGCACGAGCCATATCACCAAAAAGATTCCACATCTGTCGGGGTTGTTTTATGTAATCAGCTAAATCTCTAAATGCGTCTTCCAATTCTTTGCGCTCTTGTGCCGGCGGATAAATTGTAGTAAGAAAATAATTTTTTATTTCTAGTATCACGGTTTCATCGATAGCTTCTGGCAATTCAAATCGTTGCTTTAATCCGTTAAATTCATAACGTTTTTCCACCATTTCTCTGAACTTCTCTATAATGTGATAATCCTGCGTTTCAGCCATAAGAGATTGTTTTTTCAAATGTAATAAATCACACCTACAATTTCAATGTTTTTAGTATAAACCTTTGTAAGAAAAAACAGATTAAAATATATTTAGTGCTTCTTTTTTTTTAAAGTTCATTAAACAATAATTTTTGTATAATTTACTGTAGCAAAAAATTTTATTATGACAACAACAGCCTCAGATTGGTGGAAATCTACTACGGTTTATCATATTTATATACGTTCATTTTTAGATACCAATGGTGATGGTATTGGCGACCTCGATGGTGTGATAGCAAAATTAGATTATATACAATCGATGGGCTTCGAGTCGATATGGATTTCACCATTTACAGAAAGTCCTCAAAAAGATTTTGGGTATGATATCAGCGATTATCAAGCAATTTCACCTCTATTTGGAACCATGCAAACCGTTGAAAAACTTTTACAAGAAGTACATGCCCGAGGTATGAAATTGATATTAGATATGGTATTAAATCATACTTCAGCGGAGCATGCATGGTTTAAAGAATCGGCAAGCTCGCGCGATAATCCTAAGGCAGATTGGTATGTTTGGAAAGACGGTAAAGGCAAAGACGGTTTGCAACGTCCTAATAACTGGCGAGCAATGGCGGGTAATAGAGCATGGACATATCACCCTATGCGGAAGCAATTTTATTACTCTGGTTTTTTACCCTTTCAGCCCGATTTGAATTATAGAAACCCAGAAGTAAAAGCCGCAATATTTAATATGGTGCGCTTTTGGTTAGATAAAGGCGTGGATGGTTTTCGTTTAGATATTATCAGTGCTATTTATGAAGATCCAATGCTGCAGGATAATCCATTTTCGTATAAAATTGCACCTTCTGATAATTCGCTTACCATTTTTTTCCAACATTTAAAAAACAATTTTTTGCAAGAAGATAGTTTTGGTTTTGCAACAGAATTAAGAAAAGTATTGGAAGAATATCCCAATAAATTTATGGTAGGCGAAACGCATGGCGACGAATCTTTGATACATCAATTTTGTAAATACAAACAAGAAAATGGATTACATACTGTATTTTTATTTAAAGCAATAACCACTTCGTTCAATGCAACAGCATATCGGAAAATGGTGGAGAAATTCGAAAAATATTTCCCCGAACCCTTAATTCCCACGTATGTATTTGGCAATCACGACCGCACCCGTATGTTGGCGAGATTGAAAGGAAACATAGCCAAAGCAAAGCTGTTAGCCCTTTTTCAATTTACGGCACGTGGTATTCCATTTGTATATTATGGGGAGGAAATTGGAATGCCGCGTGTGCGAATCCCCTTACGACAGGCACAAGATCCTATAGGTGTGCGGATGCGCTATATTCCGCAGTTTATGGTTGATTTATCTATAGAAACCCTAAACCGCGATGAATGCCGAACGCCGATGCAATGGAATAATTCTCACAATGCCGGATTTTGTGCTAAAGAAATAAAACCGTGGCTGCCAGTATCTGAAAATTATACTTATTGCAATGTGCTAACAGAACAAAACGAGGAGCATTCGTTGTTGAATTTTTATAAAAAAATTATTCACTTTAGGAATAATACACTAGCAATAAAATCAGGAAAATTGGAAATTGCGGAGGAGTATTGCTCCAAAAAAGTACTTGCATTTTATCGGGTTTTAGAAGAAAAATATTTTTTGATACTTTTAAATATGTCGGATAAAAAAGTGACACTGCTAGAAATAAAAGGTATAAACTGTTTATCTACGTATCCGGCTATTACAGAAAAAAATTCCTTAAACCCATGGGAAGGGCGAATCGTGGAAATGGAGTAGTTTGCCTCCTTTTTTTAAAAAGGAGTCAATATTTAGTATGCTTTTTAATAAAACCTTAATCAAACCCACAATATTTGCCCATGTAATTTTTTTACCTTGTACATTCAATTTCTTAAAATGGCAACAACTCTTTTTGATAAAATATGGGATGCGCATGTGGTGCAGGTTATAGAAAATGGCCCGCAAGTGGTTTACATTGATAAGCATTTGATACATGAAGTAACCACTCCGCAAGCATTCGCCGGATTAGATAATAAAGGCATTAAAGTGTTTCGTCCGAAACAAACCGTAGCCACTGCCGACCATAATGTGCCGACAAAAAACCAATTACTTCCCATCAAAGAAGCATTATCCAGGAAACAAGTGGAAACGCTGATAGAAAATTGTAAAAATCACCATATAGAATTATACGGATTAGGGCATCCTTATCAGGGAATAGTGCACGTTATAGGGCCAGAATTGGGGATTACCCAACCCGGAATTACTATGGTTTGCGGCGATTCTCATACTTCTACTCATGGTGCATTTGGTGCTATCGCATTCGGTATCGGCACTTCAGAGGTGGAGCAGGTTTTAGCTACGCAATGCATTTTGCAAACAAAGCCCCAAAAAATGCGAATCAACATAGAAGGTACTTTGGGAAAAGGTGTCACCTCTAAAGATATTATTTTATATATTATCTCAAAAATTTCAACCAGTGGCGGTACGGGTTATTTTGTGGAATATGCCGGTTCTGCCATCAGAAGTTTGAGCATGGAAGCGCGGATGACTATCTGCAATATGAGTATAGAAATGGGAGCGCGTGGAGGAATTATTGCCCCCGATGAAATTACTTTTGAGTATATGAAAGGACGACAATTTGTTCCTGAAAACTTTGAGGAAGCCGTAGAAAAATGGAAGCAACTAAAAACTGACGAAGCTGCCGTTTTTGATAAAGAATATACGTTTGAAGCAGCAGATATAGCACCAATGGTAACGTATGGAACCAATCCGGCAATGGGCATAAAAATAACGGATGCTGTTCCCAATAATGAAGATGCTGGCTTAGAAAAAGCATTAGAATATATGGCATTGGAAAAAGGACAATCACTTATAGGAAAAGAAATAGATTATGTTTTTTTGGGCAGTTGTACCAACTCTCGCATTGAAGATTTGCGTATGTTTTGTTCTTTGATAAAAGGAAAAATGAAAGCCGACAACGTAACCGTATGGATAGTTCCGGGAAGCAAGCAGGTAGAAAAACAAGCTATTGCAGAAGGATTAGATAAAATTTTATTGGAGGCTGGAATGGAATTGCGCGAGCCGGGTTGTTCGGCTTGTTTAGGAATGAATGAAGATAAAATTCCGGCAGGAAAATATTGTATTTCTACCTCTAACAGAAATTTTGAAGGCCGACAAGGACAGGGTGCACGCACGATGCTGGCAAGCCCGTTGATGGCGGCAGCGGCAGCTATTACAGGCAAAATAACAGATGTTAGAGAATTATTATAAACGTCATTGCGAGGCACGAAGCAATCTTTAGAATTGAATAGATTACTTCACTTAATTACTTTACGCTCTTTGTGTGAAACAAATAATAGAAAATGGAAAAATTTACAACAATACAAACATCTACAGTGCCATTGAATATGGAAGATGTGGACACCGACCAAATCATACCTGCTCGTTTTTTAAAAGCCACCACTCGTGAAGGATTCGGCGATAATTTGTTCCGCGATTGGCGGTACAATACAGACAATACACCAAAAGAAGATTTTGTATTAAACAATAAAACTTATAGTGGAAAAATTTTAGTGGTCGGAAAAAATTTTGGTTGTGGCTCATCGCGCGAGCATGCGGCGTGGGCTATTCACGATTATGGATTTAAAGTAGTAGTATCGAGTTTCTTTGCAGATATTTTTAAAAACAATGCACTAAATAACGGATTACTACCAGTTGTCGTATCTCCAGAATTTTTACAAAAGATTTTTACAGCAATAGTTCAAAACCCATCTACAGCAATAAAAGTAGATTTAGAAAATCAAACGATAGAGATAATTGAAACTAAAGAAAATGAAACTTTTGATATCAACCCATACAAAAAAACTTGTATGATAAATGGATATGATGACATTGATTATTTATTAAGTTTGAAAGATAAAATAGAAATATTTGAACAAAAATAAATTGTACAATTCTGTTTTTATACGTATATTTATTTAAATGTCTTTATGCAAACAACCAAACTAACGCTTTCAAAAGAGGGAGAAGTTATAAAGAAAGCAAAAATCAAGGCGAAACAAGAACGGAAAATCACTTTCTGACATAGAGGAAGATTATGTAGCTTTTTTCTGTAAATGATGTACCTGAAACAAAAACTGAATATAGTACACGTAAAAAAATAGCAGCTTCTTTAAAAATAAAACCACCTAAAAAAAGAATAAAGAGTTACTTCAAAAGGCATTAACTGATTGAATAAAAAAAAGTCTATCTATACTCAAATGTATTGCTTGACTTTTTATTGAAAAGAGCACCTTTTTTTGAAGAAACCTTAAAGTGCTTACCGCAGCATAATTTTGTAAATTACTAGTAAAATAATTTGGAAAAACTAGATATACATATCATTGAAAATAAAAAAATATACTTCCTCTCCGATTTGCACCTCGGAGCACCGAATTATATAAATAGCTTAGAGCGAGAAAAAAAAATAATCCAATTTTTTGATTTAATAAAACAAGATGCACAAGCGGTTTTTTTAGTGGGAGATACTTTTGATTTCTGGTTCGAATATCAACAAGTAATTCCTAAGGGATATGTTCGTTTTTTTGCCAAATTAATGGAATTAAAAGAAAGTGGAATCGATATACATATTTTTGTAGGTAACCACGATTTGTGGTTGAAAGATTATCTGCAACAAGAAATTGGAGCAATAATTCATCATCAAAAAATAGAAATACAAAATAACAAGAAACAATTTTTAATAGCCCATGGCGATGGATTGGGTCCGGGTGATTTGAAATACAAAATACTCAAAAAAATATTTACTAATCCCATTTGCCAATGGCTGTTTCGGTGGCTGCACCCCGATATTGGTATAAAAATTGCACAACTATGGTCGAGGCATTCTTTCACCAATCCGAGTGTAGAAGTCTTTCTTGGGGAGGATAAAGAATGGTTGATACAATATTGCAAACGAAAACTAACAGAAAAACATTTCGATTATTTTATAATGGGGCATCGCCATTTACCAATGGAAATTACCCTGCAAAACAATAGTAAATACATCAATCTCGGCGATTGGATAGTAAACAATAGTTACGCCGTTTTTGATGGAAATGAAATGAAACTAAATAAATTGGATGATAGACAATAATAAATATAATGTAGTAAGTAGTAAGTATAAAGAGATAAGTGTACCTCTTTTAATTACATTTTTTTTATTTTTTATTACCTATTCCTTACAAGCGGCCGCACCAGTGTATTTTAAAACGATACCAAAATCTGCCATACAACTTTTTATAAATACTACTGATGATGTATTTCTGCTCCGAAAAGGAATGTTGGAACGCTATAATCCAGATGGCACATTTTTTCAAAACTACGGCAGTATTTATATCAACGAACACACAGATATCATCAGTGTTAATGGATTTAAAACTATTTTATTTTCTCCCGATTTTGGAAAAATAATACAATTAGACAATCGCTTACGCGAGTTAGATATTATTGATGCGTATAATTTAGGTACGTATATCATTACCTGCGTGGGGGTTTCTTACGATAATAATTACTTGTGGATTTGGGATGCCAACGCCCAACAAATAGTAAAGTTGGATAAAGACAAATTGCCTGTATTTACGAGTAACACGCTTTCAATGGTGTTAGGTATGAAAATAAATCCAAGCCAAATTGTGGAGGCAGGAATAAAACTATACATAGTAGATTTAAAAAATGGAATTTTTGTTTTCGACAATCAAGGGAATTTTATTAAACAAATTCCGATAGAAAATTGGAAAGATTTAAAGGTAATTGACAACCAATTGTTTTACACCAAAGACGGCGTTATTTATAGCTATGACAACCTCACTTTTACAGAAACACGCTATTCGCAAACACCCGATTTAAAGGATATACAAGTAGGCAAAACAATTATTTGCGGCACCGATAAAGAGAATTTTGTGGAACTTTGGAAATATTAATTAGCGCAATCTATCCATAGAGCGCACCAACTTTTCATCACTTTTTATACTGCCATAAGCCAGCAAATTAAATAATAAAATAAAAACAGGTAATAGCGCACCAATTTTAAAACCGTAATTACTTAAACCTACATGTTGGACTATGCCATAAGCCATCCAACCTATAAAAACTACGGAAAGCACACAATTCACCAATACAATTTTCATTTGTTGTTTTCTGTTTCCATACAAAAATATAGCTACAACAGCAATTAAAGCTATTACAATAGCACTAATCATATCTGTAGGAAAGTTTTTTGCCGTTAGTTGGCTTAGTGCGGGTTCTGCATTTTTAAGTTCGCCAAATGGAATAAAAACAAAGGTAGCACACGCAATAGCTACTAATAGTAAGTATATAGTTTGAATACGTTGTATCATATAAGTGTATTAAGCAAAAGCAATAAGACAAAAATAATGGAAAAAATCTAATGGTTCACTTTAATTAACTAATTTTACTTACTACTTTTTACATACAATTTTGCATGCGCTATTTCATACAATTATCTTATCACGGAAAAAAATACTGCGGCTGGCAGCGGCAAGAAAATGCCGTTTCTGTACAAGAATTGTTGGAAGATAATTTATCTAAACTTTTATCCGAAAAAATAGAAATAATAGGTTGCGGCCGAACAGATGCCGGCGTGCATGCTAAAGATTATTATGCCCATTTTGAATTGGAAAATCCGATGCCAGAAAATTTTTTGTATAGAATTAATAGAATGCTGCCGGAGGATATTGCTGTGCTTACTATTTTTGAAGTAAAACCAAATTTTCATGCCCGCTTTGATGCCACGAAACGGACGTATAAATATTTTATTCACTTTGAAAAAAATCCGTTCTTAGAAAACCAAAGTTTTTTGTGGAATCAGCAACCAACTATTGCCAAAATGAACCACTGCATACAACAATTATTGGGCGAGCATGATTTTTCTACCTTTGAAAAAAAAGGCAGCGACAACAAAACATCTATATGCAAATTAGAATATGCACAATGGGAAGAAACGGAAAACGGCTTGGTGTTTACCATTACGGCAAATCGGTTTTTGCGCAATATGGTACGCCGAATTACTGCCGCATTATTAATGGTGGGCTTAGGAAAATTAGATGAACAAGAAATAATTAATGCGGTTATACATAAATTACCGCTAGAAGTAAGAATGGCTGTGCCTGCAAAAGGTTTATTTTTGTGGAAAATAGATTATGATTTTTAAATCCTTACAGCTTTTTAAAATTTAGAAAAGCTATTACAAATTATGAAAGAAAAAGAAGCGCATATAAAACAAAGCGACTGGAAAACACTCCAACGGGTAATTAAATTGGCATTGCCATTTAAAAACTTATTTATTTTCTCGATAAGCTTTGCCATTTTGAGTGCATTTGTTACGGCAGTGCGCCCCATGATTATCCAATATATCATAGATGTTAACATTGTACAACTTCAC
>CAZXRF010000013.1:0-63588 GCA_964642875.1 uncultured Chitinophagales bacterium | reverse complement strand
GCCCACGCTTCTTTAGATACAACTTAAATCAACTTTTTTACTTTTTTATTTCAATTTTTTGAATATTTAAACCGCATAACGGGTAAAAATTAATAAAATAGAAGAAATAAATATGCATTTCCCCGGCTGCATTTTTATATTTCCAAACTTAGTTTATTAATTAGATAATGTTCTTTATTTTTGAGAGATGAATAAATTTATGCAGCCTGCATTTTTATTAAGAGCAGCTATCGCTATTGGTTATATTGTATTGGGCATTTTATTATTGACTATGCCTTTAACCATAAAAATCCTGAACAATACTACGCAGCCATTGTTTGCTACATTGTTGCTTGCCTATGGAAGTTTTAGAATATATCGAGCAGTGCAGATGTTAAAAGAAGAAAAAGGGAAAAATGAATAAATCTAATAAAATAACGATATTGCTGCTTTATTGCGTGTTACTTCTAGCAAGTTGCCAATCCTCAAAAAAGAAATTAAACTATTACGATTGGAACAATGGTAGCGTAACCATCACCGCAGATTCTAGTCTAAGATTTGTATTGGAACAATTAGTGCCGATATATGAAAATTTTTATCCAAAAGCCTCTGTAAATTTTAACTATACTTCTGAAGACAAAGCCATAAACGATTTTAAAAAAAAAGCAAATACTATTATAGCCATAGAGAAACAACTATCTAAAGACGAAATGCAAAGTGCCGCTTTTCATCAAGATACAAAAATTATAGAAAATATTTTCGCTTACGATGCCATCGCTGTTATCACCAACAAATCTTTTACTGATTCAGTTTTTGATATAAATAAAACGGCGCAATATTTACAATCGACTTCCATTATAAAACTGGTATTTGATAATGCCCAGTCGGGGATTGCAAAAACAATTTTACAGCTTTCTGGTGTGTCGGCAGCAGATTTCAAAAATGCGTATGCGTTGAACAATATTACTGATGTACTCAAATATGTGGCTGAAAATAAAAATGCCGTCGGATTTATTCCGTATAATTTATTAAGCAACAGAAATGAACACGAAGCGAAGTATATACGTTCTACTTATAAATTCCTTGCTGTGGCATACAAAAACAATACTATCGCATTAAGTCAGGAGAATATTGCCAATCAGAAATATCCTTTGATTCGCCCTATAGTATTGTATATCGGAAATTGCCCGGAAGTAGTTGGTCAAGGATTTGCCAATTTTCTATTCGGACAGCAAATTTCTAAAGCCTTACTGCTTTCTGGCTTAGTTCCAGTGAGCATACCGGCAAGAGAAGTGGAGGTAACGGAAGAATTTCATCCTTCTAAATAATTGAGTAATGTTAACTTAACTTTTAATCATTAATCTTTTTCTATTTTTATAGTCGCATTATAAATCTATCTATTTACATAGCATGGCAGAAGATAAAATAACAATCACTTTAAACGGAAAAACGACAGAATGCCCCGTTTTAATAGGCACAGAGAATGAACACGCAATCAATATCGACAAACTACGAGAAGATACAGGATTTGTAACCTTAGACTTTGGTTATAAAAATACAGGAGCTACCACCAGTAAGATTACATTCTTGGATGGTGAATTAGGTATTTTGAGATATCGGGGGTATGATATTGCAGATTTGGCAGAAAACTCCAACTTTGTAGAGGTCGCTTATGCACTATTATATGGCGAATTACCAACAGCAGCACAATTTGCAGATTTCAATCAAAAATTGAAAGATAACTCTGATGTGCCTGCTGAAGTAGCAGCAATATTGAAAGCAATGCCAAAAGGTACGCATCCAATGGCACAACTTTCCGCAGTAACTATCGCCCTTTCTGGAGTATATAAAGAGGGTGCAAAATTAACAGAAGAAAATTACATCAATATGCTGGCGAAATTTCCGGTATTGGTGGCAATGGTTATCCGTAATTCTCAAGGGTTAGATTTTGTAGCAAATGATAAAACATTAGATTATGTAGCCAACTTCTTGCAAATGGCGTTTGGCAAACCAGCTTCTAGTGTATTGGTAGATGCTATGGATAAACTACTCATTTTACATGCTGACCATGAGCAAAACTGCTCTACCTCTACAGTGCGTATGGTAGGTTCTTCTAATGCAAATATCTATGCTTCAATAACTGGAGGTATCAGCGCACTTTGGGGACCGCTACACGGCGGTGCCAACCAAGCTGTATTAGAGCAATTAGAAGCGATAGAAAAAGACGGCGGCGATACGGCTAAGTTTGTAGCAATGGCAAAAGATAAAAATTCGGGATTCCGATTAATGGGTTTCGGACATCGTGTGTATAAAAACTTTGACCCACGAGCAAGAATCATCAAAAAATCTTGTGATGAGGTACTTAAAGATTTAGGTGTAGTAGATAAAAAACTTACTATCGCAATGGAATTAGAGCAAGCAGCCTTGAATGATGATTATTTTGTATCAAGAAAACTTTATCCAAACGTAGATTTCTACTCTGGTATTATCTATCAGGCTATCGGATTCCCTACAGATTCATTCACTACATTATTTGCATTAGGAAGATTACCAGGTTGGGTATCGCAATGGAAAGAAATGAAAGAAAACAAAGAACCAATTGGCCGCCCGAGACAAATATACTTAGGCGCTCCATTACGTTCTTATGTTGCTGTTACGGAGAGATAAAGTATATTCCTGAATTTCTCTTACAAACAAAATTTGTTTTTCTTTGTTGTTTAAAACATGAAGGCTTTTTTTGGTATAATATTAGCAGCTTTATTCTTGTTTACAACCACACAAGAGCTTGCATTTATAGTACTGTATCAATTAAACAAAAAATCTATTACCGAGAATTATTGTGTCAATAAAAACAATAAAGCATCAAAGTGTAATGGTCGTTGTTATTTGAATAAGGTTATTTCAGCATCAGAAAGTAACAATAACAAAAATCCATTCTCAAATTCCAATTATAAATCTAAAGGAATAGAAATTATCTATCAAAAGATTGCTAAAATAACTACACTACCCTCTGCTGAGGTATCCAAATCAGCAAGTAATTACATTTATACACCTATACTTTTAAAAGGTATATCCTGCTCATTAATAAAACCACCTATTGTTTAAGTGTACTATTTTTTTCACACTTAAACGAATTAAACAATGTATAAATTTTTATTTTCAGTGCTGCTGTGCTGTTGCTACAGTATATATGCTTGTGATTTTTGTGGCAACTCACCGGCGTTACTAAATACAGATATCTTATCGGTTCAGCCTCAATCTTCTATCGGAACTTCCGTACAATACAGAAATTATAAATTTCTTACCTCTAACGAGAATATGAAGCGCTCACAAATTGTTACGCAAAATTTCTTCGTATCGTATGCGCCAAAAAACTGGGTGGATATCCGATTGTCTATGCCAATAATGTGGATGCTAAATGATTACATAGTAATAAATCAAAATACACCGAAATTAAAAGAGAAAAAATTTGGCCCTGGCGATATGATTTTGTTTTCGAATTTCAGGGTTTTATCAAAACCTGCCATCGGCAATAGAAGAGTTGGGCACACATTGAATCTTGGTACTGGTATGAGTTTTCCAACAGGTTCAAAAAAAGAATCTGCCAATTTAATTTTGCAAGATTTCAACTTCGGCACTCAAACAGTTTCCTTTTTATTTTCAGGTACCTATAGCATGAGCATTAACAACTGGGGTTTAGTAAACGCTGCTTTTGTGAGATTGAATATTTACAACAAAAATCATACAAAATATGGTAACAGTTACACCTACCAAATAACAGGAAATTATACGCATTTTTTCAAACGTCTAACAGTAATTCCTATGCTGGGTTTGAAATTTGATGCTTCACAAAAAAACTTACACAACAGTATTATCCAACCTCGCTCGGGCAGCTGGGATATAGCCGCAAACATAGGCTTACAATGCGCCGTAAAAGATTTTTCATTTTACCTCAGCGTAGTACAACCTATGGTGCAAAACGTATCTGCAAATACCATTAAAGAAAAAACCAGCTTTAATTGTACGCTTCGGTATATTATAGAGAGAAAAAAGAAGTTTACAAAAAATGAAACTACCAAACAATAATGAAAAACAACTTTCGTTATAAGAGTATAATCCAATTTTTCCTTAACAACTAAAATTTTTAAAAATGAAAAAAACAACGCTTATTGCACTTTTAGCTGCTGTATCTGTAATTGCATGTAAAAAAGTAAAAGACACAATTCCACCTGTTATCACAATTACTGCTCCTACTTCTGCTACTATGACAACTGCCGGCGACTCCGTACAAGTAGCCTTTACTATTACCGATAATGATTTACATGAAGTGGGATATGCCATAACCAATGCTACTACAAACGATACACTTTTTTCTAATGAGGAACATACTGAAAGTAACTATTCATTCAACAAGAAATTTAAAACACCATTAACACCTATGAATTTAAAACTTACCGTTACCGCAGAAGATCATTCTGACAATAAAAGTAGCGCATCAGTAAGTTTCCATACGATGTAATAAAAATTATTAAAGCACAAAATGGTCGGTATAGGTTTATACTGACCATTTTTATTTTATATCTTTACCTTTTTAAAAGATGCACGAAGTAAATCCGATAATAGAAGAGCGCGCCGTATTGGTAGGTATTATCCGCGACAACCAAACGGCGGAACAAGTAGAAGAATACTTAGATGAATTAGCATTTTTAGCAGAAACCGCAGGCGCAATTACCATAAAAACATTTACGCAAAAACTCAAACACCCCGATGTTCGCTATTTTGTTGGCTCGGGTAAAATGGAGGAAATAAAAGCATATAAAGAATATGCCGACATCAACACAGTAATTATTGACGATGAAATTTCTCCAGCACAACAGCGTAATTTAGAGGCTGAATTCAAGTGTAAAATTTTAGATAGAACGAGTTTAATTTTAGATATTTTTGCCATGCGGGCACAGACAGCGCAAGCCCGCACACAAGTAGAATTAGCGCAAATGCAATACCTGCTACCACGCCTAAAAGGCTTGTGGACACACTTGGAGCGGCAACGTGGCGGTATAGGGATGCGCGGCCCTGGCGAGAAAGAAATTGAAACCGACCGACGGGTAATTAATGATAAAATTGCTAAGCTAAAACAAGAATTAGAAATCTTAGATAAGCAAGAAGCAACCCGCAGGAAAACACGCGGAGAGCTAATACGTGTTGCATTAGTAGGCTATACCAATGTCGGGAAATCGACCATTATGAATTTGATGAGCAAGAGCGATGTATTAGCAGAAAATAAATTATTTGCCACCTTAGATACTACCGTTAGGAAAGTGGTTATCGATAATATTGCATTCTTATTGAGCGATACGGTTGGGTTTATTCGCAAACTTCCACACCATCTGGTAGAAAGTTTTAAATCTACTTTAGATGAAACTAAAGAGTCCGATATTATCGTGCATGTCGTCGATGCATCGCATGAGAATTTCAGAGACCATATTAATGTGGTAAATGAAACTTTAGCAGATTTGAAAGTAACACAACAGCCTCGATTGATCGTATTTAATAAAATGGATTTATACAGAGAGAAGCATTTCGATCGATTTTTGCCCGAAGAAATAAAAAAAGAACTTTCAGAAGATTTTGAAAAAAATATGCGCTCTTGGATGAATTGCAATTGTGTATTTATCTCTGCCACCCACAAAGAAAATTTAGAACAATTACGCAACACCATGCTATTGATGGTACAAGATATGTATCACAAGCGCTATCCCTATAAGAGTAATTTTTACGGATAGAATTTCTATGTTTTAATTAGACATAAATACTTGCACTCTTGCAACGTTAGCAAGATTTTGATGACCTAGAACAATCAGAAAATAATGTTAGGTGATTTCTGCATGCTGTTGCTCGTGATATATATTAGTAAATTTTCCGATGACAAATTTTTTTTTCATTACCAATTGGTCTATTTTTAAATTATCAATATCGGCTTGCATCACCTTTCTATATATTGGATTTATAGTACCACCTGAGCCGCCGGCAACCGCCGTTGGGTCATATTGAAATTCCGGATTTACCAAAGTCCCTCTCGGATACATAATACCTGGAATGCCTTTGCCTACAATATTCAAATCCATAGGATGCGGCAAGCCCAAAGAATGCCCGTATTCATGGGCTGCTGTAGTAGAACCTGCATACAAATTATTGTACTGAAAATAGCCTGTATTACTGCCGATGCCGTCCATGCAAGAAATGTTCAATTTAGAATATTCCTCTATTCGTATATAATTATTTTTCGGATTCTGATTTTCAATAATGCTTTGCTGAAGAATGAGATTATAGTATTGTGTTGCAATTTTAAATACTACAAGATATTGCTTATCGTGTAATAAAATCTTCCCTTGTGGTTCGTTCCAAAGTGTTTCTATTTCTTCGGACAATAATTTTGAAAGAGAGAAATCGGCGGCATTTCCATAATAAATAATCGTAGAGGAAATGATAATTGTATTTGCCGATTGATTGATTTCTATTGTTCCCATGACAAACAAGATAAGAAAGCTTGTATATATTACCAATTAAAACACTATTAATAACGAATATACTAATTTATAAACAAAACACTAAAAGAGTTATAGAGAAAAGTATTCTTTATCATCTACTTACTATTTACTATTTACTATTTACTATCTTTACGCTATGCAATCTAAAATAAGAGATATATTACAGGCTTCTATTTCGGTAAAACAACAAGTGCTCAACGATACTGCATTAGTTGAAACCATGCTAGCCGTGACGGAAAAAATGGTGGACTGCTTTAAGCACGACGGTAAAATATTATTTTGTGGCAATGGCGGTTCTGCTGCTGATGCACAGCATTTAGCCGCAGAATTTTCTGGCAGATTTTATACAGACAGGGAGCCATTAGATGCAGAGGCTTTGCATGTAAACACATCATACCTTACGGCAGTTGCAAACGATTATAGCTACAACGAGGTATATGCTCGCATAGTAAGAGCCAAAGGCCGCAAAGGCGATATTTTGGTAGGGCTTTCTACATCTGGAAATTCTGCCAATATTATTGAAGCATTTAAAGTAGCTAAAGATAAAGGGATGATTATTGTAGGATTTACTGGCGAAACGGGCGGTAAAATGAAACCCTATTGCGATTATCTACTTAACATCCCCTCTACCGATACACCACGCATTCAAGAGTGCCATATCACCGTTGGGCATATAGTATGCCAGTTGGTAGAAGAGCAATTGTTTGCGTAATTTATTTTTGGATTTATTTCCACTTCAACGTCTCAATCAGGTGTTCTACATCTTTGCGGAAATAATCAACGGCAGGGGCTATGGAGTCGGCATTTGGCGAAGCATAGAAATATAACGAACCCCGTAAAAAATTCCGGCTGCTATCTGTAATATAAAACTGCACGGCACTAGCCGCATTTCCACCTACATCATACAAAATACCGTGTACATGCGGGTTTTTTCCGCTAACGTTGGTTTCGTCTATATAGTCTGCTTTTACCGTATGCTTAAAGGTAAGTTTATAGCTATCCCTAATGAGTTTGTCCAATGGGTTGGCGGCATCTATTGCAGTATAACTCAAGTATATTTTACTCTTGTACTCGGGGAAAATAATATTGAACCAACATGGATGAGCGTGCATTTCTTCTGTGTTAGAAGAATCCTTCTGAATGCTTCCGTACGTTGGAAATTCAAAGGTAAACGGACACGAATTATTATCAAAAGTAGTATAGGTTCTCACTTTTGGAAAATCAATTCTGAAATAGCCGTTGCGCTTTGGTGAATACGACTCCTGGCAGGCAGAAAATAAGATGATACTGCAGGTAGTTACTATCAGTATTTTAAGTAATTTATTGGAGTTTAGAGGGTGTTTCATTTGCAATATCAGATTTTTTTCAGATTTAGTTTATCGTTACTTTCACCCGTATCACCCGTATATTATCGGATTCCAAAACTACAAAAGTAAAATTCCGATAAGCTTGTTGGTCGCCCTCCGAGGGGATTTCAGAGTTGAGTTCTAATATTAAACCAGCTAAAGAATCGGCATCGCCGCGTGCATCATCAAACGTGTCTATGGGTACACCCAGTACTTTACAAACGTCATTTAATGCCGTTCTTCCTTCAAATATAAAATTATTGTTGTCGAGTTTTTTATAATCAATTTCGCTTACATCGTCAAATTCATCTTTTATATCGCCAATTACTTCCTCTAATACATCTTCTAAAGTCACCAATCCCGAAGTGCCGCCATATTCATCTACTACGATTGCCATGTGTACACGCTTGCTTTGGAAGTCTTCCAATAAATCATTTATTTTTTTATTTTCTGGAACAAACAATGCCGGACGAATTAATGGCCTCCAATCAAAAGTATCTTCCTCGTCAATATGTTGTAATAAATCTTTGATATGCAAAATGCCATCGATTTGGTCTATATCCCCTTTGTAAATCGGCACTCTCGAATACCCAGAGGTTTTTACATTATTTAATAATTCTGAAAAGGACGTGTTGTATTCTAGTCCTGCAATTTCCATGCGCGAATGCATAATTTGGGAAGCCGTAATATTTCCAAATTTCACTATCCCTTTTAAAATTCGAGTATCGTTTTGCTGTGTTTCATCATCGTCTTGTGCATTAGCAATATCAATAGCTTCATCAATATCTTGCGCCGACACATTGTCTTTAATTCCTTCTAATCTTTTTTCAAAAAAATTGGAAGTAGAAATAAGAGCATTTACGAATGGGGAAAAAACGACATCAAAGAATTTTAGTGTACTTATGGTAGAGCGCGTTACTTTATAATATTGCTGTGTGGCATATAATTTAGGTATTACCTCTGCAAAAAGCACGATAATAAAGGTTTCAAAAGAGATTTTTATGATAAATAATAAGGCGGTATGCGACGCTATAAAATGGTGTTGTATTACTACCTCCAATAGGTGTTCAAACATCAGTACTATTGCCAAAGTAAATAAGGTAGTGGTTAATACAAACGTGGCTAGAAACCTTCGTGGTTTTTTTATAAAGTACAAGATTACTTTATCCGTTTTATCGGAACTTCGTTCAAGGTCAGTTATTTCATTGGGGGTAAATAGAAATATGGCTACCTCTACTGCACACATCATGCCCGTAAATATCAACAACAGCAAGATCAGCAGCAGCTCGAATAATATAATACTCTCAAATGGATTGAAAATTTCATTCCACGAAACTGTAAGTAGGAAATTTAATAAAAAGGGTATGGGTATTCCGTCGTCCAAAGTGCTTAGATTTCAATTGTATTAAAATGGCAAATCATCATTTATATTAGGTTCGCTTATCGTATCAGGTGTTGTTGATTCCATGCTTGTTTTTTGCTCACTACCTCCATGTGGTGCGGAGCTGCTGCTGCCGGGTTCGCGTTTGTCTAAGAGTTGAAAATTCTCCACTACAATCTCCGTTATATACCTTTTATTGTTGTCTTTATCTTCCCAAGAACGCGATTTCAACTTTCCCTCCACAAATATAGTATTTCCTTTTTTTAAAATACGCTCTGCTCGTTCTGCTACGCCTCTCCACATTACAATATTATGCCAATCTGTAACCTCTGTATATGTACCATCTTGATTTTTATAGGCTTCATTTGTTGCTAAAGGAAAATTACATACTGTTGTAGTAGGATTTACTTTCCTTACCTCAGGGTCTTTTCCTAATCTACCAATTAATATTACTTTATTCACACTCATAGTTTATCATTTTAGAAACGAAAATTACAAAAAATTTGACTGATATCAAGTTCATTTTATATCTAAGTTAAAAAAATTAATCTTTCTGACAAATACTGACGTATTATTTTTGGAAATGCGTATTCTAATATCTTTTCCTTTGGTACTTTCAGCCAACGGTGCTGAGCAGCAGGAAGTTGCCTGCAATACACCTCGTAAAAATGTGCTCTTATATATTGGTGCGACAAAGTTTGTTGATACACAAAAGGCAAAGTATTTATATTAATTTCAACCGAAGAGGAAATATAATTTTGATTTTTTTCTTTCATATCTACATATTCTTCTAAAGGAAATTCAAACAATCCTTTCCAGATATCATTTTCTGTACGTTGCTTTAAGTAAATATATTTTTTATTATAGATAACGAAATAATGTAATGCACGTTCTGTTTTTATTAATTTCTTAGCTTTTACTGGATATTTATCTATTGTATTTAATTCCAAAGCCTTGCAGGTAGAACTAAATGGACATTGATGGCATAAAGGCAGCTTGGGTTTACAAACCAATGCGCCCAAATCCATGATTGCCTGATTATAAACACCTGGATTTTTAGTGTCTAATAATTTATTGGCTAACAGTTCAAATCGTTTTTTGCCTTTTGTTGTATCAATAGGTGTTTGAATTGCAAATATCCTAGATAGGACTCTAAACACATTACCATCTACTACAGCATACGGCAATCCATAGGCAAATGAGGCAATAGCTGCTGCTGTGTAAGCTCCTATTCCCTTTAGTTTTATTATATCTGCATAAGTAGTTGGAAATACACCATTATACAGCTCCATCACTTGCTTTGCAGCAAATTGCAAATTTCTAGCCCTTGAATAATATCCCAGTCCTTCCCAAAGCTTTAACACATCATTTTCAGGAGCATTAGCTAATCTTTTTATGGTAGGATATTTTTTTATAAAGGCTAAATAATATGGCAAGCCCTGTTCAACGCGTGTTTGCTGTAAAATTATCTCCGACAGCCATATATTATATGCATCAACAGTAAGCTTCCACGGTAAGTTTCTGCGATTTGGGTTATACCATTCCAACAATTGAGCAGAGAACGATTTCATAGAAATGCAAAATAACCAATTTCTAGTATAATAATTGCGTGAATACTATATTAAATAAACCCTAATTATGTGTATATTAGTAAGTTAGTTAAGAATAATTTTGCAACTTTGCAATACATTTAAACAATCGCCATGAGAAAAGCAGATATAATTACCACTATTTCAGAAAAAACAGGAGTGCCAAAAGTAGATGTATTAGTTGCTATGGAGGCATTTTTCAAAGAAGTAAAAGACACCTTAGCTGATGGTGAAAATCTGTACGTGAGAGGCTTTGGTAGCTTTATTGTAAAAACACGAAAAGCAAAAATTGGACGTAATATCAAAAAAAATATTGCCATAGAAATTCCTGAACACCAAATTCCGGCATTTAAACCTTCAAAAGTTTTTGTAGAGCAGATTAAAGAATCTAGCGCAAAACGCTTAAAAACAAAAGAACAACAATAGTATAGCAACAACGTGCAGCGAGGACAGATAGCATTAGGTGTAATCACCCTTATTTTAGTTGTAGCTCTTTACTTTGCAGGAAATACCGGAGCAAAGAAGAAAAAAACGAACAACACGGATGCACATGCACCTACCGAAAATATTTCATTTGAACAATACGAACAGCAGCAAACCGAAAAATTAACAGCCGCCGAAAAGGTGCAAGTTGCTGCTATTAAAGACTCTATAGCAGCTATCGCATTAACAGATACTTCTAGTTTAAAAAAATTATACATACACTTATCTGATTTTTGGAAAAAGCTAAACCAGCCAGCCATAAGTGCTTTTTATTATTACCAATATGCAGCAAAAGATGGCGGAAAAAATACATTAGAAAATGCCGGCGACAACTTTGTAGAAGTATATAAAAATGGCACCGACAGCATAATTTCAAATAATTTGATTACCTTTGCCCTCCGTTCTTATGAAGAAGGCGTGCAAAAAGACACCGGCGATATCAATTTACAAATTAAACTTGCCGACGCTTATGTACAAGGATCTTCTGAGCCGATGAAAGGAATAGGGATGCTGCGTGAATTAGAACTAAAACATCCTGATAATATCTCTATTCTTATTGCCTTAGGAAGGTTATCTATCCAATCAGGGCAATTAGATAAAGCTAAAGAACGATTTAAAAAGGTGTTGCAAAAAGAGCCACAAAATACAGAAGCACTATATTTTATGGCAATCACCGAAGCACAACTCGGACATACGGAAGAAGCCATCCGATTATTCGAAATGTGCAAGGCGATTATCAATCACCCAGATTTTAATAAAGAAATAGACGAAATCGTCAAAAGTTTAAAAAATAAAAAAAATTAATTATGCCTTGCGGAAAAAAGAGAAAACGTCACAAAATTGCGACACACAAACGTAAAAAAAGACTAAGAAAAAACCGTCATAAGAAGAAATAACCTAATCGTAAGTAGAAAATAATAAATATAGTATGCAAGCACTTGCAAATATTTACAACTTAATACTTACGACTTAATACTAAAAACACATGAATAAAGAATTAGTGATTCATGCTAATTCAAAAGGTGTTGAAATTGCTCTTCTTGAGAATAAAAAATTAGTTGAATATCATCTTGACTCCTACGAAAAAGAAGGTTTTTCTGCTGGAGATATCTATTTAGGCAGAGTAAAAAAACTCAATCCGGGATTAAATGCCGCATTCGTAGATATAGGACACGAAAAAGATGCTTTTATACATTATTCCGATTTAAGCCCATACATCCGTTCTATTCGAAAATATAGCTCGGAAGCATTTCGGGGCGAGCAATCGCACCTTTTGAGTACATTTGAATTCGAGCCCCCTATCAAAAAAGATGGGCTTATGTCTGATGTATTGGAAAAAGGAGATATCCTTATTTTTCAAATTTCTAAAGAAGCGATATCCACCAAAGGGCCACGGCTTACTTGTGAACTCTCTATCCCAGGCAGATATACCGTCTTGGTTCCGTTTACTAATTCCATCGGTATTTCTAAAAAGATAGATATTCCGGAAGAACGAGAACGGCTACTGCAAGTACTACATAAAATAAAACCAAAAAACTTTGGGGTAGTAGTGCGAACAAATGCAGCAGGAGTTGGAGAAGACGAACTTAATTACGATATCCAAAATCTACTCCACAAGTGGAAGTTGATGACAGAAAATGTAAAATTTCAGAATCCTCCGAAATTGTTATTAAAGGAGATGAATAAAACATTCTCTATCGTTAGAGATTTAATAAATGATAGCTTCTCCAAAGTTATCACCGATAGTATTTCTTTACATGGCGACTTAAAAGCATATATCAAAGAACATGCTCCTGAGCAAGTATCCATACTTAATAATTATACCGACAAAACTCCTTTATTTGAAGCTTTTGATATCAGCCGACAAATAAAGGCTGCTTTTGGGAAAACGGTAACCTTAAAAAGTGGTGCTTACGTTATTTTAGAACATACTGAAGCACTGCATGTAATAGACGTAAATAGTGGTCCAAAAGTAAAGAAAGATGTGTCACAAGATACTTTAGCTTTCAATACCAACGTGGAAGCAGCACAAGAAATTGCGCGACAACTTCGTTTGCGCGACATTGGTGGCATTATCGTTATCGACTTCATAGATATGAAATCAGCAGAATTTAAGCACAAAGTGTATGAAGCGATGCAAGAAGCTATGAAGCCGGACAAAGCAAAACATGTTATTTTACCGGTTAGCAAATTTGGACTTATGGAAATTACGCGTCAACGCATGAAAGAACAAGTAGTAATTGACACGCGTGAACCTTTGTTTCATGGAAACAATAAGTATAAAGTAGATCAACCGCTTCAAATTATTGATAATATAAAAGCTGAACTAATGCAGCTAAAACCACATAAAGAGAAAAATTTCTTGTTGTATGTACATCCGTTTATTTATGCCTATTTAAAAAAGGATACTTTCTCTTTTAGAATGTATTGGTATGCAAAAACGGGAAAAGTGATACGATTGATTCAGGATTCTTCGCTCCACCTCGGCGATTATAAATTGATTACCAGAGCTGGTGATAAAGTATAATTTAATGAATTTATTAGATGTAAACTACTAAAAGGGTTTAAAATCTTTGGTTTTGGTAATTACTTCCTGTTCTAATTTCTTTTTATAGTCGATAACCTTTTGTTGTAATTCTTTATGTTGTGAGGCAATAATTTGTGCGGCTAAAATACCGGCATTTTTAGCACCATTGATGGCGACTGTAGCAACAGGAACTCCGCCGGGCATTTGTACAATAGATAAAAGAGAGTCTAACCCGTTTAAAGATTTGCTTTGCACGGGAACGCCAATTACTGGAAGTGGGGAAATAGCGGCTACCATACCTGGCAAATGTGCGGCGCCTCCGGCGCCGGCGATAATTACTTCAATACCTTGCTCATGGGCAGTGCGCGCAAAGTCGTACATACGCGCTGGCGTGCGGTGTGCCGAAATTATGGTGTATTCATATTCTATCCCAAAATCAGATAACACTTTAGCCGCTTCCTGCATCACCGGTGAGTCGCTGTCTGAACCCATTATTATCGCTACTTTTTTCATAAACTATATTTATTAAAATTTATCAGCGTGGAGCTATAGAGATTCTAGAAATTCTCTTTCTATTATTCAACCAATTCAATTTCTGTTAAAGTTCGCACTTTTTCCGCTAATCTTACCACCTCATTTCTATCGGAATTAACAATCGTTATATGCCCTAGTTTTCTATTGGGTTTGCTTTCTTTTTTTCCGTACAAATGAATATAAACACCGTCTAACTGCATCAGCTCTTTCATGTATTTTAGTTGATATTTTCCGGTTTTATCGCCTACAATATTAACCATAGCACAAGGATGCAGCATTGCAGTAGTAGCTAAAGGTTTATGTAATAAAATTCGCAAGAGCTGCTCGTATTGTGAGGCATAAAACCCTTCGATAGTATGATGGGCAGAATTATGTGGGCGTGGTGCTATTTCATTAACATATAAAATATTTTCTTCAGACAAGAAAAATTCTACTGCAAATAATCCTGCGCTATTAAAAGCATCCGCACATTGTAAGGCTATCTGCTGTGCTTTTTGTTCTATTTCGGCAGCTATATTTGCTGGAGATATTAAAAACGAAACTAAATTACTTTCCGCAAATTCCATTTCTATTGCAGGATAAACTGCATTGTTCCCATCTACATCTCGTGCCACCAATACGGCTAATTCTTTTTTGCAGGTTACAAATTCTTCTACCATCAGCGCATCATCAAAAGGAATGCAATTAGGATTTTCTAAAACTGCCGCAGCAGTTGTAATAAAAACGCCTTTGCCATCATACCCGCCGGTGCAGGATTTTACAGCTATTTTATTAAAGGTAGTTTGCGCTAATTTTGCGCCTGCTTCTTCTTTATTTTTAGCTATAAAAAAGGGAGATGTAGGAATATTATTTGTTTGGTAAAATTGCTTCTGTATGCCTTTATCTTGAATAGTTTTTAAAACGAGCGGATTGGGGAGAATAATTTTTCCTTTTGCTTGTAATTCTATTAATTTATCTACGTTGATATGTTCAATTTCCCAAGTCAACACGTCAGAAATATCGGATAGTTTTTGTATATCGTCTGCATCGGTAATGCTACCGACAATATGTTGTTTGGCTAATGTGCTTGCAGGGCAATGCTCATCTCTGTCGAGGATATGGATAGGAACGGATAATTTGGAGGCATTTTCGATAAACATCTTACCAAGCTGTCCGCCGCCAATGATACCAATAGTTGTAGGCTTCATGGAGTGTAAAGATAAATATTTGATTCGGGAGTTACGAAGTGTCTGTAGATATTTATTTTTTTAGAAACATGAAAAAAAGTGGTATGATTTTATTTATTTCTTTATCAGAATAATTCTCATTATTTCTTTTCCGCAGTCGGAAGTCATTACCCCGTCTAGGTATTGTTTCTTTTTGTATGGGTTCCGTTTTATTCTGAAATAGCCGCTGCCAAAACACCATTGCAATCCTTTGGGTAAAATATCATGGAATACAATTTTTTGTTGCTCAATAAAAGCTTGCGAATTGGCAAAATTATATTGACCTGTCACTTCGTATTTTGCTCGGTATATATCCGACTGATAGCGGTATTGCACCGTCATTTCTCCGGCAAGTTCTCCTTCACTGCTTACATAAGAAATGAATAGTGTAACCGGAAGCCCTTTTTTATTGTCTGCATTGGTGGTATCCGTCAGCATATAGCCTTTCCAGCTCCCTACCAAAGGCGAGTATTGCTGCGCTTTGCTTACAAAGGTTGCAATACAGCATAAATATATGAGCAGCAGTTTTTTTATAGCTTAAAATTTAGGCTAATGCTTTTCGCAATAAGTTATTCATATCCACTTTTGTGCCAACAATTCTCTCTATATCTGCAATTGCAATTCTATCTTGCTGCATGGTATCGCGCTCACGGATAGTTACGGTATTATCTTCTAAGGTTTGATGGTCAACCGTAATACAATACGGCGTACCTATGGCATCCATTCTGCGGTAGCGCTTGCCGATAGAGTCTTTTTCTTCATAGAAAGTTCTGCCGATAAATTTTAAATTATCTATTATCTCCCGTGCTTTTTCTGGCAATCCGTCTTTTTTCACCAATGGCAATACGGCTACTTTTATTGGCGATAATGCCGGTGGCAAACTTAATACAGTGCGTGTTTCTCCATTTTCTAAAACCTCTTCTTTTAATGATTCGCTCATTACACGCAAGAACATGCGGTCTAATCCTATTGAAGTTTCGACTACATAAGGCACATAATTCTGATTGAGTTCCGCATCGAAATATTGCAGTTTTTTGCTTGAATACTTTTGATGTTCTGTTAAATCGAAATCGGTACGGGAATGGATACCTTCCAACTCTTTAAATCCGATAGGGAAACGAAATTGAATATCTTCAGCGGCATTCGCATAATGGGCTAATTTTTCATGTACGTGGAAGCGCAAATTTTCTTGTGCTGTACCTAATGCCAAATGCCATTTCATACGGGTTTCTTTCCATTTGGCAAACCATTCTAACTCGCTGCCGGGGCGTACAAAAAACTGCATTTCCATTTGTTCAAACTCGCGCATACGGAAAATAAACTGACGTGCTACAATTTCATTTCTGAATGCTTTTCCGATTTGTGCTATACCAAACGGCACTTTCATACGTGCCGTTTTCTGAACATTTAAGAAATTTACAAAAATGCCTTGCGCCGTCTCGGGGCGTAGGTAAATGGTATTGGATTCTTCACTCACAGAGCCCAACTGCGTATTGAACATTAAATTGAACTGGCGCACATCTGTCCAGTTTTTAGAGCCTGACACTTCGCAAACGATTTCATACTCCTCTATCAGTTCTTTATAGCGTTTAAAGTCGGCAGCTTCGGCAGCTTTTATGTATGCTGCTTCTAAGGTTAGTGCTTTGGCGTAATCTCTGGAGGCTTTTGCCTTTTCTTCTTCTGTAGCATGAGATAGATTTTTTTTTGCTATTTCTTTTTCGCCTTTTTCTTTTAGTTTATCTATTTTTTCTTCTAAAAGTACATCTGCTCTATATCTTTTTTTAGAATCTTTATTGTCTATTAATGGGTCGGAAAAAGAATCGACGTGGCCACTGGCTTTCCAAGTAGTAGGATGCATAAAAATGGAGGCATCTATACCTACGATATTTTCGTGCATTTGCACCATGCTTTTCCACCAGTATTCTTTTATTGCATTTTTCAATTCCACACCAAATGGGCCGTAATCATACACAGCGCCTAAGTTGTCATATATTTCACTCGAAGGGAATACAAATCCGTATTCTTTGCAATGGGATACAATTTTCTGTAAGTCTATTTCTGCCATAATGGACAAAGATAATTAATAGTAGCAAGTAGAAAATAATAAGTGCCCTTTTTTTTCAATTAGTTAAATTCCTACTTCTACCAAAATACATTCCTTTATCGGTTGGTATCCTCAAAAACTCGCGCAAGTATGCAGCATAGTTTTGTGCGGCTGCGTACTTGTGCGTTGAAAGAAAATAGCTAAACAGTATCCCAAACCCGCACAAGTACGCCACGCTTATTGCTTAGCCGCATACTTGCGCAAGTTGGAGTTTCGGGATGTCTCACTACGTTCGACATGACGGCAATACACTTTAGTTTTTTAATTTTTACTTTTTTTGCACAAGTACGCAACGCTTATTGCTTGGCTGCATACTTGCGCAAGTTGGAGGTTTAAAAACTATCTAAAAATTAAAACTGCTCCTGATTGACCTCCGTCACCGGAACAAGCCCCTCTACCGCTCCTTCCTAAGCTAGTATTTCCAACAGAAATAACGCCTGATGGAATAGCACCCGGATCCTGATAATCTCCATTTCTACGATAATCGCAATTACCTGTGAGTGATATAGGATTTAGTAAATAATCAACGCAATTTTTACCTCCTGCAGCGTTAGTACTTGCTCCTGCCCCATCATTACCTTTCAAATCAGCAGCAATATTGGTAAAGCCAGCGGAACCACCTCCTAAACCATAATAGGCATCCCCATTATAACTACCTCCAGCACCACCTCCAGCACCACAAAGCAAAGTACCTCCCGTACCACCTCTATATATTGCAGAACCTCCTCCACCTTTTCCACTTCTTTGTATAGTAGTTCCACTTGTCGCACCACCTGCTCCTCCGGCACCTACGACAACTGTCAAGTTCTCTCCTGGTGTTACAGGAAGCATACCGGATACAAAGCCTCCACCAGCTCCAGTACCACAATTACTACCAACGCCATAATGAGCAGATCCTCCACCTGCACCCATTAATTCTACATAAATCATATAAACACCCGAAGGGACTGCGTATGTGGATGAACCGACTGTTGTAAATGCTTGAGAATATGTACCTGTTCTTGAGATGGGTCTTAAAATACCAGCGTTGTCGGCAATTACCGATGAATTAGGTGCACCACCGGAAAGGTTGTTCACTTTTACATCACCATTGTTAGCTACAGACATCAATTCTGTTCCTGCAGTATTGGTTTTAGCATCTGCACTTGTATTAGCAATTGTCAGCTTATTATCTCCTTTATTATATAAAGAGAAATGATTAGTTCCTGAATTGGTTAGTTTTAATTCAGAACCGGTATTTGCACCACCACCCAACAATACGCTTTTATTTGCACTATTCTTTAATTCAAATTTATCAATTGGAGTAGTTGTTCCTATGCCAACATCTCCAGCACTTACCACCAAACCGTAATTATTAGTACCTCCAGTAGCAGAAAATAAACCACCATAGTTAGTACCAGCATTTTCTACCGCAAAGTATCCGGCATATTTTGTACCACTTGTACCAGTAGATGAACCTCTAACACCAATGCCACCATTTCCATTAGCAATTCCTATTACAGCCTCTCCTGTACTTGATTCTCCATTAACACCCCAGTGCGTTTGGCTATACCCATAAACTCCAGAGCCGGTAGTAGAATTACTTTGCCCCCAAACGCCATTGGTATTTCCTGTGCTTCCTGTAGCAATTCCTTTAATACCAGAAGCATTCGTCGTAGTAGAAGCCGTAGTACCTAAAACGCCATATACTTTTCCGGTAGTTCCGGTACTTTGTCCTAAAATTGCAGTTTCATCTGTATTGGTGGTCGCACTTTTTACTTCTAATTGCATGGTAGGGTTGGTAGCAGAATAATCGCCTATACCTACTTTTCCGGTTACATATTGGTTGTCTGTTTTTCCTGCAGGAGTGTTAGCGGTATTTGCTACTGTCCAACCGTTGTCCGCTTTGGTTATCATTCGTACCCAATTTGGGGAGGCTGAAGTACCTGCATTATAATAATAGCCGGGCGTTACATTGTTGGGTGCACTTCCTGCCGGTGCCGTATTATATACCAATAGTGAAGTTGCCGGCGTGGGTATGGTTGTCGCATCTGTAGTAGAGGTCAGTGCTACTCTAGGAATTAACAAACCTGATTTTGTGGCATCTGAACTTACATCTATATCTAATTTTGCTGAGGAGCTCGGTGTGTTGGTGCCAATACCTACGTTGCCTTGTGGGTAAGCGGAGAAAGTTATCTCCAATAGCAATACGGAAAGAATGTAGATTTTTTTCATACGTTTTATTCTTTAATGTCCTTAATAAAAATTTATATAAAAGTAGTCAAAATCAGAATATGAAATATTGATTAATGTCAAAAAATATTTAATTTATCGGTTGGTGAGGATACCAACCGATAGTAAAAAAGTTACAAGATTGTAGTTAATATTATTAACTATTCAAAATTTTTTTCTTGCCATAGGTTAATGTTTTACAACAGTAATGGGAATAATTTTGGTATAAAATAAATAGATATGAAAACTAGAAATGTAGAGATGGTAATGAGCCCAACAGCACCGCATTATGTAGGAGATGGGTTTAGGGTGCACAATTTTATTCCAAGTGCTTATGGTTTAAACATGGAGCGTATGAATCCATTTATTATGATGGATTACAACTCCAAATTTTATTTTGAACCTAGCGCAATACCTAAAGGCGTTGGCGTACATCCTCATCGTGGGTTTGAAACTGTTACTATAGCTTACAAAGGCAAAGTAGAGCATCATGATAGTAGTGGTGGTGGAGGCATCATCGGAGAAGGTGATGTACAGTGGATGACGGCAGCAGGAGGTGTGCTGCATAAAGAATTTCATGAAAAAGAATGGAGCAAAAAAGGCGGTAATTTTCAAATGGTGCAACTTTGGGTAAATCTTCCAGCAAAATACAAAATGAGTGCACCGAAATACCAGGCGATAGAAAAAACAAAAATGAGTCGTTATCCAATAACTAACGATGGTAGCGAGATAGAAATAATTGCAGGTGATTATAAGGGTATTAAAGGCAGCGCATCTACCTTTTCACCTTTAAATATGTTCAATGCACGATTGAAAAAAGGTATTTCTGCTGAATTTCATTTTCCAAAAAACTACAATACAGCCTTATTGGTAATTGAAGGCAGTATTATTGTAAATAAAACAGAAAATATACCGACAGATTTTTTTGTATTAATGGCAAATGATGGAGAGGAATTTACTATAACTGCTACTGAAGAAGCTATAGTGTTGGTTCTAAGCGGTGAACCCATTAATGAACCCATTGCTGCTCATGGGCCATTTGTGATGAACACAAGACAAGAACTTATGCAGGCTTTTGAAGATTTTAACGCAGGAAAATTTGGATATTTAGCTGATTGACTTTTGCGAATAAAACCGAAATTAAATTTTATCGTGGATTAGATTTACAGGTATCAGATGGTCTTTAGATTTTGAAAGTTCATCTATTGTTTTATTCTTAAACATTCCTATTAATTCGAATTTAATTGTCTTATAAGATTTATGCATAGAACAAGGATGTTCATCGCTGCATTTTGGAAGTCCTAATACGCATTTTTCTATCACATGTCGTTCGCCCATAATATCTATAACATTAAAAATCGGTTTTGCTCGTGCCTCGTCAGTGATATAAAAACCACCGGAAGGACCTGTGACTGAAGAAATTATTCCGTATTCTTTATTGGTAAGTTGTTGTAATATTTTTGCGGTGAACGGCTTGGGAGCGCCAATTCCTTCAGCTATTTCATGTATGCTAACTTTCTTGTCTATAGAAGATTGACGAGCAATAAAAATAGTTGCCCTTAGTGCATATTCTGTCGATTTTGAAAACATAGCTTTGGCTTAATAAGTGGGAATAATAGACGATTTAAGTTTTTATAAATTTACAATATTTGTTGTTAATTTGCTTTCACTGTTTCATTTACTTTTTCAGCTACTTTGGCGGCATTTATACCTGTTCCCTCTTCTTGAACTACTAATTTACCTACAGGATTAAAAATACTGATAATATTGGAGTGAGAAAAATCAACTGGTGAAATTTTCTTGTATTTCATAGAAAGTACATTTGCAAATTCTTGCGTAGCCGCTTCATTTCCCCTTAAAAATACCCAATGTGGAGCATCCATTTTTCTGTCTTTTGCAAATTTCTTTAATCGCTCTGGCGTATCTGTTTCGGGGTCTATTGATACTAAAACTAAAGATACTTTATCTAAATTGTCAGGATTTATTTTTTGTTCTATTGCTTTCATGTCTGCTACTAATAATGGGCATGCCGTTCTGCAAGTAGTATAAATCATTACCACTACCAATGTTTTCCCTTTTAGTTCGCTCAGTTTTAAGGTTTGTCCATTTTGATTTTGCCAATCTGAGTTTAAGTAAAAGATGGAATCAGAAGGGATTTCTGTATTTGCTGTTTTATGTTTACAAGAGGTGAACAAAGCAGTTGCTATCAGAAAGAAGATAAACTTTTTCATTGGGCTAATTTAAAATATAGAATAATTTTTTTGCTCTTTTAGAAATGCAATTTAGTAAATAGATTATTTTTTAGTTGCAATATCTTTTGCGCATCTAAATCCTAAATTGCTTACTGTATATGTTGCTTTTAGGCTACTTCTAAATCCGAAGCGCATAAATGCTGCATAGTTCATTACATCTGTGGCGCTGGTAGCACCGGCGGCACATACTAAATTTTTATCGCCATATTCGCCTGTACGTGAATCACCAGATGCTAACACGGAGTTAAAATCGTCGGTCCATTCCCATACCAAATCAAATACATTATACACTCCCCAATAATTAGGTGGCGATTGTTTTACTTCATTATATTGTCTATTTTTTTCTAAATATAAATTTAGAATTGTATTGGAATATGATTTTTTATTTCGGGCATTTGGCACGCTGTCGTCTGCCATTGCCACAAACTCCCATTCATCTAATGTAGGCAGGCGTTTTCCGGCTGCGTTTGCGTATGCTTTAGCTGCGAACCAAGATACATAAGTAATCGGTGCGTTAAGCTTAGCATCTTTGGGTAATGTTGTATCATTTACCCAATTATGTAAATAGGTTGTATCTGCGTATAGCCGTTTTATGTGGGAGCGTTGCCATTGTGGGTTTACTTTTACAAAGGCTAAAAACTCAGCATTGGTTACTTGTCTTTCATCTACCAAAAATGGGGCTACTTTTACCAATGCAGTATTAGAGCCATAGAAAGGTTTGTACTCTCCTCCGTTTATTTTTACCATTTTTACATCGGTAAAAATAGAGGTTATCGTATCTTGTTTTGCATTGGAAACAAAATGAGGTGCAGCCTCCTGCTGCTTGCAGGAGGAGCACCAAATACTTAATAATGTTACTGCTATATACAGTTGTTTTTGCATGTTTGTTTATCTTACTTAAAATGTTCCGTGTTTATACACTTTTGGATTGTCATTTCCAGTTACTTTAATTTTACCTAAGCAACCTTTGTTAAAGGTACGAGAAAGCGAGTGATCTACGATATTATATTCTCCGGGTACTTCTACTTTAAACTCTACTATTGCAGCACCACCAGATGGAATAATAGTAGTTTGTACATTATGAGTTACGGCTGTACCTCCTTCTTGATGAACGTTGTCAAAGATTTCACCGATTACGTGGAAGGAAGATACCAAGTTAGGCCCGCCGTTACCTACGAATAAACGAATAGTTTCTCCTACTTTTGCTTCTAGCATATTTGCCCCTAGCATAGATCCTTTTTTACCATTGAAGAGTACATAGTCCGGATTTTCAGCCACTGCTTTGTCGTTATCAAACTCTAACAATCCTGCTTTGCTTGCTTTTGTATAAAACTCCCCTTGCATGATATAGTATTCTCTATCTACTGGTTTCAAACCACCTGCAGGTTCTACTAAAATCAGACCGTACATACCATTTCCGATGTGCATTGGTACTGGAGGCGCAGCACAGTGATACACATACAAGCCCGGATTTAAGGCTTTAAATGTAAATACCGCTTCTTTCCCTGGAGCAGCAAATGTTGCTTCAGCACCACCGCCAGGGCCATTTACTGCATGTAAGTCGATGTTATGAGGCATGTTGCTGTTAGCAGCATTTTTTAAGTGCAATTCTATTTCGTCTCCCTCGCGAACGCGGATAAAGCTACCTGGAACTTTTCCGTTAAAAGTCCAAAAGGTGTACTTAATTGAATCAGCAATTACGTCTTGAATTTCTGTAGTTTCTAGATTTACAATTAATTTTTTAGGGCCTCTATTGCCTACTGGTGCGGGTACTTTTGGAGCTCCAGTAATTTCTGCTACTTCTGGTTTTCCTTCTGCTACCATATCGATAGCTGATTGTCCTGAGCCTGAGTTGGTTTTGCAAGAACTGAACATCATTAGAAGCATCAGTCCTGGTAATAAAAATTTCTTTGTCATGTTAATACATTTAATTGATTAATAAAAATATGTTTAGTGTTTATAATCTAAAAATTTTGGTGTTACGCTAATTGATACCCATAACCAATGTTGTGCTACTTTTGATTTAGGTACATCTTTTAAAAATAAAGTAGTCGGTGAGGTAATATATAAAGAATATCCTCCCATTAATTTTGTAAATTTATTGATATTAAATCCAAAATCCCAATCTATTTCTTGTCCTAAATTTGGAGTAAATTTTCTTCCTGCATTTTGTACGGCATAAGGCGCTACAAATTGATGTACTGCCATTGATGCTGTCCAATTTGTATTTGGTTTATAAACTAATTTTAAATACCCATCAAACAAACCGGCATTTTTGTGTCCATTTCCTGAATAATAATAATCCATAGAGCCATAAAATTTATGATTAGTTCCGAAATATGGAATAAATGCTTGGTTAGTTTTTTGAGTATAGCCCACTTTATTTCCACTTACATAATCGGCACCAAAGCCTAAACTTACTTTTTTATGTACTTTACCCATTACATTTAATGCTAACAAATATGCGCTTGTTTTTAATCCTACTACATTTTTTCCACCTTGATAATATGCGGATAAAATCATATTCCATTTGTCTTCATTATGAGTATAGTTTGCACCTGCTGTCTGTAAAAAGTAAGTTTTAGATTTGATGGTGTCTGCAGCATTTGGTGCATTTTGCAATCCTAAGTTGGTAAACAAAAACGATAGCGCATCTTTATCATTGATGCTGTATTTTCCCCATAAAGTTTGCATCCATTTGTAAGGCGCAGCGTCTTTAGTAGAGAATAAATTTCCGGAAACATTATTAAGATTGTTCCCATAAATGCGATAATTTTGATTATATGCTGCGAAAGCTTTCAACTCCCCTTTTTTCTTTTTAAAATTAAATGAGATTGCATCGTGTGCTCTAGCACCTTGCGCCCAATCTAGTTCACCAAAAAATCGTTCATCGTCTAATGAAATTACCTGACGACCTATTTTCATATCAGTGGTTTTAGTCAAGCGCAACCGAAACCATGCTTCAAACAACCCTAAGGCATTACTTGGTGCTACGCCTTGTGTTAAATTCTCTTGTCCCCACACACTTACAAATTGTGGTGCTATATGTACAGATAATAAATTTTTATAGTGATAGGTAAATGCAATTCGAGTTCTTTGGCTTACAAAAGCTGCTGGTTTTGCACCCAATGGAAGTGGTTGGAAGTTTCCGTAACGGAATTCGAATTTAGGTCGAATTTGCGCGGCGATAATAATGTTGTGATTTTTCTCTAAAGTGTCTTGTGCTTGAGTGGTGAGTATAGTTGCCATTAATACAAGTAGTACCGAAAAGAATTTTAAGAAACGTGCGGGATACATATTGATTGTTTTATGGTGTAAAAGTAGTAGTGGAAAATTAATTAAGGACAAAACTATCCTTAATTTAATTTTAAGATTTTTTAAGTTTTTTCATGTTTAGTTAATATAGGAATTAGAAGTATAAAGGCTACATGTATTTCCTACCGGCTAGATTTTTAATTGTTGAATATTAGGATATATGCATTTTATGGTTAAATTTGAAATTCACATTTTATAAACAATTTACAAATTGTGCACTATACCCGAATATTTGATATAATAGATCAGCAATCAGAAACCTGCCCGTTGGAGCAATGTTTATCGAGGCGGGAGGATAAAAAAACATGGACACATTATTCCACAATTGATTTTATAACTACTGCGAATCAATTAAGTCAAGGACTGTTAAAACTCGGGCTTCAAAAAGGGGATACTGTTGCTATCATCTCTACAACCAATCGTCCTGAATGGCATTTTATAGATTTGGCATGTATGCAAATCGGCGTTGTAGATGTGCCGGTATATCCAACTATCAGTAGTAAAGAATATGAATTTATTTTCAATCACGCAGCCGTGAAATATATTTTCGTCTCTGATAAATTAATCTACAGAAAAATTGCACAAATACTTTCAAACATTCCGAGTTTAAAAGAAGTATTCAGTTTTGATGTTGTGGATAATATCCGACAATGGAAAACATTATTAGTAGATGAACCCGTCTTGCACCAAAAAACAATCGACATCAAACAAACTATTCTTCCTACAGATTTGGCCACTATCATTTATACTTCAGGAACCACAGGTACCCCTAAAGGCGTAATGCTGTCGCATCAGAATATTGTTTCCAATGTAAAAGATTGCTTAATTGCCATTCCTATTCAGCCAAAGGAAATTGTACTGAGCTTTTTGCCCCTAAATCATGTGTTTGAACGTACTATTAATTATGTTTATTTTGCGGGTTGCGTATCTGTTTATTTTGCCGATGGATTAGAAAGTATTTCAGATCATTTACAAGATATTAAACCTAATTATTTTACTACAGTACCGCGATTATTAGAACGTGTGTATGAGAAAATTATCAAAAAAGGAAATGCACTTACGGGTATAAAAAAGAAACTCTTTTTTTGGTCATTAGAACAAGCTCAGCAATGTGCTTTAGGAGCGCCTAAATCTGCTATTCAATCCGCTAAATTAGCACTTGCCAATAAATTAGTATTAAATAAATGGCGGGACGCATTAGGAGGAAAAATAAAAGCCATTATATGTGGCTCTGCACCACTGCAACCTAGATTAGCAACAATATTTACAAATGCAGGCATCCCCGTATTAGAAGGATATGGCCTTACAGAATGTTCGCCAGTGGTAAGCGTAATACCATTCCGACCGTCAGATTATCGTGCGGGGTATGTGGGCAAGCCATTACCCAATGTACAAATAAAACTCGAAGCAGATGGGGAGATTTTGATAAAAGGACCAAATGTAATGCTGGGGTATTATAAAGATTTAGAAGAAACACAAAAAGTATTTAATACAGATGGTTGGTTGCTAACAGGCGATATAGGTAGTTTTTCTACTGATGGATTTCTTAAAATTACAGATCGCAAAAAGGAATTATTCAAAACATCAGGCGGTAAATATGTTGCCCCCTCACCAATAGAGAATAAACTCAAAGAATCTATCTATATAGACCAAGTGGCGTTGGTGGGTGATGGAGAGAAATTTATTTCGGCATTAATTGTTCCAAATTTTGAAAATTTAAAAGAATGGGCTGCAAACAACAATATTTCTGACTTAAACAAGGATAATTTAACTCACAATATAGCAGTAAGACAACTGTATAAAGATATTATTACAGAATTTAATGTTAACTTTGGCAAAGTTGAACAAGTAAAACAATTTGAATTACTGAGTGATGAGTGGACACCTGAAAATGGATTATTGACAGCCACCCTGAAACTTCGACGAAAAATGATAAAAGATAAGTACAAAAACTTAATAAACACATTTTATAATAAAATTACAGAATAATGGAAGTAACAAGACTATTTGATGTATTACATTACCAAAAAGAAAAACACCCACAACAAGTAGCTTTAGCAAGCATTAAAAATGGAGATTGGTGGAAAGTAAGTACAGATGAATTAATCCAATTATCCAACAACCTAAGTTTAGGCTTATTAAAATTAGGGATACAAAAAGGGGATAAAGTGGCTGTTGTAACTACCTCTAATAGAACAGAATGGAATATATGTGATCAAGGTATTGGACAAATAGGTGCAATAAACGTTCCGTTATATCCCACCATCAGCACTGCCGATTATCAATACATATTAAACCATGCAGAAGCAAGAATATGCATTGTATCTGATGCAAAATTATACGATAAAGTAAAAGATCTAAAAGCTGCTGTACCTACACTTATGGAGGTGTACACTTTTGATGAAGTAGTAGGTGCAAAAAATTATACTGAAATTTTAAAAATGGGTGAAGGTGGAGATATCGCCACAATCAAAGCTATTTCTGATACCATAGACCCTAACGAGTTAGCCACTTTGATTTATACCTCTGGCACTACCGGAACTCCAAAAGGTGTAATGTTATCTCATAAAAATATTGTTTCAAATGTACTTACGGTACGAGCAGAATTACCAATTTCGGCAGGGCATACCTCGTTAAGTTTCTTGCCACTTTGCCATATCTTTGAGCGTATGGTAATTTATACCTATCTCTATGCCGGAGCAAATGTTTACTATACTGATATCGATACTTTGAAAGATAAATTGGGTACTGTTCGTCCTCATTTCTTTACAACCGTTCCACGATTATTGGAAAAAGTGTACGAAGGAATTGTAAATAAAGGTTTGGCACTTACGGGCATTAAAAAGAAATTATTTTTCTGGGCATTGGAAATGGCAGATAAATATGATTATGACCAAAAGCCTTCTTTTATGTTTAAGATTGCCGACAAATTAATTTTTTCTAAATGGCGAGAAGGATTGGGGGGAAGAATTATGGGTATCGTTACAGGCTCGGCTGCATGTCCGCTAAAAATGGCACGTGTATTTTCTGCCGCAGGCATTCCTATCCGCGAAGGATATGGACTTACAGAAACCTCACCGGTATTAACCTTTAATAGATTTGCAGAAGGCGGTGCTATGTTGGGTACTGTGGGTATGCCAATTAAAGACGTAGAAATTAAAATAGCCACAGACGGTGAAATATTGGCAAAAGGACCAAATATTATGATGGGCTACTACAAAGAACCGGATAAAACACAGGAGGTACTTACTGAAGATGGTTGGTTCAGCACCGGCGATGTGGGTACTTTTGTAACAAATTATGCTGGCAATAAATTCCTAAAAATTACTGACCGTAAAAAAGAATTATTAAAAACATCTGGCGGAAAATATGTAGCCCCTGCACCTATTGAAAGTAAATTCAGAGAAAGTTTCTTTATAGAACAAATAATGGTAGTGGGTGAAAGCAAGAAATTTGTTTCTGCATTAATTGTTCCAGCATTCCCGGTATTGGAGCAATGGGCACAAGAAAATGAAGTTTCATTTACAGATAGAATGAACTTAGTAAACAATCCAAAAGTTGTAGCAAAATTCCAAAGCATCGTAGATGAATTGAATCCAAATTTTAGCCATATAGAACAAATTAAAAAGTTCAAATTATTGACTAGCGAATGGACACCGGAAAGTGGAGAATTAACCCCTACCATGAAAATAAAAAGAAAGGTAATTAACGATAAATACGCCAAAGAAATAGACGCTATTTATAATGATTAATTTTTAACAACTTATAATACTGCGAGCCTCCAAAAAGGCTCGCTTTTTTATTTATATTTGACCTTATGAAATATCGGACACGACTAGTAGGACTATTTTTGCTGTTAAGTTTTTTTGTATATGCTCAAAAACCCTTCCCTCTTGAAAACTCCGATAAAGAGATGCTTTCAGTATTTGAAAGATCAAAATTAAAATACATACAAAAACTTATAGATTCTGTTGGTATTGCCGCACCAATTCCTAACGAGCAATTGATTAAGCATTTAGCGTATTATTCTAGCTATAACCCTATACATCGAGTACCTAATTATGTTGTGCATGTAATTCCAAAAGATATTTTGTATGGTACCGCTACACGAACTAATAATTTCAGACCTGACCCACAAATTCTAAAAAATATGTCGGATTCCGCCGACTATTGGAATAGCGGCTACGACCGTGGGCACATGGCTGCTTCAGCCGATTTTAAATGGAATAAACAAGCCTTGAGCGAATCCTATTATTATTCTAACATCATTCCTCAAAATCATGAACTAAATTCCAATGCATGGAACAGATTGGAAATGCAAATCCGAGAGTGGGCAATTGACAATGCTGAACTAATTGTTGTAACCGGACCCATACTAAATGATAGTTTACCAAAAATACAACAAGGCTCCTACAAAGTTTCCATTCCTCAATACATTTACAAAATTGTGTTAGATTATTACCCGCCGGAGTATAAAGCTATCGCATTCCTTTATCCTAATAAAAATGTACCATTGGAGTTAGAAAAACATGTCGTTTCTATCGATAGTATCGAAAAACTAACCGGCATAGATTTCTTCCCAAAACTAAATGACAGTCTCGAAAATATATTAGAAGCCGAAGCCGATTTATTTGCTTTTGATTCTAAATATAAAAAACACCAAAAAGAATCGCAGCCTATTATTACCGATTATGGCAAAGGAAAAATAAGCGCTTATCAAGCTAAAGATTTTATTGGAAAAGAAACCTGTGTATGCGGAAAGGTAGTGAGCACCAAATTTGTAGAAAACGGAAAATCTAATCCTACTTATATCAATTTAGATAAAAAATACCCCGACCAAGTATTTACATTAATGATTTTTGGGCAAGATAGAGCTAATTTCTCTTACCAACCGGAAGTGTTTTTGCAAGGGAAAACAATCTGTGTAAAAGGGAGAGTGGAAGAATACAAAGGCAGCCCACAAATTATTGCCAACAAAGAAAAACAATTGGAAATTGTAAATCCTTAACTTTTTTATCCAACAATCTTTTTATCTTTAATAAGCTTTTAATTGCTATGCTAAATATACGTCTATGAAAAAAATCTTATTTGCTTTTTGGGCACTTGCTATTTCTTGTACTTATGCCCAACAGTCCTATGAATGGAATACTAATACCGAAGGAAACTATACTTATAAATACGTAAAAAACGACCCTTACAAAGTACGGTATTACACTCTAAAGAACGGATTTACAGTCATAATGAGTATTAATAAAGATGAGCCGCGCTTACAAACAATGATTGCCACGAAAGCGGGTAGCAATACCGATCCATCTACGCATACCGGATTAGCACATTACCTAGAACACATGCTCTTTAAAGGCACAGACCAATACGGCTCTTTGGATTGGAGTAAAGAAAAACCCTACCTCGACCAAATTGATGCGCTCTACGAACAGTACAACTCTACAACAGATGAGCGCAAACGTACTTCCATCTATGCCAATATAGACTCAGTAAGTGGTATTGCTGCAAAATATGCCATCGCCAATGAATACGACAAACTGATGAGCTTCATTGGTGCAAAAGGAACAAATGCTTTTACATCTTACGAGCAAACAGTATATATAAATGATATTCCATCAAACCAGATAGAGCGCTGGCTTACGGTGGAAGCAGAGCGTTTTCGAAAGCCAGTTTTCCGATTATTCCATACGGAATTAGAAGCGGTATATGAAGAAAAAAATCGCTCTTTGGATAATGACGATTGGAAGGTAAATGAAGTGATGATGGCCAATTTGTTTCCTACTAATAACTATGGACAACAAACTACAATCGGTACAATTGAGCATTTGAAAAATCCATCATTGTTAGAAATTCGGAAATATTTTGAAAAAAATTATGTGCCGAATAATATGTGTATGATTCTTGTCGGCGATTTTAATCCCGATTCTACCATTGCTATGGTAGATAATAAATTTGGTGGCTTTGAAGCAAAAGAAGTAACGCCTTACAATCCACCAAAAGAAGCCGACATGACGACACCTATTGAAAAAACGGTAATAGGCCCTAAAGATGAATGGGTGACAATCGGATATCGTATGCCGGGCGCAAACACCAAAGAAGCCAATTTGCTGCAATTTACCGATAGAATTTTAGCCAACGGAACAGCCGGCTTATTAGATATAGATTTAATACAAAAACAAAAAGTATTAGAAGCAGTTTCTTATGCGCAAACGATGAAAGATTATAGTGTGTATGAACTTGATGCTAAACCAAAAGAAGGTCAATCGCTGGAAGCTGTAAAAACGTTATTGCTAAATGAAATAGATTTATTGAAAAAAGGAAATTTCGATGATGCCTTAATCCAAGCAGTGAAGAATAATTTTCAAAAAGAATTATTACAAAAAATGGAGCACAATAACAACCGTGCTATGGTATTGTTAGACGGATTTATTACCGGTGTGAATAGAACCGACGAATTAGCATTTTATGAAGACGTAAAAAAATACACCAAAAATGACATCGTTGCATTTGCTAATAAATGGTTTGCTAATAATTATGTAGTAGTATATAAAAAAACAGGTACAGATACTTCTATTCTTAAAGTAAACAAACCGCTTATACATGAAGTAGAAGTAAACAGGAACGCACAATCCGAATTTGTAAAACAAGTGCTTGCTATGAAAGCACCCGAAATAAAACCGGTATTCTTAGATTTTAAAAAGGATATAGATCAAGGGTTATTAAATAAAGTTCCGGTTATTCTTACTGCTAATAACAACAACGATTTATTCTCAGTTTACTATTATTTCGACATGGGTAGCAACAATCTAAAAAAACTGCCTATAGCCTTAGAATACCTGAAATACTTAGGCACCAACATCTATTCTGCCGAGGAGGTAAACAAAGAATTTTACAAATTGGCAACCGAATTTTCGATTAGCTGTGAGCAACGTTCTACTACTATTTCTATTTCTGGGTTAAATGCTAATCTTGCAAAATCGTTAGATTTATTAGGGAATATCATCTCCAACTGCCAGCCCGACCAAAATAAGTTGATTGCATTTATTAATGACTATATCAAAAGTAGAGAAAATGACAAATTAGAAAAACGAAAAATAATGAATGGCTTGGCAAATATTGCTACCTATGGTATTAGAAATCCATTTAACTACACTATGACGGACACCGAATTGAAATTTTTAAAATCGGAAGAGTTGGTGAAATTGGTAAAAAATCTATTAAAATATCCTCACAAAATATTGTATTACGGACCATCCAATAAAGAGCAATTATTAGATATACTTTCAAAATACCACAAGGGCAATTTCCCTACACGTGTGCTGCCTAATTCTTACCCTTTTACATATAAAAAGACAAATACTAATGAAGTAAATTTCTCCAATTATGATATGGTGCAAACAGAAATCAGCTGGTGCAGAAATGCTGCAACTTATAATCCGGTAAACGTTCCTATCATCAATCTTTTCAACGAATATTTTGGCGGAGGAATGTCGGGTATTGTATTCCAAACCATCCGCGAATCTAAGGCATTGGCTTACTCTACCTATGCCGTTTACGGATTGGCATACAAATCTGGCGAGCCGAATTACATACGCGCCTATGTGGGCTGCCAAGCCGACAAAATGAAAGATGCAGTAAGCAGCATGCAAGAATTATTGGATACATTACCCTATTCAGAAAGACTTTTTGACATTACTAAAACATCGCTAAAAAACAACTATGCTACTTCGCGCGTGCAAAAGCAACAAATTTTATTCCGGTACTTAGATGCACTACGACATGATATCAGCTATGACACCCGAGAAAAAACCTATCAGTTATTAGATAAATTTACTTTTAACGATTTAAAATCATTCCATCAAAATACATTTTCCCATAAACCTTACAGCATTAATTTGATAGGCGATGAGAAAAAAATAAAATGGCAAGACATCAGTAAATACGGAAAAGTAAACAAGTACACCTTAAAACAGATTTTTGGATATTAATAAAATACCTCTTACAACAAAGACCAACAGCACAATTGTTGGTCTTTGTTTTTTTATACCTTACCTTAATACCGTATTTTACATACTATGAATTTTGCAAAAGTTGGATTAGTTATCTTTTTTATCAGTCTGCTGTTTATCACTTGGTGGTATGGCTATTTCGATATGCTATTCTTACTGCCTAAAGGAGCTCACCTTTGGCGGCAAGCTGACTGTATGGCAATGGCACAAAATTATCGCCAATTCCATCTCCCTTTTTTACAACCCGAAACTTATAATTTAGAATCGATGCACGGCAAAGTAGCTGGCGAATTTCCGATTTTCTATTTTGTTGCCGCTAAATTCTCTAATACTGTTTTTGCACTGCGCCTAATGCACACACTTTGTTTTATCTTCGGTATTATCGGTATTTATTTTGTCGCATTATATTTTTTGCAGCGTCGGTTTCTTACACTTGTTGCGTGTTGGCTGTTGTGTACATCTCCGCTTTTATTTTTTTATGGTAATAATTTTTTGAGCGATGTTCCGGCATTAAGTTTTGCATTTATCGGGTGGGCCTTTTTTTTATATGCGCAAAAACAAGAAAATTTTAGGCTGTTTATAGTGGCATTTTTGAGTTTTGCATTTTCAGGATTGCTGAAAGCCAGCGAATGCCTGAATTTTGCATTGGCATTTTTATTTTTAATCCGTTTTAAGAAACTAACGATAAAATCATTTCTACTTTTTGGGTTTTCATTATTTCCTATCGTGTGGTACAGCTATGCCAAGCAGTATAACTTAGAAAATCACGACAAGTACTACTTCCTCAGCATATCGCCAATTTGGAAATTATCTTTTTATGATATGGGCTTAGGAATATGGAGGATCGTAATTTCAAATGGAAAAAATTTCTTCTGGCGGCCTACCTCCATACTGCTGTTTGCATCTCTTGCTTTAGTCATAAAACACCGTAAACATTTAGACGCCGATTTGCGCTGGTTGCTCTATTCCAGTGGAGGAATGATATTGCTTTATATTTTGTTGTTTTATCAAAAAATGATAGGACATGAATATTATTATATTCCATTTTTTATCTTCATCATATTTGCTGTTATCGCTATATTTAAAACGTATAATCGTTATCATTCCGAAAATGTTTTCAGCCATACCCTTTTGTGTTTGTTTCTAATTCCTAATCTTATTTTTTGCAAAAACTATATTGCAGAAAAATTGACGTTTAGCAATTACAACAGCTATTTAGCTTCGGTGGAAATGCAGCATTTTTTAGATCAACATGGCGTTAGTGAATCAAAATCCATTTTATCTTTACCAGATGAGTCTCCCAATATAACATTGTACTTGCTAAAACGCAAAGGCTATACGGAATACAATAACTACGTTGCTGTAGCACAGCAGCAGCAAGCCGATTTTATTTTGTTGGGAAATATAAAAAATACGATGAAAAACAAATTACAACCTTTCTTATCAGATAGTATTGCTTCGTATAATGGTTTTACACTTTATAAAGTAAAAAGATAAATACTTATTATTTGTTTTTCGGCAATTCTCCGATAACGGTAATTCCACCTTTTACTTTTTGTCCCAACACTACATTGATATTGGTATCTAAAGGTAAGAACATATCTACTCGAGAGCCGAATTTAATAAAACCAAAATCTGCTCCTTGTTCAATAGAATCACCTTCTTCTAAATAATATACAATACGGCGCGCCACCTTTCCGGCTATTTGGCGTACTAACACATCGATACTTCCGTTATCTATCACTATCGAAGTGCGTTCATTTTCCGTAGAGGATTTAGGATGCCATGCTACCAAATATTTCCCATCATGGTATTTAGAATATTTTACTTCGCCTGCAATTGGGGCACGGTTTACGTGTACATTCGCCGGCGACATAAACACTGATACTTGTAAGCGTTTGTCTTCAAAATATTCCGGCTCAAATACTTCTTCTATCACCACAATTTTACCATCTGCCGGGCAGATAACCATATCGTCATCCGTAATAATATTTCTTCGTGGGTTTCTGAAAAAATAGGTAATAAATGAGAATAAAGAAAAGGTGAGTAGAAAAACAATCCAACTCACTGTTTTTCCTGCATGGAAAACATAGTTCGTCAATAAATTTATGCCTAATACAAGAAAAAAAGTGGACAATACAATCTTCCAACCTTCTTTATGGATATACATTCTTCTCATAGCTTTATTTTACTTCGCGCAATATGCCTCACCAAAAATAAGTATAACTTTATAATGAGACAATAGCCCTTTAAGAATCACAATATACCGTCAAAGTTAATTTAACTTTTGTCAATAAACACGGTAGTGATAAAACTTAATATAGAATTATGTATAAAATACTGAAAATCAATATATTAACATCAAACTGATTTTCCTTTTACGTCAAATGCATCTCGCAGTCCATTTCCCAACAGATTGAATGTCAATACCATTATCATAATGCAAATACCGGGCGCCAATGCTAAGAAAGCTTTATCAGGAGTTAACAAATAGGCTCTATTATCATTTAGCATAGTACCCCAGCTTGGTGTTGGCGGCTTTATTCCGATACCGACAAAACTCAAACCTGCTTCTATTAATATAGCAGAGGCAAAGTCAGAAGCGGCAATGACCATAATAGGACCTATGATATTGGGCAATATATGTTTAAATATGATTCTCAAATGGTTAAACCCCAACCCGCGAGCAGCCTGCACATATTCCATCTCCCGAACGGCAAGCACTTGCCCACGCACTATCCTCGCCGTGTCCACCCACATCGAAAGCCCTACCGCTATGAAGATTGCTAAAAATGACGGAATTTTATCGCCGATAGCAAAGCGAATTGCCATTGCCAAAAGTATAGTAGGAATTGCCCAAATCACATTTATCAACCACATAATAATATTGTCTGTAGTCCCTCGGAAATAGCCGGCTATGCTACCCATAAAAATTCCTATGGTTAGTGAAATCAGCACCGCCACTAAGCCTACCGACATCGACACGCGCACGCCAAACAGCAATCGGCTTAAAATATCCCGACCATAACCATCTGTACCCAAAAAATATCGTTTGGTTACAACTCTGTTTTTTTCTATTTGTTGTTTTAATGCACTTATCGAAACTGTTGTAGTCTGTTCTTGAAAATTGGTGTAGGTTGCATTATCTCCATTCAATGTTATTTTGGGATGGGTAATAGATAAAGCTTCACAAACATCTACAATAGGCAACACCTTTTTTTGAGCATTCCGCCCTTCTCCTTCATACGTTTTATACACTATGTTTCCATTAGTATCAAAAGCATAAGAAACAATGGGAATCATTTCGTTCTGATTTTCTTTTCCTAAGAAAAAATTACTCAAAAGCGATTTTTTTGATTCTTCTCTGTTTTTTTGTACCAATAACATTTTCACAGAAAATCCTGGATTTTCATTTGCCAACTCAAGTACCTGGTCATCAGCGTCGGGCGTTTTATCGGGAGCTATCATCGGCCCGATAATGGATAAGACGATGGCAATACATATTACTGCCAAACTAACCACTGCCGGTTTATTTTTTAGCAGCCGTATCCATGTCCTTTTCAAAGGCGAATCATTGCCATTACCCATCTTTACCTAAATTTTGGCTAAGATAACAAATGATAGAGAATGTTTAATATAGAATCATGCTATCTTTCCAAATCCCTAAATTACATTTACACTTCATATTTTGTAGATAACTTACTTTCCAATATCCTTTGGCAGAAAGTATCTTTGTACAGCCATGCGTGAATTATCAGAATTAAATGAAGCACAGTTCAATGCCGTTACCACCATTCAAGGTCCTGTGATGATTATTGCCGGTCCGGGTTCGGGAAAAACACGGGTGCTTACTTATCGGATTGCCTATTTATTACATAACGGTGTCGATTCATTCCGCATTATGGCGCTTACTTTCACCAACAAGGCATCAGCAGAAATGCGCGAGCGTATTGCTCACATTGCCGGAAATGAAGCACGCAATTTATACATGGGCACTTTTCACTCTGTATTTGCGCGCATCTTACGTGGCGAGGCACATCGATTAGGGTATCCCAATAATTTTACCATCTATGATCCCGATGACTGTAAAAGTTTATTGAAATCTATTATTAAAGAAGAAGGATTAAACGATAAATTATACAAACCCGCTACCGTTTATTACAGAATATCATCTGCAAAAAATGCACTGCTAAACGCTCAAAAATATGCAGAAAACATCGACCTAGTTGCAGATGATGAGAGCAGCAGCCGACCTAAGATAAAAGATATTTTTGCCAAATATCAAGACCGCTGTTTTAAATCTGGTGCAATGGATTTTGATGATCTTTTACTAAAAATGTATGAGTTAATTACCAAATTCCCGGAAGTATTACATAAGCTACAAAATCGGTTTCAATATTTTATGATTGATGAGTTTCAGGATACCAATGAAGCACAATACAAGATTGTAAAACTATTAGCTGCAAAAGAAGAAAATATATGCGTGGTAGGAGATGATGCACAGAGTATCTATGCTTTCCGTGGGGCTACTATCGAAAATATATTAAATTTTGAACGTGATTATCCTGATTTGAAAATTTATAAATTGGAGCAAAATTATCGCTCTTCAGAGCATATTGTAAATGCGGCTAATCAGATTATAAAAAACAACCAACTCCAATTACCCAAACAAATATGGACGGATATAAAAGGTGGAGAAAAAATAAAAATATATAAAACCACCAGCGACACCGACGAAGCACGAATAGTTGCTGATAGTATTTTTGACCAAAAGATGCGCCAACATCTACTACACTCCGATTTTGCAATTTTATACCGAACCAATGCACAATCTCGTTCATTTGAGGAAGCTTTGCGCAAACTAAATATTCCGTACAAAATTTATGGAGGCTTATCCTTTTACCAACGCAAAGAGGTGAAAGATTTTATTGCTTATCTGCGAGTTGTCGTAAATCCTAATGACGAAGAAGCCTTAAAGCGTATTATCAATTACCCGACACGCGGCATTGGCGACACTAGCATTGCCCGAATTATTGTAACTGCAAACGAGCACAACCTGCCGCTGTGGCACGTGGTAGAAAAGCCGGATAGCATCGCAGATATGCAAGGGCGTGCGAAGCAAGCTATCCGCGATTTCAGCATTTTAATAAAGAGTTTCCGAGCGATGCTCAGCACAAAAAATGCTTATGAAATTGCAGAATACATAGGTAAACAAACCGGATTAATACATGAGTTATTTAAAGATAAAACGGCTGATGGTATCTCCCGCTTTGAGAACATACAAGAATTATTGAATGGTATAAAAGAATATTCGGTAGGCGAAAAACCCGAATACGAAGAAGATGAAGTGCGCCCCGAAAATGATTTAGCTGCCTACTTACAACAAATTTCTTTATTGACAGACATGGACGATAAAAATGATGAAAATAAAGAAAAAGTAAAACTGATGACGATACATGCTGCCAAAGGCTTGGAGTTTTCCAGTGTGTTTGTTGTAGGTTTGGAGGAAAATTTATTCCCCTCCATTATGTCGATGAATAGCCGAGAAGACTTGGAAGAAGAACGCCGCTTATTCTATGTTGCCGTCACTCGGGCGAAGCGATTTCTAACATTGTCTTATGCCTTAATGCGCTATAAATTCGGGCAGGTAAACTATAATGAAGCCAGCCGTTTTATAGATGAAATTCAGGAAGAAAACGTCATTTTTTTAGGTCAAAAAGAAAAAACAGAACCTAAGCCTAAGCCCATATATGAAGAAAACTCCGGCAGCGCCAAATGGTACACAGCAAAGCAATATCAAAAGAAAGAAGAGATACAAAAACCAGTGTACGAAGCGCCTACACATCTAACCAAAATGAAATCGGCAGCAACGGGTGGTGCTATATTATCTTCTGATTTAAAATCTTTGGCTGCCGGCATGCAAGTACTGCATGAAAGATTCAACAACGGTAAGGTATTAGCAGTAGAAGGTAGCGGCGAAAACCGTATCGCTACTATATTTTTCGAAGGCGTCGGGACAAAAAAAATTATGCTTAAGTTTGCCAAATTACAGATTATTGCATAACCGTATATTCCCGACATACGAAAGCAATTAGCCTCTATTTTCTCTTAATAATTATTGTATTTTTGTGGGAGGTGAAGAAATTTCTATTTTCATATTTTATCGCGTGTGCTTTTGGAGCTGCATTTGGTCAAATTCAAATCACCAAGCCAAATCCTAAAATATTTTTTGATGCTAAGTACATCACCTTAGAAAATCCTACGCCACGCCGCCCCGATTCATTAATTTCCAACCCTCATCGCTTTAAAACTCTTGAAAAACAATTTACGCCTTACTATAATTTGGGGAACAACGGTACGGCTTATTATTCAGTGATATTTACCAACAGCAACCCTATCGGCTTCAAACACGGCTTCAATAGCTTTAATTTATATTATGAACAACCTCAAAAGGTGCGCTATTTCAATACTAAAACACCCTATACCAATCTCGATTTTGTTTTTGGTGGAAAATCAGAAATCGTTGGCGGTGCAGAGTTTGCCATTAATATAAAACCAAATGTAAGTTTAGGGTTTAATTACCATCGCAACAACTCTAAAGGTGCCAGCCAAAACCAACTTTCTATTCATAACTTATTTTCGTTGCAGAGTGCTTTCCAAAGTAAAAACAAACGATACGAACTGTATTCAGCATTTATTTATAATGGAATAAAAAATCAAGAAAACGGCGGCTGGGCACAAACTAATGTATATACAAATTCCTTTTACAAGAACAATAAAAGCTTTATCAATGTCTTTCTAAATGATGCCATAAACAATTGGAGTGAACGCAATTTAAATTTCCATGAGCAAATTAATCTTGGGAAAAAAATAGAAGTGCAAATCAATGATTCTGTAAAGCAAAAAATGGTATTGCATCCCAAGTTTGCCATCACACATGATTTTGAATTTTCACATTGGAAATTCCGATACAAGGATTATGTGAAAGATTCTGCATTTTATCCGGCATTGATTTACAATACGGATTCCACAAATGACTATACCAAAACTTGGCGGTTAACCAATGGCGTATATTTCAAAAATTTACAAAACGATACCTTACCTAAAAAATTCTTATTTGCTGCCGGTTTGCAATATAGCTTTATTCGTTACCAGCAACGCAATACCAACCAATGGATTCAAGACCTGCAATTAAAAGCTAAAATTTACAACCAAACCGACTCTTCATTTTTTGGCTACTCCGTAGATGCCGCGGTAGATATAGCACCAAAATACATAGGTGATTTCGCTGTAAATTTTTTAGGAAAACTCAATTTCAAAAAATCTATTTCTATAGGTATAAATGGCGAAGTATCCTTAGCCTCTCCATCCCAAAAACAAGAATTTTATTTAGGCAATCATTACACTTACAACAACCATTTCAAAAAAATATTTCAAGTAAAAACAGAGGCACAATTTGCATGGAAAAAGCAGCTTTTATTTGCCACCGTTCAAGATTATCTTATCCATAATTACATTTATTTGGATACCGCATCAATGCCACGTCAATACACCAAACCATTGAATGTATTGGTGGTAAAACTTAGAAAGGATTTTAATACAAAATATATATTTTCGGGAACAGAATTGTATGTACAATGGATTTCTAATAAATCTATTGTTCCCTTACCGGTATTTGCCATGAAACAAACATTGTATTATCAAGGTGGATGGATTTCTGGGAAATTAAATGCACATATCGGGTTCGATATTACGTACAACACCAACTTTAAAGGAAATGCATACAACCCCTCGCTGGCAGAGTTTTATTTACAAAATAAACAAATGCTGAAATTCTATCCGGTATTAGATGTGTTCTTTAGTTTGCGTGTGAAATTTACCAATATTTTTATACGGGTAGAACATGCAAATCAAGGAATGTTTAAGCAAAAAGGAATTTATGTGGCACCAAATTATGGCTATTTAGATAGAACTTTTCATGTGGGCGTTTATTGGCAATTTTATGATTAAATAAAGATGAAAAAAGTAGTATTTCTTACCCCTACATTGCCATTTCCTCCCGTAAGCGGAGGTGTAATAAAATCATATAAAGTAGTACAATTTTTAAGTACACAATATGAAGTAACCGTGGCTTGTTTATTAAAAAATGAAGACGAGCAACACGTAGATTTATTTCTAAAAACTGTGAATATAAATCCGATTATTACAGCACCTTGCAATGTTCCAAGAACTGCAAAAAATCTTATCGTTTCCAATTTGCAAAATATTCCTTTGAATTTATATCGCAATAAATCAGCTACATTTAAAGAAAAAATAAATGCAGTTATACATCAGTTTGATGTGATATTTTGCGACCATTACGTGATGTTTCAGTACATTCCTGAAGGCTATAAAGGTAAAATAATTTTACATGAGCACAACTGCGAATATTTGATTTGGAAACGCTATGCCAACATTGAAAGAAATATAGTAAAAAAAATTGCGTTGCTCAACCAGGCTTATCGTATAAAAAATTATGAACGCAAAATTTGTATGCGTGCCGATGTAGTATTAGCAGCACCTAATGACATGTTGGAATTAGAGAAAATAGGGGCCGACCGTTCAAAATTTTTAGAAACTTATCATCTCGGCGATGATCACCTTCTAGAATTACCCAATTTAGAATTCGACCATACTCAACTTTCACTATTATATATCGGCACATTAAGTTGGGAAGCAAATATCGATGGGTTGGTTTGGTTTTATCAAGAAATATGGGAACGCATAAAGCAAAAGCATCCCGATATAAAATTTTTTATAGTAGGTAAACATCCCGATGAAAGAATAACACAAATGGCAGCCGAAGACAGCTCTATTGTCTTAACTGGATTTGTAGAAGACTTAGAACCCTATTTTCAACAAGGGCGGGTGTTTATCACGCCATTACGATTTGGCAGCGGTATAAAGGTGAAAGTAGTGAACGCACTTTACAGAGGGATTCCATGCGTTACCACATCTATTGGTGCAGAGGGCTTAAAAGTAAAAGATGGCGAACACGTTTACATTAAAGATGATGCTGCAACATTTGCACAAGCCATTTTCACCTTATTAGAAGATAAAAAACAATGGAATTATTTGCAAGAGAACGCTAGAGCACTTGCCCGAAAATACTACACTTGGGATTATGTATTGGAAAATATCCGCAAGGCGATAGAGTAGTAATTATGCTACCTATATTTAATATAAAATGCAGCGCGACACCTCATGTAAATATGAACAAGCGTGTTGTCTTTATTATTTACATCTAGCCAACCGCGTACTGTTTTATTTACTGTATCATGTTGGGTTATCACTATCTGTCCATGATTCATAATATATAATTTTCGCTGTCCACGTATAGTTTTAAAAATACCAAACTCAGCTTGTGTAGCACTTGGTGGCGCCATTTCTGTAAGGTAAGATCCGGGAATCGATTGAAACGTTTTAAAACCAGCTAACCCTGCTAATTGAGTCCCTGACAACTCGAACCCAGAAGCAAGTAAACTATCGTCAACAATTTTATTTAATGTATCATGCGAGGTGATAGACATTGTAAAAAAAGTATCGCCGGTAACTATAATTTTAAAAGAATTTAAGGTAGCACTGCTAGTATCTAATATCTCGGTATTATTTCCGCCACCTGGTGTAGGTATATTTTTATTTCCTGCGCTGCAAGCCGCAAAAAAAGTTATAATTAAAGCAATAAATGCTAATCTGTACTCAATAGATATTTTCATTGTTGGATAAAGATAATAGAAATTCTTTATTACTTTGATTATTTAAGAATTTTAAGAAATGCCTTACTGTTAAAATTTGTATCTTTGCCCAATCGTAATCATGGCTGTTTCTGTTCGCAATCTATCCAAGAATTATAACCACCAAAAGGCGGTCGATAACATCTCTTTTGAGGTGAAGAAAGGAGAAATATTAGGCTTTTTAGGGCCAAACGGTGCTGGAAAATCGACTACCATGAAAATGCTGACTTGTTTTTTACCTCCAAGCAAAGGAACAGCAACCGTTAGTGGATTAGACATCGTTCAACATCCTTTAGAAGTACAGCAAACAATTGGCTACCTCCCAGAAAACAACCCTTTGTATTACGAAATGTATGTAAAGGAATTTTTGGATTTTGCCGCTCGTATTAATAATATTATCCCAAATGCTATTGATAAAAGAATAAAGGAAGTTGTGGATTTAGTTGGACTAAATGTCGAGCAACACAAAAAAATAGGGCAATTGTCCAAAGGCTATAAACAACGGGTAGGGCTTGCGCAAGCATTAATTCACAACCCCGAAGTGCTAATTTTAGATGAACCTACCTCTGGGCTTGACCCCAACCAATTATCCGATATTCGCAGTTTGATAAAGGAACTAGGAAAAGAAAAAACGATTATTTTTTCTACGCACATCATGCAGGAAGTACAAGCGGTATGCGATAGGGTAATTATCATTAACAAAGGGAAAATAGTTGCTGACGACAAACCCGACAACCTCCAAAATGTATTAAGCAACGAGGTTTTGGTAGAAGTAGAATTTTTAAATGAAGTTGCAAAAGAAGCATTGCAAAATATCAGCGTTATCCATCAAGCAAATGCACTTTCTTCCAACCACTTTATTTTACACGGAAAGGACAGCCTACAAATACGCAAAGCTATTTTTGATTTTGCCGTAAGCAACAACAATCCCCTGCTTACTGTAAAGCAAGAAACCAAAAGTTTGGAAGCAATTTTTCATCAACTCACACAAAAGAAATAAAGCGATGAAAGCCATACTCCGAAAAGAAATAAATCTGCTGTTTTCCTCTTTGATTGCCTATATCAGTATGGCAGTATTTTTTGTAGTGCTGGCACTTAATTTATTTGTTTTTCAGGGAAATATCTTAGACAGCAACTACGCCACATTAGATACATTTTTTACACTTACACCGTGGATTTTAATCTTCTTAATTCCGGCAATTACTATGCGTACTTTTGCCGATGAGAAACAAACCGGGACTATTGAATTTCTAACCACTAAGCCTGTATCCGATTTGCAAATAGTAATTGGCAAATATCTGGCTGCATTATTTTTATGGACATTTACGTTTATCCCAACACTTATCTATTTTATTGCGGTAAAAAAATTAAGCTTATCGGAAGCCCCGATAGATAGTGGCGCAACGTATGGTAGTTATATCGGCTTATATTTTTTAGGCGCTGTATTTGTTGCCATCGGTATTTTTGCTTCTTCCATTACCAACAATCAGATTGTCGCATTTTTAGTAGGTGTATTTCTTTGTTACTTGATGTACGATGCATTTTTTAGAATTAGTTCTTTAACAATTTTTCAAGGACAATTAGATTATTTTATTCAATCAATAGGCTTAAATGCGCATTACGATTCTATTAGCCGTGGTGTGGTGGATACCAGAGATATCCTCTATTTTTTAAGTGTGATAAGTTTATTTATTATCGGTACTCGAACGGCATTAGAAAGCAGAAAGTGGTAGAAAAATGAAAAAACATTACCTCATACAATCCATTAAAGCACTAGCTGTCAGCTTACTGATAGTTGTTGTAGTAAATATACTTTCCGGTTTTTTGTATCATCGTTTTGATTTAACAGAAGAAAAAAGATATACACTCACCACCTCCACAAAAAAACTGCTGAATGGCTTAGACGATAAAGTTGATGTAGAAATTTATTTAACAGGAAAAGACTTACCCGCAGGAATAAAGATTTTACAAAATGAAACTAGAGAACTCCTACAAGAATTTAGAAATAACTCCAAAGGGTTGGTTACTTTTCACTTCTTTGATTACAACAGTATAAAAAACCAAAAGCATCGCGAAGAGTTCCAGATGGGGCTTGTAAAAAAAGGCTTACGTCCAACCAACTTGGAAGTAAAATCAAACAGTGGCTATAGCGAAAAATTGGTGTTTCCCGGTGCAGTCATAAAATCAAACGGACGCGAAATTCCAATTCAAATATTAGAAAATCAATTCTCTACCGGCGCACAAGGTGCGCTAAATAATTCCATTAGTTTATTGGAATATAAACTTGCTAATGCCATAGATAAAATTATCAGAGAACATCCTCCCAAAGTCGTATTCTTACAAGGGCAGGGCGAGTTGGGCGTTGAGCCTCTACAAGAATTTCTGAAAGCATTAGCCGCTCAAAATTTCCAATTAGATAAAATAGAACTCGACAAAGACAAATTACTCCATAACAATATTGACGTTTTAGTTGTTGCAAAACCACAAAAACCGTTTACTGAAAATGAGAAATTTTTGATTGACCAATATGTTATGAACGGTGGTAAGGTATTGTGGCTCTTAGACAACACCATTGCAGACCTTGATAGCTTTAAATTAGCCCCAAGTATTGTTGCCGTTCCCCGCGATTTGAATATAGACGATTTACTTTTCCGATACGGTGTACGCAATGACCATAATTTAGTATTGGATTTATATTGCAATCAAATTCCGATAATCGAAAGTATAGGCGGCAATCCGCAGCCTAAATTATTTCCGTGGGTTTTTTACCCAATTGCGGTAAGCAAAAACAACCACCCTATTGTAAAAAATTTAGATCCCGTTGCATTTAAATTTACCAGCTCTTTAGATACATTAAGCAACCCAAGCGTAAAGAAGACAATTTTACTTTCTTCTTCCAATTATTCACGCGTACAGCCTACGCCGTTTCAAATATATTTAGAAGGTGCAAAGCAGAAACCTAATCCATATTTATTTAACCAAAAAAATATACCGTTAGCCGTTTTATTAGAAGGGAATTTTACTTCTTTGTATAAAAACCAATACACCTCCGATTTACAAAAACTCTTGGAGGCACAGCAAATTACATTTAAGCCAAAAAGCAATCTAAACAAGATGATTGTAATTGCCGATGGCGATATCGCCTCCAATGATTTAGAAGCAAACGGCGTCCCTTTAGCTTTAGGCTATGATAAATACACCCGACAATTATATGCCAATAAAGATTTTTTATTAAATAGCATAGAATATTTAATTGACAATAACAACTTGATAGATGCCCGCAACAGAGAAGTGAAAATGCGATTATTAGATAAGGCGAAAGTATTGGAGCAAAAAACAAAATGGCAAATAATCATTTTTACGACACCATTACTTTTAATTGCAATCTTCGGAATTTTTTATAGCCAACGAAGAAAAAGGAAATACGCTCGATAAACAAAAACATACAAATCAGACTTCTTGTTTGATGACTAGAATTCTAATTATATTCACCTATCTATTTTTAATAAAAACAGTATGAACAAATTTTTCAGTATCTTATTACTTACACTTGCAGGTACTTTCTGTACGCAAGCACAAATGCCAGCAGTAGGCACAAAAGCAATAGAATTAAACTACAAAACACCCGCAGGCACAGATCTTTCTCTATCATCCTTGAAAGGAAATATGGTGCTATTAGATTTCTGGGCATCATGGTGTGGCCCTTGCCGAAGAAACAACCCTGCGGTAGTAGCACTTTACAAAAAATATCAAAATAAAAAATGGGTGAAAGGTGTAAAAGGATTTACCGTTTACAGCGTTTCCCTTGACCAAAATGCAGATGCTTGGAAACAGGCCATCCAACAAGATGGATTGGTATGGCCCAACCATGTATCTGATTTAAGAGGTTGGAGTTCTGATGGAGCTGCAAAATATGGAGTTCGTTCTATCCCACAAACTGTATTGGTTGACGAAACAGGATTTGTTTTAGCCATTAACCCTAGTCATGAATTGATAGAACAACTTGTAAACAAGAAACTAGCCGGAAATACTACCACCAAAACAAAAGGAAAAAAGAAATAATACCAATTTTTAATGTCAATTTGGCGTAAAACTCTTTTGGCAAACTATTTGACATAATATAGTAAAAAATAGGTATGCCCGAGGAATTAGAGGAAACAACGAAGACAGAACAGACACAACAAGAGGATATTATAAACGATGACTCTCAAAATCAGTCAGATAGTCAGCCGCTAGAAAACAACGAACGAACAGACGATTTGTCCGTACTGAAAAAAGAATTAGACGATCAAAAAGATAAATACCTCCGACTATTTGCAGAATTTGACAATTTTAAAAAAAGAAATGCCAAAGAGCGTTTGGAATTATTCAAAACTGCCGGGCAAGACATTATGCGAGAGCTACTACCAGTGCTTGATGATTTGCAACGTGCTGAAAGTGCTTTTACAAAAGACAATAATCTTGAAAGTTATGTTACTGGCATTAAATTAATTCAAGACAAACTTTTCAAATCTTTACAAAATAAAGGGTTAAAACCTATTGAAAGTATCGGTAAAGAATTTGATGTGGCACAGCATGAAGCGGTTGCTGAAATTCCTGCGCCAACCGAAGAGTTAAAAGGAAAAATATTAGATGAAGTGCAATGCGGATATACACTGAATGACACCATTATCCGATATGCAAAAGTAGTAGTAGGGAACTAATTTATATAAGCTAAATTGAGGCGATAAGGTCGCCTTTCTTTTATAAACCATTGAAATGAAAAGAGATTATTACGAAATACTGGGAGTTTCCAAATCTGCAAGTGCCGATGAAATAAAGAAAGCTTACCGCAAGATGGCATTGCAATATCATCCAGATAAAAACCCGGGCGACAAGACCGCAGAAGAAAAATTTAAAGAAGCTGCTGAGGCGTACGACGTACTGAGTAACGACGAAAAACGAGCACGCTACGATCGTTTCGGACATCAAGGAGCTGCCGGTGGATTTGGTGGCGGACAAGATATGAACATGGAAGATATCTTCTCGCATTTTGGCGATATTTTTGGAGGCGGCGGCGCAAGTTCATTCGATTCTTTTTTTGGAGGCGGTGGCAGACGCAAAGAAAAGGGAAGAGGACAACGCGGCAGTAATTTGCGAGTAAAAGTGAAAATGGATTTAGAAGAAATTGCAAACGGCGCACAAAAGAAAATTAAAGTAAAAAAACATGTATGCTGCGACCAATGTAGCGGAATTGGCGCAAAAGACAATTCATCTTACCAAACTTGTAATACCTGCAATGGTAGTGGCGTAGTGCGTAAAGTAACACAAACCTTTTTGGGGCAAATGGCTACCACCGCAACCTGCCCAACCTGCGAAGGCGAAGGTAAAATCATTACTAATAAATGTACTAAATGCCGTGGCGAAGGTAGAATATATGGCGAAGAAATAGTAACCATAGACATTCCAGCAGGCGTAACCGAAGGCATCCAACTCTCGATGAGTGGAAAAGGAAATGCCGGAATCAGAGGTGGATACCCCGGCGATTTATTGGTCAATATCGAAGAAGTACCACATCCTGAATTGAAAAGAGAAGAAAATAATGTAATCTATAATTTATACTTAAATTTTGCAGAAGCCGCTTTAGGGACACAAGTAGAAGTGCCTACCATCTGTGGAAATGCAAAAATTAAAATCCCGAAAGGCACACAAAGTGGTAAATTATTCCGCTTGCAAGGCAAGGGTATTCCCAGTTTAAATGGATATGGAAAAGGAGATGAGATTGTGGAAGTACAAGTATTTACGCCACAGGAGCTTACTTCGGAAGAAACCGCATTATTAGAAAAATTAAAAGAATCCAGAAATTTCAATCCACAAGCACAAAAGGAAAAAAACAAAGGTTTCTTTGATAAGTTTTTTCATTAATAGAGAATAGTTTAATAGCGAAAAAGCGGATATAAAACCTTTCGATTGCTGCTACAAATTTGTAGCAATCAATACCTAGTCAGTTTGTGACAATAAATAAATCAAGTTGGTAACTTTTTATCTATTGGTTGGTATCTCTACTATACTAAGATTGAAAATTATATTGTAGTCGCCAAGCGATTATTGCGCCGAAACATCATTGATGGAGAAATCTAAGTTACACAAAACATACTATAGATTAGTATAGCTAAACTTACAACAACACACACATGCAATTAAACGTTCATTACTTGCTGTAACTAGAAATTCCATTTTGAAGCTGAAAGAAAGCCACAATAAGTCTTTTATAGAAAGGAGCAATTTTGCTATTATATTATTGCTCCAAATCTGCAACGAAAAAATGTCATAATGAGCGAATATAAACATTGAATCCATTGCAAGGAAGAATAGAAATAAATTTATATATATTATTTATAGTTTTTAAATATTGATTTAAGTATATTGTTTATCATACAAGTGAGTAAATTGTAGTTGCGTAAATATTCTTACCTTTGCAAAGTAACAGCGTATGAAATATCTTTTGTATCTATTAATAGGCGTATTGTTGACATCTTGTTCTGGTGAACAAAAACGTACATTCCAACTTCGTCCGGCAAATGGCGGCAAATATTATGGCGGCACATTTCGCACAAACGAAGAAGAATATTTCAAAACTTTATACCCTTTAAATATCACCGAAGTAACAGCGCACCGCATTTGCGATCAGATTTTTGAGGGATTGGTAAATTTCGACGACAGCACATTAGCGGTAGTGCCGGCATTAGCTGAACGTTGGGATATCAGCAAAGATGGAATTACTTATACATTTCATCTGCGTAAAGGTGTTTATTTTCACGATGATCCTTGTTTCCCAAACGGGAAAGGCCGAGAGCTAAAAGCACAAGATGTAAAATATTGTTTCGACAGAATATGCTACCATGATCCGGCTAATAATCAAGGATTTTGGATTTTTAATGGCGTAGTAAAAGGTGCAAACGAGTATGATTCGCTCACCGCAAATAAAATAAAACCCGATAGCGGTGTAAGTGGCGTAAAGGTAATAGACGATTATACGTTGCAGATAGAATTAGTAAAGCCATATGCCGTATTTTTAGCACGTTTGGGTTTGATTTTTGGAAAAATATATCCACATGAAGCTATAGAAAAATACGATGATGAAATTCGCACCCATCCAATCGGTACCGGGCCATTTTTTTTAAAAATTATCAGAGAAGAGCAAGTGACATTTTTAGCGCGCAATCCCAACTATTGGAAAAAAGATGCGTATGGAAACCAGCTACCTTATTTAGATGCTTTGCGCATTTCTTATATTAAAGAAAAGAAAAATGAACTGATGGAATTTTCTAAAGGAAACAGCGATATGGTGTATAAATTTCCTTTAGAAATGATTGACGAAATTGTAGATTATAAACATCAATTAAAGCCAGCGTATAAACAGTTCCAACTTCAATTTATGCCTTCACTTTCCGTGCAGTATTATGGCTTTCAACATCAAGGAACCATTTTTAATAACTTATATTTACGTAAAGCTTTTTGTTATGCTATTGATCGCCAAAAATTATGTGACTTTACATTGAAAGGTTCAGGATTTCCTGCTATCTATGGCATAGTACCGCCCGGTACAGGAACATATACTTCGCAAAATATAAACGGATTTACCTATGATGCTGCTAAAGCCAGAGAGTATATAGCAAAAGCGGGATATCCTAATGGAAAAGGTTGTCCAAAAATTACATTGCAATTAAATTCTGGGGGAACTCGAAATACACAAGTGGCAGAGGCACTTAAAAAAATGATAGAAGAAACACTAGGCATTAAAATAGACTTGCTTACTGTGCCTTGGGCGCAGCATACCGAAGCCGTAGAGTCTGCAAAAACAGATTTTTACAGATTAGGGTGGAGTGCAGACTATCCCGATGCCGAAAATTTCTTGAATTTATTTCATAGCAAATATGTTCCAGCAGAGTTGTCCACGAAAACATATATTAACTCGTTCCGATATAAAAGTAAAACGTTTGATGAATATTTTAACAAAGCCGTAGAGACTACTGACGAAGCCAAACGCAATGAATTATATAATAAAGCCGATCAACAAATAATTGACGATGCGGTTGTGCTTCCAATTTACTACGATATAGATTATAGATTATTGCAACCCAATGTGCGCAACTGTCCGCAAAATGCTATAGAACAGCGCGATTTTTCAGAAGTATATTTTGTACCGATGAAAGGTAAATAATTCGCTATTAACCCAAAATAACTTCTATTTATAAATGGTTTGCTTTATATTTATCTTGTACCAGAATTATGCATAATTACGAGTTGCTTTTACAGAAATTAGACACGTTTATCAGAAAATATTATCTGAATAAATTACTGCGTGGTACTTTGCTTTTTATAGGGCTGCTGATCGGTTTTTATGTGTTTATTTCTTTATTCGAGTATCAGCTTTATTTTTCTTCTGCTATTAGAAAATTATTGCTCGCAGGGTTTGTTGGCACTACTTTAATTACTTTATTTTATTGGATAATAACACCACTTATTCATTATCTAAAATTAGGAAATCAAATATCATACGAACAAGCTGCCGTAATTATTGGCAAACATTTTACGGATGTAAAAGACAAATTGGTAAACATTCTACAACTGAGGCAGCAATCGCAAAATGCGTATAATAAAGAGCTGATAGAAGCGAGCATCCACCAAAAATCGGAGTCGATAAAGTTAGTTCCATTTGCAAATGCCATTAATCTAAATGAAAATAAACAATACCTGAAATATACTTTACCACCTTTGTTTATCTTGCTGTTTTTGGCAATAGCCGCACCCAATATTTTAAAAGAAAGTAATACCCGCTTGCTAAATCCTAACAAAACATTTGCCCAAAAAGCGCCTTTCGATTTTGTATTAGAGAATAAAAATTTGAAAGCGCTCCAATATGAAGATTTGGAAATTAGATTAACTATAAAAGGACAAACTGTACCGAATGAAGTATTTGTAAATGAAAATGGAAAAAGCTATAAAATGGAAAAAATTGCCACCGATAAATTTTCGTATCGGTTTGCCAATTTACAAAAAAATACATCGTTCTATTTTTCTGATGGTAGTTATAACAGCAACGAATACGAAATTAGTGTTTTGAAAAAACCAATGATAGCCAATTTTAGCACCAGCTTAGAATATCCCGCTTATACTGGAAAAAAGAACGAAACGCTAAAGAATACAGGCGATTTGGTAGTGCCTGCTGGTACTACCATTTATTGGAATTTTCAAACATCCGGAACAGACGCATTACGCATTATATTAGATGGTCAACCTTATACTTCGGAGAAAAAAAATCTAAATAATTTTGTTTTCTCTAAGCGTATTTTGAAAGATATGCGTTACACTATTTTTGTATCTAATAATGAAGTTGCTAAAGGAGATTCTGTATCCTTTTCCATTGCAGCAACTCCGGATAATTTTCCGAGTATAAATGTAGAAAAAATTCAAGACTCCACACAAACCGACTTTGCTATTTTTGTAGGTGCCGTTGGGGATGATTACGGATTAACCCGATTAGAATTTCATTACACCATAAAAGATGAAAAAGGAAATTTAAAAGAAGCTAAAAAACAAAATTTACCACTAACCAATAAATCTATTGCAGATTTTAATTTTCAAGTGGACTTCTCCAAATTTAAACTCAGCAGCGGCGACAAAATGGATTATTATTTTGAAGTATTTGATAACGATGCCGTAAATAGCCCAAAATCTACTAAGTCGCAAGCATTTGTATATGATAAACCTACTATAAAACAATTGGAAAAACAAGAATATCAGAATAACGAAGATATCAAAGACAACCTAAGCGCTGCCGCAAAAGATGCGCAAAAACTTGCTGCACAACTAAAAGAAATGAAAGAGAAAATTTTAAGTAAAAAAACACTTTCATGGGAAGATAAAAAACAATTGGAAGATATTCAGAAAAAATACCAACAACTGCAAGATGAAGTAAAAGACATTAAAGAAAAATATACTCAGAATTTGAAAAACCAAGAAGAATATAAAAAGGTAGATGAAGAGTTGCTACAGAAGCAAGAGAAACTGCAAGAGATGATGAAAGATTTGATGAGTGATGAGATGAAAGATTTGATGAAACAAATCCAAGACATCTTGCAGAAGATGGAACAGAAAAATGCTTTTGAAAGCCTCGATAAAATGGAGCTGAGCAATAAAGATTTGAAATCGGAATTGGATAAAATGGAAAAATTATTCAAACAGTTGCAGTTGGAACAAAAAGCACAAGAAACAATTGACAAGCTCAATGAACTCTCGAAAGAACAAGAAAAATTAGCTCAAGATACTAAAGACAATAAACAGTCTTCTCCTGAATTGCAAAAGCAACAAAAAGACCTTAACCAAAAGATGGATGGAATAAAAGAAGATTTAAAACAACTCGACCAGTTCAACAAAGAAAACGACAACAAATTAGATACGAAGGACAATAATGAAGATGCAGAAGATATACAACAAGAGATGAACCAAAGCAGTGACGAATTGCAAAAACAACAAAACGACAAAGCGGCTAAATCTCAAAAATCATCGGCGCAAAAAATGAAACAAATGGCGCAAAAAATGAAATCCGGAGTAGATAAAATGCAACAAGACCAAGCTGCCGAAGATATTCGCATGATTCGCCAATTGTTAGAAAATTTAGTGAAGTTATCTTTTGACCAAGAAAAGCTTTTAACAGATTTGAAAAAAACAGAAACAGAAAGTCCGAAATATATCCAGATTATGCAAAAGCAATATGACTTGCGAGATGATGCTAAGTTGATTGCAGATAGCTTGCAGGAATTAGGCAAACGACAATTTCAGCTGCAAACATTTATCTCTGATGAAATGTATAAACTCAATAGAGAAATGAAAAAAGCATTGGTTAACTTAGAAGAAAGAAATAAATCGGTAGCCTCCGTTGCACAACAAATGGTGATGACTTCTGCCAATAATTTAGCATTAATGCTCAGCGAATCGCTCGATAATATACAGCAACAGCAAAACCAGAAAAAACCCGGCAGCGGCAGCTGCAACAAACCTGGTGGCAAGGGCGAAAAACCTTCGATGAGTGAAATGCAAAAAAAACTCGGCGAACAATTGGGTAAAATGCAAGAAGGTATGAAAAACGGTAAAGATCCGAAGCAGATGGGAAAAGATTTTGCTGATGCCGTGCAAAAACAAGCTGCCGTGCGAGAGGCATTGCGGCAAATGCGGGAGCAAATGAATCAAAGTAGAAATAAAGGCGATGATGGACTCGGTGGCATCGACGAGATGATAAAGAAAATGGACGACATAGAAAAGGATTTAATGACAAAAAAACTATCACCGGAAACGCTGAAGCGACAAAAAGAAATTGAAACACGACTATTAGAATTTGATAAAGCAAAGCGGGAACAAGAGGAAGACGACAAACGGCAATCAAAATCTGCAATTGATATTCCACGAAAATTACCCCCCAATTTGGAAGAATATCTCCAATCTCGCAAGGCTGCTTTGGAGCTATATCGCACAGTACCGCCAAATTTAAAGCCTTTTTATAAAAATTTAGTAGAAAAATACTTGCGACTTGTGAACTAATTGATTAAACTTACGTATAATTTATTTTAGGCTAATTTATTTTTAGCCGATTGCAACGAAAAAAATAAATTTCTACGCAGTTTAAACTTTAAATTACACGCATACATGTCCGAAGTAATTCGATTAGAGATTTCATCGCGCTTAGAAAATATTACTCAAGTAGAGTCAATGATAGAAATATTGAAAGTGCAATATCATATCAGAGAAGAACAATATGACAATGTGCTTTTAGCATCGGTAGAAGCAGTAACGAATGCCATAGAACACGGTAATAATTTAGATGAAAATAAAACGGTAAACATAGAAGCCCGTAAGTACGAAACCTCATTTAGCTTATCTATCCGAGATGAAGGAATAGGCTTTAATCCCGATAAACTGCCAGATCCAACCTCGCCGGAGTTACTCGAACAACCCGATGGCCGTGGTGTTTTTCTAATGCGAAAGCTTGCCGACGAATTATTCTTCCGCGATGGCGGCAGATGCGTAGAAATGTATTTCCAATTATCGTAAAGTTCAGAAAAAAAATTAATTTCCGTCTTTCGCATTCGCCGACAAATAATCGTAAATATGTGCTTTCTGCTCAGGTGTAATTTTAGCTTTCGGTGCCATTTTATCTAGCCATACCACCCATTCGTCTTTAGTATGTGCTGCTGGCGCTATAAGTTTATGGCAACGCACACAACTTGCTGAATACAGTGCGCTTTTTTCTTCCATCGTTACACTTGCTGCTGCTGCCGCAGAAATTTTAGGACTTGGCGTACCAGTCACAGAAGTAGAAGTTTTTGTTTTATGTGAACAGGCAAATAAAACAACACAAAGGAATGCGATAACACTAAATTTTTTCATGCCACAAATATAAGATTTACTTGCTCAATTTATACCCATCAGTTAGTGTTTTCATAAATGCAATGATGTCTTTTATTTCTTGCGCTGATAGTTTTAAATCCCCTAAATCTTCTTTATTTACTGTAGCTGGCACTTCAGGATGTGCAAATTTGGGATTCGTATCGCGCTCATTATAAAATTCCATTACTTCTTCCAACGTGCTAAAAATCCCAGAATGCATATACGGAGCTGTAACTTCTATATTGCGCAAAGTAGGTGTTTTAAATCTACCCACTTCCAAAGGATTATTTCGCTCAAATTTTGATAAACCACTGTCTATCGGCATTCCCATTTGTAATGGATTTTTTGGTAATCCAATATTATCGTAAGAATAATCGGTGAATAAAATATTTCTTGTAGTAGCATAAGTAGTAGGCGTACTGAGGTGACATAAGCTGCATTTTGTTTTTGTGGTATCGTTAAATAAATTCATACCGCGCATTTCTTGTTCGCTCAATTTTACTTTCCCTTTTAAATAAAAATCAAATTTGCTGGTAAAGGGATTTACTTGATAAGATTCTTGAAATGCTTGCAAACATGTTACAGCATAAAATACAATTGTTTGGCTGTCGGCTAAAGCACTTGCACCAAATAACTTTTGTAATTTAGGGTAATAAGCAGCATGTTTTATTTTTGTAGAAGCAATACCAAAATTCGGAATATTCATCTCATCTGGATTGGTTAATGGAAACAATGCTTGTTGGTTTAAAAATTCAGCTTTCCCGTCCCAAAAAAATCCGCCTACCGTTTCCCATACGCCGCGTATAAACTCAGCTCTTCTGTTGGGTGCAAATGGCATATAGCTGATGGCGTTGGCATTTCTACTTCCAAATTTATGCGTAGAACCTTCCGAAAATGGAGTATGACGAGGATCAGAAAATCCTGTCATCGGAGAGTGACACGATGCGCAACTTACGCCCGCCGGCTCGGACAATGAAGTGTCAAAAAAAATAAGCTTACCGATAATCGCAGAGTCAGAAAGTCCTTGATTATTGTTTTTAAATTCTTCTTCCGAAGCAAAATAAAACGGAGCATTTTTATCAAATGCATCCTTTTTGCAACTATGGTGAAAAAATAATATTACTGAACCTACAGCAATTATGACTAGGGCAATCTTCTTCATCTTTTTAGCGTTATATAAATTTACAGACAAATTGCAGCGCATCAAAGTATTTTGAAGATAAAAATATCCTAATTAGAAATTTAGAATATTTCTACATAAAAATTGCAGCTACCGTACTGAAAATCCGTCCGTCAAAGTTTTTAAAAATACAATGAGGTCTTTTACTTCTTGGTCATTCAATTTTAAATTTCCCAATTCCGTCCTGTTTAGATTTTGAGCTACTTCTGGGGTAGAAAATTTTGAATCACTATCTCTTTTGTTATAAAATTGAACAACCTCTTCTAACGTATTAGCAAATCCATTATGAAAATATGGAGCAGTAAGTGCAATATTTCGCAAAGTAGGAACTTTAAACTTCCCATTTTCATTGGGGTCGCTTTTAGTGATACCTAAGCCTAAATCTGGAACGCCAAAAGACTGTGCTGGATTGGTAGGTACACCAATATTATCATAAGAAAAATCAGTAAATAACACTTTGTTGTAAATAGCATCTGGTTCTAATGGATGGCAAGATGCACAATTGCCTTTCGCAGTGTTTGCAAATACATTTAAACCACGCATCTCTTGTGGAGTAAGTTCCACCTTTCCAGAAATAAAATAATCGTATTTAGAAGAGAAAGTATTGATTTGTTTAGATTTCTCATAAGCCTGAATAGCTAACCCGATTCGATTAAAATCTATAGAATCATTGGTAAACCCGCCATATATTTTTTCGTACAGATTTTTATAGCCTGCATTTTTTATTTTGTTTACTACTTCGCTGGGAGATGCATTGTTCATCTCTCTATCGTCTAGCATAGGTGCGCCGGCTTGTGCCGCCAAAGTTGCTTTTCTGCCATCTACAAAAAAACCGCCAATCCATGTGCCGTCAACAGTGTTGTAATACATTTCAGGTTCGAAAGCCAAATATGCTACAGTTGGTGAATTTCTTCTGCCCCGCAATCCTGTTGAGCCCAATGAAAATGCATCGTGATTGGGATCGGTAAATGCCGTAGTTGGAGAGTGGCAGCTGGCGCAGCTTTTTCCGGCAGGAGTAGATAGGTTGGTGTCAAAGAATATCTTTTTACCCAATACTTCAAGGTCTGTCAATCCTTTATTATTAGCTATAAATGCTGCTTCAGTAACCGTTTCTTGTACTTCTATCTGCTCTTTTTTACAAGCTGTAAAAATTAAAGTAGCAAGCGTAAAATATACTATTGTTTTCATCATTTTATTTTAATGTTTAAAAAGTTGCACTTATTCCACCATAGAACATTATACCATCACTCGGTATGATGCCCGGACCCGGATATTCGCCTGTGCGCAGCGTGAAATATTTTTTATTGGTTACATTATTTATCCCTGCTTTAAATTGCAACATTCTCCATTTATAACCTGCGGACATATCTAATACGCCATATTTTGGTATAATGCCGGTGAGTGCATCTGAAGTGTATTTTACATTACTTGCATCGCCAAATGATTGGCTATTATGCGAATATTGGAGATTGATAGAAAATCCTTTAATGCCATAGTTTACCCCAATTCTATTGATAAATTGTGGTGCGTATTCTACAAATTTATTTTTGTATTCGCCTTTTGCATATTTTGCATTTACATAACCAAAAGAGTTGTAAATACTGAGCTTTCCGTATTTGTCAGTTTTTATCCAGCCATCTAAAATATTTAATTCTACATAAGCCTCCACCCCTAGATGTCTGCTGCTGCCTGTATTAGTTCTGTATAAATAGCTGATAGTATCTTGCAATTTGTTTACATATCCAATTTTATTATTGTAATACAAGAAGAAGAAACTTACATCGTAATTTATAATATTTTGATGTGAACCTCTAAACCCAATATCAACATTATATCCATCGGCATCTTTTAATTTTGGATTTATTTTTGCGATGGTGCCAAATGGGGTCAAATCACTATAGGTAACAGGACGGAATGAACGGTTGAAATTGGCATACATACTGTGTTTGTTATTGATGTCATACTGCATTCCCAAGCCACCTAAAATGATATTTCTATTTCGCTTTTGATGGTTTACTAGCACAAACGGTTCATCACTGTCTTCTGCGTCATTGCCGCTGTAGCCATTTGCCAAAGTAGATAAAAATTCATAACGAAGTCCCGGAGTTATCGTAAAGTTTTTTATTCTGAAAATATGCTCTGCAAATAATGAAACATTTATTGTTTTAAAAGTAAGATTTACTTCCCAATTAGAAAGTTTTGTTAAGTCGAAGTTGGTGCCTGTAGTGCCTTGTGCACCTGCTTGCCGAACAAGATGCGAATAAGCGAAACGTACGCCGCCAGCAAACGTTTGCTGGTATTTTCCTAAATTATAATTGTGCAAGAAACGTAATTCGTGTGTGGTACTTTTAAAATATTCTCTTTCCAATTCTCTTGGTACATATTGGAAGTTGGGCGTAATGGTATCTGGCTGATTGGGCCAATTATCTTCGTTTTTCCATATCAAATTTCGCTGACTAAATAAAAAGGAAGAAACTAGGCTAAATGATGTATTATCATTGATTTGATTTTTTATTTTTAACGCAAGAATATTCCAAGGGCTTTCCAACCAGTTTCTTTCAGTCGGCGATTGTCGAGGATTGGCGTTAAATAAAGAATCTGTCAAGCCGCCGGGCATGTGTATTTTATTGCGCAATGCAGAATATTCTAATCCAATTTCCCATTTTTTAGTCGGAGAATAAGTAATACTTCCAAAGCCTGATAGTTGTCTTTGGTCGGAGTTTTGTCGCCAACCTTCCAACCGTCTATATTGAAAAAATCCGTAATATTTGATTTTTTTATATTTTCCACCTAAGGAGTGGAATGTATTTATTAATCCATAACTACCAAATGTATTAGCGGTAGAATATCGTAAGGGTTTATCTTCACTGTCTTTAAGTTCATAATTTATCATTCCGCCTATTTGTGGGCCAAATGCTAAAGAAGAAGCACCGCGCACAAAGGTGATGCGTTTTACGGCTTCCATCGGTGGTAAATAATAGGCTTCGTTATATCCGAAAATATCGGCAGAAATATTGTAATTATTTTGTCGGGTATTCGTTTCTATACTTTGGTATGGATTTAAACCTCGGAAGGCAATACCGTTTGCCGTAAATCCTCCGCTTTCTGTTTCTACGATATTAAGTCCGGGAATTCTGCCTATTATTTGTCGGGTGTTGTTTAGCGCTTTATTGGCTTCTATACTATCTATCAATAATACTTCCGATTTTTTTCCAGCATATATAATTTGCCCTCTAAAATCATCAATATGTCCAATGCCGTTCATCGTTTTATACGATGTAATTTCTATCTCATTAAGTTGGTGGATACTGTCTATGTTTTGTGCGTGTACTTTATTTTGAAAATTAAAAACAAGCGCGAGTACAAAAGCAAAATATTTAAACATTTTAATTTATTTAGACTAATTAAAAACAAAAATTAGGTTATAAAAATAGATTAATTCTAAATAACAAAGAATAGCTAATGTTGTGATTTTGATACCTAAAGTTAGGTAGTATTTAACTTTCTGCCATTTCTTCTCGGGTTATAAGTCCATTTTGGATGGCATAAACTATCATTTCTGAAGAAGAATTGATTTTGAGTTTTTTCATAATATTCTTCTTGTGTGTGTATATGGTGTGTGTGCTTAAGAAGAGATGTTTGGCGATAGTTTTGGCTGTCCAGCCTTTGGCAGTGAGTTTTATAATTTCTGCTTCGCGCAAGGAAAGATTAAATGCCTTACAGGCATCCATATCGTTGTGTATATGTTTTTCTATAATGATATCTATAACTTTATGACAAAGGAATTTTTCATTCTTGGCAGCAGCATAAATTGCTCCAATAATTTCTTCTTTGTCACATTCTTTAGTCAAGAAGCTGATTACGCCCATTTCTATAGTTTTATAGATACTGGTTTTAGAGTCATCATCAGAGATTACTAAAAAATTGGTGTTAGGTGAAATTTTTTGAACTTCCAAGATGTCTTTCTGGGAAAAGTATTTTTCATTTTTGTAATCGAAAATCACCACATTTGGAAGGTGCTCTTTTGTAAGTTGTATTAATTCAGAAGTGTTTTCCGCTTCTCCAATAATTTTAAAATCCTTTACGGAAGACAATAAACTACTTAATCCAACACGGACTAGATATTGAGCATCTGCTATTAGAATTTTAATCATAGGCTTAAAAATAGGCATTTAGCATTAAATATAAGTTTGCTAATGTAAAAAATTGATAATTTTGTTACTTTAAGTCTATGCAATCAAATTTAACTTTCCAAAAATCACTAATTGCCAATTCTATAAATAGCGTAAAGACGGAGAATTGGGATAAAGCGATGCAACTATATGAATCGGGAAAATATGCAGAAACAGTAAGAGCTTGTATTAATTATATAAATCCTACTATTGAAACAAAATATGCAAACGCCGATAAAACGGAGTATTGCATTCCGCATGGCTCCATAATTGTAGTATTGAAAATTACCGAAACAGAGGTAAGTATTTCTGCCCCATTTCTAAACATCGAGAATGCGAAACGCGTACCTATTTTGCGGCAAGTAGCTCAGCTGAATTTCTCACCACTCACCATCACTGAAATTATTTTAGATGGCGATAAATTGTTTTTTAAATTTCAATGTCCACTTAATATAGCTGAACCCTATAAAATATATGATGTATTGCGGGAAATATGTATCAATGCCGATAATTACGATGATGAATTTATCTCAAAATTTGAAGCAAAACATTTGAATGAACCTAAGGTAACCCCATACACTGCCGCACAAAATGAACTTGCATGGAATACCGTACAACAATACATTAAAGAAGCATTTGCTGTATATGACCAATTAGAAAATAAACGCCTGACTTCTTATTTATGGGATGTATTAGTAATTACTATTTTGAAAATTGATTATTTCTGTGCACCACAAGGGTTACTCAGAAGCGAAATTGAAAAAACCTTATTTTTTTTAAACTCAAGAGAAGAGTATTATCAACGATTGAGTGCTGGGAAAGAATTTTTACGAAAATTACAAAATACAACACAAGCACAATTAGAAAACAATCTTTATAATATAGAAATTTTTATACCTTATAAATTTCGCACCGATTTAGAAAGCGTTCGCAATGCCTTGAAATATGCTTACGAAACTTCAGAAAAAGAAATTAAAACAATGGACTTTATCGGTGCTACTTTTACTTTAGAATATGGCATTTTGAATTTGTTGTATAACAATACCTTAGAAAGCTTTATACTTGAAAGATTAACGAAAGCAATGGAAACAGCTTCAGAAAAGCCGATACAAGAAGCAGCAACTATTTTATTTGAATCGGTAAAAAATATAATGACAGAAGACATCGTATTGGAAACATCAAACACAGAAAATACCACCTCAAATAAAGAAAAGAAACAAGGTTTTTTTAAAAAATTATTTGGGTAATAGATAAAATATTAAGCACCAACAAATCAGATGAATCACGACGAATTAAAAAAAGCAGTGTATAAAATAAACACCTCCGGTGGTAGCGGTAGCGGTTTTTATTTACAGGAGCAAAATATTTTTGTGACCAATTATCATGTGGTAGAAGGCAACAAGGAAGTGTCTATCGAGGATCAATTGCAAGACCGGCGAAGAGCAAAAGTAGTATATGTAAATCCGCAGGCAGATATTGCATTTTTACGCAGTGAACATTATGTGCCCACCGCTGCTATTCCGTTTAATTTAGTACAACAGGTACACAGTAGAGATAAAGTGTTTGTGCTCGGATTTCCATTCGGAATGCCTTATACCATTACGGAAGGTATTGTATCGAACGAGCGACAATTATTAGACGGACAGCATTTTATACAAACAGATGCTGCGGTGAACCCCGGAAATAGTGGAGGTCCGGTGGTAAACGCAGATGGAGAATTAGTTGGCGTTACCACTGCAAAATTTACCGATGCCGATAATGTAGGATTTGCCATTCCCGCTGAAAAAGTAAAAGAGGAGTTAGATACATTTGCACAAAATACCAACGGCGAATATTCTATAAAATGCAATTCCTGCAAAATGCTGATTTATGAGAAAACAGATTATTGCCCAAATTGCGGCGCAAATATAGATGAGAAAATTTTCGATAATAAAGAAATCAGCAAGCTGTCTGTTTTTGTGGAAACAGCAGTAAACAACATGGGTATCGAATCAGTATTAGCTAGAAGTGGTAATGAATACTGGGAGTTTTACTCGGGTAGTGCATTAGTACGTATTTTTGTATTTGAAAAAAAATACTTATATGCCACTTCTCCAATAAATGTTTTACCTACCGGAAATTTAGAAAAATTATTGAAATTTATTTTGAGTAATCCTATTGCTCCCTACCAGTTGGCACTGAATAACAATCAGATTTTTGTTTCCTACCGAGTATGTATCAGCGATATATTTTCCGGTAATACAACAACTGTACAGCAAAACTTAAGCAATCTTATAGTAAAGGCAGATGAGATGGATGATTATTTTGTACAAATATTTGGCTGCGAAAAATCTAATTATGCCAAGAAAAACAGCTAAGAAAAAACGCCCAATCAAAAAGATTAGGCGTTGTTATTTATAGAGAAAAAAATTACTTTACCGTAATTCTTCCAGTGCTCATCACACTTTCATCTACTTTTAATTGATAAAAATAAATACCAGAATTTTTGAAAATATCTCTATTGATTTTTACTTCCGCATCGCGAACTTGATTAATACGATACACTTCA
>CAZXRF010000012.1:0-64826 GCA_964642875.1 uncultured Chitinophagales bacterium | reverse complement strand
ATTTTCAATTTTGTTTTTTATCCTATTTTTTAAAGATGTCTCAAATATAGAAGCAACTTTTCCATTAGATAAGGGTTTTTCTGCATGGAAACATCAAATACCTTTTTGGGCTTTTCTGATTACAACTTTATATGTTTCTTATCAATCATTTATGAAAAATTGGTCGCTGATACCAGTATTAGGTTTTTTGAGCTGTGCCTATCTTTTATCTACCTTAGGATTTGCCAATTGGATGCGTTTTTTGGTATGGATGGCACTCGGGTTGGTGATTTATTTCAGCTATAGTGTTAAAAATAGTAAGTTAAATACACCTTGATTTCTTGTTTTTTATGACAAATAATACCTATTTTATCTTTGTAATATGTTTATAGTCAATAATTTGTGCAGGATTAAAATTCCTATTTTTTAAAACTTTGGTTAAAATTTGTGCTTCTGGGCTACTTGTATAATTAAAATCTCTGATTTATCTTTATTGTTGTATTTATTGATGTAAGTCAATATTTATTTTTTTAAACACAATTCTATTTATCTGAAATTTAAAATTATACATGATTAAAAAGTTTTTACAAATATTATTTCTCGTATTGTTCTATGTAAATGCAATGGGACAAGATGCGAATTTGAAAAAATCGTGTCGTGTGTATTTATCTAAAGATACATTTACAATCAATACCTATTCTGATAGAATACTTAATATTATTCCCGATTCGATGCCTTTAAATAAGAATGCTATAATAAAAGTGGTATTTCCAAAATTTTTTGGCGAATATGCTTGGGATGATATGTTTTGGTTGCTAATTCCACCAAACCTAAGGGCCGGATATTTACAGGTAAAAAGCAAGGGAGGAAAAACGGCTAAAGTTACTGCCGTTACCCAGTGTTATTTTGAATTTTTAACCACACCTTCGAGTAAATTTGATTATAAATTCGGACATGAAAACAACCAATGGATTATTACTATAAAACTACAAGATACCATTCCGATAGGAGATACCCTGCAAGTTATTTACGGAGCAAACGGTACTGCTACGTACACTTATAATTCTATGATTGCCCATTCAGATAGATTTACAGTATTATTGGATAATAACAACAATGGAAATTTTATTCCTCTTTTAGATGCGCCCAAAATCTCTTTTAAAAATTCTACACCTAAAAATGTAAGTGTTGTATTGCCGTCAACAGCAAAGAAACAACAAACGAGTGTGGTAAAAGTTATGATTTCAGATATCGGTCGCAATATTTCTTATGATTTTTCTGGAACAGTAAAACTCACTTGCACCGATGTTTCAGCTATATATCCGAGAACGTTTACATTTACCCCATCAGATTCAGGCGCTAAAGACGTACCGATTGTTTTTAACCAAGATGGGGTATTTACGATATCTGCTAACGTGGTGAATTCACCAACGCCGATAACAGGGAATTCTATTTCCAATCCAGTGAACGTTTCGGCAGATAGTTTGAATATTTATTGGGGCGAATTACACACACATGGAAAAATAAGTAGAGATGGCTTTGGCGATGACGGATATTTATTTGCAAGAAATGGCGTAGGCTTAGATTTTTATGGTGCTACCGATCATTCTGATTTTAATGCTGTAGATACTTTTGGTATAAATACGGAAGAGTGGAGTTTGCTGAAAAGTAAGGCACTTAGGTTTCATCAACCAGGACGGTTTGTAACATTTTTATCTTATGAAAATAGTTTAGATAATCCATCGGGGCATTATAATTTCATTTATAATTTTGATGACTCCTTAGTAGATAATGTGCCGATGCTTGCCAAAGATTTATTTTTTTACATACCTAATTTTTGGACAAAATTAAATCAGTTAGGCATGCAAGGAAAAGCACTTACTATTCCACACCATACAGGAAAACTATTTGGACTTACCGGACCCGATAATGGTGCTTCGCAATTTGGCGGTGCTTATGCAAATACAGATTATAAAAGAAGTATTGAAATTTATAGCGGGCACGGACTGGGGGAGTATTACAACCCAAACCATAATTTGGCTTATGATAAATTTGGAGCTCGTAGCACTAAGTTTCCTTGTTTTGCTCAAGACGCATGGGCACTAAAAGAAAAATTAGGAGTAATGGCAAGCACTGATAGTCACAACGGAACACCATCACAAACTAATATAGGTTATACTGCGGTTATAACCGATTCGCTTACTCGAAATAATATATTCAACGCATTATACAACAGGCATAGCTATGCAACTACTGGAGAACATATAGTACTTAAATTTGCTATGAATACAGCAATAATGGGAGATGAACTGACTGTTCAAAAAGATTCATTCCCAACTATTCAAGTACAAATAAATGGAACAGATAATATAGATTTTATAGAGCTTTTGAAATGGGATTTTAAAAAAGGTACATATACTTCAAATCCGGTGCATCCTATTTTTCAAGTAATAAATAAAGAAATCCCTTCTACACCTACAAAAAATTATTCTTTTGTTTTTATTGATACATCATTACGTGATACTAGCATGTATTATGTGCGTATGAAACAGAAAAATTTAGTGAGCAATAGAGAAGTTTGGGCATGGAGTTCTCCTATTTGGGTAAATAAACCAACTTCAGTTTCCGCTTCTACACTCCGTACAGATTCGTTGTATAATTTTAATTTACAATATAGTTATCCTAACATAAATGTAAATTGGTGTATGCAAGATGAATTGAACACAGATTATTTTGTAATTGAAAAACACAATACTTCTGATTCTAATTTTTTAGCAGTAGATACCGTGCAAACTTTACATGTAGCATTTACCGATTCGTGCTATACGTATATAGACAAATTTCCAGATGATACCGTGCTGTATTATAGGATAAAAGCAATTTCTTATACCAACGGAGTACAATACAGCCTAATAGAAAGTGTGCATATTCCTTTTGTTGTAGATTCTGTGTATAATTTAAAAGTACAGCAATTGAGAAATAAGATAGGAATAAATTGGAATGCGAATGAATTTTATGCAGATAAATACATCGTAGAAAAACGCAAAAGAAATACGGCATTTACACAAGTAGTAATAGTGCCTGCCGAAATTCCTGCTATAAATGCAAGTTATTCCAATTCCGATTTATATCCACTTAGCGATACTTCATATTATAGAGTATGGATGAGTTTAAAAAACGGACAACATCGAATTTCTAAATTTGATACTTTAATATTTAATGCTGATTCTCTATTGAATTTTGGCGTTGTATTGCAAGGAAATAATCATGTACTTACAGATTGGCAAATAATGCATGAATTGAACGTTTTGAAATATGAATTACAACGCAGCCAAGATAAACAACAGTATTTTACTATAAAGGAATTACAACCGCAGGGTGGTACATTTGATACATTATTGTACAATTATGTAGATACTACGGCTTTGCCGGGTTGGAATTATTACAGAATGGTATATTATTTCTCTGATGGTTCGCAGAAAATTTCATTCTTAGATTCAGTACGTATTTTTTCTAGTGGAATTTTATCTCCGAACAAAATAAATATGTCCATCAAGCTCACCCAAAATTTAATAGATATAGATAAAAGCTTTGCAAATTTTGAACTTACAACCGAGCAATTTACCGATGGGTCACTTTTGTTAGTTGGTGTTGATGGAAAAATATACTATCAAGATAAAGCTACGTTTGCTAAAGGGACAAATTATAGTAAAATTCCCATTGGTGGGCTGAGTTCAGGTACCTATTTTCTAATGTACATTACTGAAAATGCGGTTGTAAAAGATAAGTTTCTGATTGTTTTTCACGGAGGATGCAATCATTAGCCGGTTTTTTCACAGTTTTCTAACAATTTTTACCTTTTTTCTATCCCATTTTTTGGGGATATTTACATCACAACATTACCCGATGAAAAAACTAAAATTATTTATTTTGTTAATTGCATTAACCTCTATATCCGCATTAGCAAAAAACTCATATACTGTACAAAATAATGCATTGATATTGCCTGAAAATATTCAATTTGCTATACATGCTTACGACGTAAAGAATGATAAAGATCCGATGTTAGATTTTGTAGCACAATATTTAAAAGACAGACCGTTTATTACAAAATTTAGGATTGAAGGACATGTTTATACTGAACGTACACAAGACGAAAATATAAAATTGAGCCTGCAACGTGCAGCTATGATTAGTTATTATTTAACCACAAAAGGAGTAGATTGCAGCCGCTTGGTAGCAGTTGCTTTTGGGGATTCTAAACCCGTAGCTCCTGTTGATGAATGCAATACAAATATCAATACTCGAATTGATTTCTTTAATGCTGAAGTAAACCATAAGGCTGTAGTTGGAAATGCAGTTGACGGCTTCGCACCAAAAGTATATGAACCTTGCGAAAATTAATTAATATTTAGTCCTGAAATGACTTTTCTTTTTTATCCAATTTTATAAGTTTTAGTATAAACCTATTTCAGAAAGAGACATTATCTTTTTTTTCAAATCTTAAAAATAAAAAACCCCTGCGATTTGTAGGGGTTTTGATGTTTCAATAGGGGGTTTTTATGTCTATCCTTGGTTCCGTCGGGTAGATTTTTTTCAAATAATACTTAATTTTAATGGTTTATAATCCTTTTTCTATCACTATATTTATGTATTACCATAATGTTATGTAAAAGTAAATTAAAATTCTTGTATATACAAGAATAAATTTGATTTTTGATTTTTTTTTGATTTGTGTCAAATGATTGTACTTAAATGTGCTATTTTTTAATCTTAATATATAGATAAAAATAATTATATGTAATTGTTAGGTCTTCAAATTGATGTAAAAAATAAAACCCCTAAAATTAGGGGTTTTCAATGTTTCTAAGGGGGTTTTTATGACTATCCATTTAAGGGCATCGGGTATCTTAATTGCGTGTTTAATTTTAATTCATAGTTAAATATAGTTAAACAAAATTAACAGTGCAACTATTTTTATGTAATCGCATGTTTTTTTGATAATTATCAAAAATAAGTTATAAAATAAAGCACTTTAGATCGTTGAAATGTTTTAAATTATTTTCTTTAATTAAAAAACATATACATTATCTAATGAAAATTTATTAACTATTTTCTTAGTAAGTTAAATTGAAATGGTAAGAAAAATAATAAAAATCAGGAGAAGAAAAAAAAGTGTACCCGGGGCGGGACTCGAACCCGCACAGCCGCGATGGCCACAGGATTTTAAGTCCTGCGTGTCTACCATTCCACCACCCGGGCGCAACTTTAAATAAAAAAAGGAGTCGGAAAACTCCTTTGAGAGCGAAAGACGAGACTCGAACCCGCGACCCTCACCTTGGCAAGGTGATGCTCTACCAACTGAGCTACTTTCGCTTGTATTTGAAAGAACCTGTCAGCGTTTTGCTAACGGATTGCAAAGATAGTAATCTTTTTATTTATGTCAATAGGGTATCAGAAAATATTTTTCAAAATTATCCACAACTGTAAGTTGTATTTGATTTTATTTTGATAAATACTTTTGTCGTTGTTTTTAAATCTCTATTACTGTTTTATTTACCACATACCAGAGTGCATCTATTATTTTGCAAATTAAATTTATTTCTTCACTGTAGGTTATGAAAAAAAAACTCCGATTTATCTTTTGGATAAATCGGAGCATTATTTGAAATTCTAAGAATTATTTTTTCTTAGTTGTACTATGCGTATGAGTGCTTTTTTTAGCAGTAGAAGTTGCTGGTTTTTTAGTAGTGGTAGTAGTCTTAGTAGTAGTTTTAGTAGTAGCTGGAGCTACTTTTGCAGGCGCTGTTGCGGGTGCTGGAATAATTGAATTTGGTTCAGTAGCTGTAGGGTCAGTAGCCGCAGCTTCTACAGTACCGCTAATTTTCAATACCACAGGGGAGTTTTTTGCATTTGAGTTTACTGTTACGCTTTTAGAGAAAGGACCTACACGGTGTGTGTCATAATGAACTTTAATTTCTCCTTTTTGGCCTGGCATTATTGGTTCTTTCGGGTATGTTGGAACTGTACAGCCACAAGAGCCATGCGCTTCACTTATTACAATTGGTGTTTTGCCTTCATTTGTAAATGTAAAAGTTCTATATCCATCTGCATCTTGTTTTATTGTACCATAGTCAATAGCGTCTTTTGCAAAATTCATTGTAGGTGCGTTAGGGTCTGGTGCTACAGCAGAAGGAACTGTTTCTTGTGCAAATACGCCAAAAGTACTTGCCATCATTGTAAATGCTAAAAATAATCTTTTCATGATAGTAATTTTTTTATTAGTATAACAAATGTAATGCCTTTTAATATTCCCCACATAGAAGCTTACTATTTTTAAGTATAGTTTAACAAATTTCAATAATTCTTACAAAAACTAAAGTATATTTGCCCTAAATACGAGAATAATGTTGCGTTCTGTTTTATTTATATCAATTTTTATTTTTGCTGTATGCACTGCTTCTGCTGAAATTAGCGTTTCAGCGGGTGGTAGAGCGGGGCTTAATATTTCGAACTTACGCAAGTTTTCTTCGCCTACCGATTATAAAAAACGTGTAATCTTAGGCTCTGACCTAGCTGCATTTTTACGTATTGATTTTAATAAATATATAGGCATACAAACAGAAGTAGAATTTATACAGAAAGGACAACGTTGGAACCGTACTTTAGATTCAGCAAAATTAACTTCTAAATCCGTTTTAAATTATATTCAATTTCCAATATTAGCAGTAGCTAGAGTTGGTAGCGATAAAGTAAAAGGTGCTTTTCTAATCGGACCGTACTTTGCCTATTGGTCAGGCGGATATAACCAAGATGCTGTTTCAGTAGATAAACAAACTACCACTGCAATCACCAATAAATACAATTTTACCCATCAAGATATGCGCTTTGATGTTGGTATTGTTACTGGTGCAGGTATAGATATTAAAGTAGGGAAAAAAGGTTGGGTAGAATTTACCGCAAGGCATAATGCCGGATTGCTGAGTATAGCAAAAAAGAACACCGGAATGCCTAAATTATACAATAACAGCTTCAATTTAACATTCGGATATATCTATATAATTAAGTAGAAATCAGCTGTTTATTTATTATTCAACGCTGTGGAAAATTTCAAACATTTTTCCAAATCCATAGCTATACATTTGTTGAGGATAATTTTTTTACCACTCATTTTTTAATTTAGAATATAATTATGGCAGAAGTGCAATATACCGAAGAAAATATACGCTCACTAGATTGGAAAGAACACATTCGCTTGCGACCCGGCATGTATATTGGGAAATTAGGCGATGGATCGGCACCTGATGACGGAATTTATGTTTTACTCAAAGAAATTATCGACAATTCCATTGATGAGTTTGTAATGGGGCATGGAAAACAAATTGATATTTCTATTAAAGATAAAATGGTTACCATTCGCGATTATGGCCGTGGCATACCCTTGGGCGCAGTAATAGATTGCGTTTCTAAAATAAATACCGGCGGAAAATACGATTCTCGTGCTTTCCAAAAATCTGTAGGATTAAATGGTGTGGGTACAAAAGCGGTAAATGCACTTTCTACGTATTTTAAAGTAGAGTCCTTTAGAGAAGGCGAAACGAAAGTTGCAGAATTTGATAAAGGTGAATTAATACAGGACCATAAGATTTCAAAAACTACAGAACGTAACGGTACAAAATTTCAGTTTCATGCGGATAATACTATTTTTAAAAATTTCCATTTTGTTTCAGAATTTATAGAGGAGCAACTCTGGAATTATGCCTATTTGAATGCAGGGCTAACCGTTAATTTTAATGGCAATAAATTTATATCGAAAGAAGGATTAAAAGACTTGTTGAATAAAAAAACAAATGAAGCCGAACTTCGATATCCAATCATACATCTAAAAGACCAAGATATTGAGATTGCATTAACACATAATAATCAATATGGTGAAGAGTATTATTCCTTTGTAAATGGACAATATACTACGCAAGGCGGAACGCATTTAGCTGCTTTTAAAGAAGCTATTGTGAAAACGGTAAGAGAGTTTTATAAAAAACAATTCGAAGCCTCTGATATACGCCAAGCTATTGTGGGAGCAGTATCCGTGCGGGTTCAAGAACCCGTTTTTGAGTCCCAAACGAAAACAAAATTAGGATCGCAAAATATGTGGGAAAATGGACCGAGTTTAAAATCGTTCGTAAATGATTTTATAAAAGATAGGTTAGATTCTTTTTTACACAAAAACCCAGCTATTGCTGATGCTTTGCTAAAACGTATTCAACAGTCGGAACGAGAACGTAAAGATTTATCGGGAATCCGGAAATTAGCTAATGAACGTGCCAAATCAGCAAATTTACACAATAAAAAATTACGTGATTGCAGAGTGCACTACTCCGACGAAAAAAATGAATTACATACCGAAACAACCTTGTTTATTACAGAGGGAGACTCGGCATCTGGTTCTATTACCAAAGCAAGAAACCCATTGACGCAAGCAGTTTTTTCACTCCGTGGAAAACCATTGAATTGTTATGGATTAACCAAAAAAATTGTATATCAAAACGAAGAGTTTAATCTCTTGCAACATGCCTTAGATATTGAAGAAGACGTAGATAATTTGAGATATAATAATGTGGTAATCGCCACTGATGCTGATGTGGATGGTATGCATATCCGCTTACTACTGATGACTTTCTTTTTGCAATTTTTTCCAGACTTAGTGAAGAAAGGTCACTTATATGTTTTAATTACACCATTGTTTCGTGTACGTGATAAAAAACAAACAATATATTGCTATTCAGAACAAGAAAAAATACAAGCAATAGATATATTAAAAGGCAAGCCCGAAATAACCCGTTTTAAAGGCTTGGGGGAAATATCGCCCAATGAGTTTGAACAATTTATTGGTAGTAATATCCGATTAGAACCTGTGATATTAAAAAGTAATCAGAGTATTGAGCAGTTGCTGGAATATTACATGGGGAAAAATACACAAGAGCGTCAGAATTTTATTATCAATAATTTGAAAGTAGAAAAAGATGAAATAAAAGAGGAGATGATAGAATTCTAAATATACTCCAAAAGGTGAAGTAGATTGTTTATAAAATAGAAGAGAAAAATGTCAACAGAAGAATATAACGAGCAACATAATGAGCATATTACAACTATAGATGGATTGTATGAAAATTGGTTTTTAGAATATGCTTCGTATGTAATTTTAGAACGGGCTGTTCCAGCTTTATATGATGGATTTAAGCCTGTGCAGCGGCGTATCATGCATGCTATGAAAGAATTGGATGACGGACGTTACAACAAAGTTGCCAACATAGTAGGTAGTACAATGCAGTTTCATCCACATGGCGATGCAAGTATTAACGATGCGATTGTAAATATTGGTCAGAAAGATTTATTGATTGATTGCCAAGGAAACTGGGGCGATATCCGCACTGGAGATAGCGCAGCCGCACCAAGATACATTGAAGCAAGATTATCTAAGTTTGCAGTAGATGTTTTGTTTAATGAAGATACGACCGAGTGGCAACTTTCTTATGATGGCAGAAAGCGCGAACCCGTAAATTTGCCGGTAAAATTTCCACTACTATTAGCACAAGGTGCGGAAGGTATTGCAGTAGGTTTGTCAACGAAAGTAATGCCGCATAATTTCTGTGAGCTGATAGAGGCCTCTATAAAATATTTACGCAAAGAACCTTTCGAATTATATCCCGATTTTCTTACCGGTGGACTAATGGATGTACGAGAATATAATGATGGCAAGCGCGGAGGGCGAATTCGAGTACGTGCAAAAATTGAGATTGTAGATAAGAAAACTTTAAAAATAATAGAAATCCCTTTTGGTACTACAACTTCCGATTTGATTGATTCCATTATAAAAGCAAATGAAAAAGGGAAAATTAAAATAAAAAAAGTAGTTGACAACACTGCTAAAGAGGTTGAAATTTTAATCGATTTACAGCCTCAAGTTTCCCCTAGTGTTACTGTAGATGCATTATATGCATTTTCTGATTGCGAATTGTCTATTTCACCCAATACCTGTGTTATTATTGATGATAAACCCCATTTTATTGGTGTTTCTGATGCATTGCGACAATCAACGGATACTACCGTACAATTACTAAAACGTGAATTAGAAATTTTATTAAAAGAGTTAGAAGATAAATGGCATTTTTCTTCTTTAGAAAAAATATTTATTGAAAATAAAATTTATAGAGATATAGAAGATGAAGAAACGTGGGAAGGCGTTATTAGTGCAATTGATAAAGGATTAGAGCCTTTTAAAAAATTATTAATGCGTGAAGTAGCTGAAGACGATATTGTAAAATTGACAGAAATTAAAATTAAACGTATCTCCAAATTTGATAAAAAGAAAGCCGATGAATACATCAAAGGATTAGAAGAAGATATGGAAGAAGCCAAGAGAAATTTAAAATCGCTTACTAAATATGCAATTAAATATTTCGAGGAACTTTTGAAAAAATACGGCAAAGGAAAAGAACGTAAAACGGAGATTTCCATCTTCGATGTTGTAGAAGTAAAAACGGTTGCAGCCAATAATGAAAAATTATATGTAAATCGTGCAGAAGGTTTTATTGGCTATGGCAAAGATATGAAAAAGGAAGAGTTTATAGCCGAATGTTCTGATATAGACGACATCATTGCTTTTATGAAAGATGGTACCATGAAAGTGGTACGCAACGCAGAAAAAGTATTTGTAGGTAAAGATATTATCCACACAGCAGTTTGGAAGAAAAGTGATGAGCGAACAACGTATAATTGTGTATATGTGGATGGTAAAAGCGGCATCAGTTATGCCAAACGTTTTAATGTCACCAGCATTACACGCGATAAAGAATATCCCATTACACAAGGAAATCCAAAATCTAAAATTCTATATTTCACCATAAATCCTAACGGAGAAGCCGAAAGTTGTAGTGTAGTATTGTCTCCAAATTGCAGCGCACGAAACAAAGTTTTTGAATTCGATTTTTTTAATTTGGATATAAAAGGTAGAAGCGCAAACGGAAATATTGTAACAAAATATCCGGTAAAAAAAATTGAACAAAAAGGTAAAGGAAGAACAACTCTAGGTGGAGTAGAAATTTGGCTAGATGATACTGTTGGGAGATTAAATACTGATAAACGAGGCCGTTATTTAGGCTCTTTCCAAAATGAAGATAAAATTTTGGTGGTTATAAAATCTGGAGAATACTATTTAACGAATTTCGATTTAAGTAACCGCTATGTGATGAACGACATAGTAGCAATTGATAAATTATATCCAACTACCATTATTTCAACAGTACATTATTCAGATAGCAAAAAAGTGAATTATGTAAAACGGTTTAATATTGAAACTTCTACTTTAGATACAAAATATAGATTTATCTCCGATGAAAATAATTCAAAATTAGTGTTTGCTACTTTATTTAGCAATCCAACTGTAGAATATACTATGGATTTGGGAAAAGGAAAAAGCAGCGAACCAGAAACCGTGAATCTGGCTGAATTTATTGAGGTTAAAGGTTGGAAATCTATTGGAAATAAACTAACCGGTGGTACAATAAAAGAAATGAAAATGGTGGAAACGGTGCATAGCGAAGAAGAAGAACAAAACGCAAACTTTGATGTCGATTTTGAAATCACAAATCTATCTGATAAAAAGGAACCCGAACAAGGGGAGTTGTTTTAATTAGCAAATGAAATACTCAATATAAAAATTGAAGGGTAGTATGTTTGAAAATACATAGTGCGATATTGAATGCCAATAACACATTATTTTATCAGCTAATTATTAAATTGTCAAATCACTTTATGTTTCAACTGCCATCGCCGTTACAACCGATAGAAAATGAATGGACAAAGAAATTCAAAATTCAATTATTAGTAAAACGAGACGATCTGATTCATCCCGAAGTTTCAGGCAATAAATGGAGGAAGTTAAAATATAATATTAAACAAGCGACACTACAACAACAAAAGACCTTGCTTACTTTTGGCGGCGCATTTTCTAATCATATAACAGCAACGGCCGCCGCCGGAAAATACCTGGGCATTAATACCATAGGAATTATAAGAGGAGAGGAGTATGACACCTTGAATCCATCACTGCTATTTGCCAAGCAATATGGTATGCAATTGTATTATTTGAACAGAACGGCGTACAAAAAATTACGAGAAAATAATTTTGACCTTAATAACATTAACATAGGCTCTATTGCATCTTCAAATGATATATACATAGTGCCAGAAGGTGGTGCTAACGAATTTGCTATAATGGGTTGCAGTGAAATTGTAGATGAAATTAATATGCAATTAAAAGAATTAAATAAACCTAATTTTGATTTTATTATAAGTGCTTGTGGCACCGGTGCTACCATTGCTGGCATAGCTAGCCGTATCCAGCCTAATCAGAAAGCTATTGGCGTATCGGTATTAAAACATGAAAATCTAAAACAGGAAATCACGCAAAAATATTCTTTGAGGAATAATGATTTATCAATTTTAGAATCACATTTTGGAGGATATGCCAAAACTACACCCGAGTTATTACAGTTCATCAAAGATTTTCAATACCAACATAATATTCCATTGGATTTTGTATACACCGGTAAGCTATTTTATAAATTATTTAATTTGATAAATGAGGGTTATTTCCCCTCCGGCTCTACTATAATTGCTGTACATACTGGAGGAGTAATGAATGCTAAAGTCGAGTAAACTGTATTTTACTAATATTAGAAATAAAGCTATTGTAATTATCTCTGTCGGAATGCTCAATTTTCCATATTTATTTGTATCTTTCAAGGCTCAAAATAGAATATATGAGGAATCGCTTTTCGCTTTTTTTTGTTGGTATGTTAATTAGTATGCCAATTGCCCTACTAGCACAGACTTCTACATCCATAAACTTAAATTTACTTTCTCCCACAACGGTGTGTTCTTCAGGCAACGATACCGTAAGTTATAGCATTTCAGCTACAGGTGTTCCTGCTAATACTAACGTTGTAATTTACCAAAGCACAAATGCTAATTTTAATCCGTATGCCGGACAAGGTGATAGTATAGGTTTTATCCCTGGAAATGCAATTCCAAAAGATACTTTTAATTTTAAAAGTTGTGTTCGTATTTTAGGGATTTTTATAGATGCTTGTGGTGTGAGCGGCACAGAACCTAAAAATGAATATATGGTACTTACTTCAGGTACTGGCATTAAGGTATCTAATTTGGCAATAAAATACGATGCAGCCAATAGTAATAGCGGAAATAATAATGATAACAGTATTAATACCGGCACAAGCCCATGTGGTTTTAAAACGCCTAATCCAACTTTAATAAGCAATCTTCGGGTAGGTGCTTGCAATGCATCTAATGTAATTCCGGCTTCTCCATCTGATTCCATCCCAGCTAATGCCATTATCTTATGTTTTACTAGCGATTCTGTAAATAATATATATAATATCAATGGTTTATGTAATTATGGATACCCTATTTATGTAGTTCAAAGCAGCTGCACTAGAACTGTAGGTGCTTTTACTAATGCTGCAAGCTGTTCATCCACTGCTACTACCCGATACAGAAAGACAATAGCGATAGATAAAAGACAGAATTGCCAAGATAATTTTGTGTACGACCGATGCGGAATTTTTGATAGAGACGGCACGTATGCCATCCGTCAGCAAGGCTTTGATACTGCAAGAGTATCTAATAATGGTATTAGACGAAATGCATTAGACAGCTGTGGAGGTATAGATTATTCACAAATAGTGTTTACAGCTGATACTACTTTCAAATTTAGAATTCCGTTACAATACTGTAACCAAGGATTTCATTTTATAAAAGCAATTACACATCCTAATGGCAGTCAGCCGATTTCTAATACTATACAATATCAATTAATTTGTAATGATGTTTCTGCAAAATCTACTACAACAAATATTTGTAGCGGCGATAAAGTTTCTATTGATATTTCAAGTAATGATTCCAATGCTGCACTTAGCTGGACGGTAGCAGGAGGTAGCTCTATAAGCGGTGCTGCTGCCGGTAGTGGAAATACAGTGATCCAAACATTAACCAATAATGGCAATATAAAAGATAGCGTAATTTATACTGCTATTTCGAATGATGCTGGTTGTATAAAAACACAACAAATAAAAGTGGTGGTAACCCCGATACCTACGGTGCAAATACTAGGAAATACAGAAGTTTGTAATGGAAACTCCACTTTGCTTACCGTATCAGGTCAATACGATTCTATCCGATGGAGTAATGGCGCAGCTGGGAATGAAATATCTGTATCCGCAGCAGGCAGCTTTACGGCTACGGCATACCAAAATGGTTGCAGTGGCGTTACAACTGTTCGGGTTACTGCATGTCAACAACAAACTTGCAACCCAACCATTAGTGGTAACAAACTATTGTGTACCGGAGATTCTTTAATATTAGATGCCGGTGCAGGCTTTTCTTCTTACAGTTGGAACACAGGAGCTCAAACGCAAACTATAAAAGTTAAAACGCAAGGAAAATATGTGGTAAACGTAACAGGAAACAATTGCATTGGAACAGATTCTGTAACGGTGGTAGTTAATAATTTACCAACAGTTACTATTGAAGGTGAAACTGAACTTTGTCTTGGAACAAGAGTTACATTAACAGCCAATTCCAACAATATCGATTCTCTAAGATGGAATAATGGTTCTTCAAATTCATCTATTACTATTTCAAATCCTGATAATTATTCTGTGATAGTATATGCCAATGGCTGCTCTGCAAGTGCCAGCATTTCTGTAATTGCGACCATACCGCCTATTAAACCTAACTTAGGAAATGATACAACCTATTGTGGCAATTTTTCTAGAATATTAACTACCGGAAATCCAAATACAACATGGAGCAACAATTCAACAGGTGCACAAATTACTGTAACAGAATCTGGTACTTACATAGCTACAATTAGTAATAATTGTGGAACTGTAGCAGATACCATTGTCATTAAACAAAGTAATGCTCCTATCGTAAATTTAGGTAAAGATACCGCCTTGTGCGATAATATTATTGTGTTAGAAGCACCAATTGAATTAATATCTTACGAATGGAGTACAGGCACTCAAAATTCTTCCATAGAAGTGAAAGAGGCCGGGATTTACTGGGTAAAAGTGACTAGTCTAAATGGATGTACAGCTTCAGATACGATTGTTATAACTTCTAATTGCCATAATGATTTATGGATTCCTAATGCATTTTCTCCTAATAAAGATGGTGTCAATGATGTATTCATGGTAAGAGGAAATGCTGCAACAACCACTATCGAGAAATTTGTAATTTATAACAGATGGGGGATTAAAGTATTTGATGCATCAGATATTTTACCAAATGATGCTGCTACCGGCTGGGACGGAACTTATAAAGGTGAAGTTGCTCCAGTAGAAGTTTATGGGTATCAAGTAGTAGCTAAATTTAAAGACGGCACTAAAAAAACATTAAAAGGAAATGTTACCTTGTTAAAATAATAAAGAAAAGTAATTAGCAACTATAATATTTCAACTTAATTTTGCTGTTGTAAAAGCACGCTTTTTATGAAAATAAAATTTCTATCTACCTTTTTGTTTATGTGGATGACAAGTTCGTTTGCGCAAACTATACAGTTATCTAATATATCATCAAGTGTATTCTGTTCTAGTGGAAAAGATACTGTTAAGTTCGCGGTAGATTACGCTGGGATTCCGGCAAATAGTAATATTGTTTTTTATCAATCTTCAACTGCTAATTTCAATCCATATTTAGGTCAAGGTGATAGTATTGGTTTTATAAATGTAGGTGGAAGTACAACCAATGGAACACAAATCATCACAAGCTGTCCAGAGATTTTGGGTATTTTTATAGATGCTTGTAATCCTGCTCCATTAGTAGAACAAGACAATGAATATATAGTAATGACCTCTGGTCAAGGATTTTTGGTTAATAACCTACAAGTGGATTTACCAGCAAACAGAGATATTAATATACCTTTAGGCTCTAATTTTTTTGGTACACCTTCTGCTGCATTAATGACACAGTTGCGTATTGGCTCTTGTAATCCAAGTACTCTACTTTCTGCCGGTCCAGGAGATTCTATCCCCCCCAATGCCATTGTAATTATTTTCACAAGTGTACCCTTACCTGGTGGAAATGTATATAATTATAATTTCAGTAGTTATTGCAGCAGCGGACAGCCTATTTATATTTTACAAAATTCATTTCATCAGCCGAATGGTTCATTTGTAAACAATCCTCCAGGCTCCTGCCCAAGTGCATTGAGAAGCACCGTTGTTAAAAATAGATCTTGCTCCAGCACTTTAACCTACAACCCATGTACATTACCAACTTATGATGCTTCTAATCCGAATGCCAACGATGGAAATTATGTGGTGAAATTACCAAATAATGTTATTTCTACTACAACTAACGGTGGTATTAGAAACAATGCATCAGACCTTTGTAATGGGTTGCGCTTCGATTCTATTGTTGGTAGCACAATTATTAAATATCCAATTCCTAATGATGGAGGACAAAATACGACTACAAATTTTTGTAATACCGGTATCCATTACATAAAAGCAATTACACATCCTAACGGCAGTCAGCCAATCTCTAATACTATTCAATTTCAATTAGTTTGTTTAGATGTTGCTACCAATGTAAACAGCCTTTCCATTTGTAGCGGCGATAAAGCTTCTGTGAATATCTCAAGTACTGACGCTAATGCTACTTTCAGCTGGTCGGTAAGCGGTGGTGCAGACATTACGGGCGCAAGTTCAGGAACAGGAAGCAGCATTAACCAGCAATTAACTTATACCGGCGCAACTAAAGACAGTTTGACGTATGTTATTACTGCTACTGACGCAACTTGTACCAAAACTACTCCTGTAAAAGTAGTAGTAAATAAATGTTCTTGTACAATACCTTTTAGCTTTGGTACACCTACCACATCTGTTTGTGTAGGTGGAGATATTACTTTAGATGCAAGTACTGCGTATGACCAATATATATGGAATAATGGAGCAACCACGCATTCTATTATAATTACACAACCCGGAAAATACTGGGTAGATGTGTTTAAAAATGGATGTAAAGGTACTGATACCATCAACATAACACAAATATCTAAAGAACCTAAGCCTAATTTAGGAAATGATATTTCGACCTGTAGCCCGCTTTCTCAAAATTTGACTACAGGAAATACAAATACAACTTGGTTTTTTAATTCTAATCCCGTAGCAATCGGTACTGGTGCAAATTATACCGCTACCCAATTTGGTACTTATATAGCAAAAGTAAGCAACACGTGCGGTGATGTGTTTGATACCATTATTATCTCACAGAGCAATTCTTTGCCTCCGATTAATTTAGGTAAAGATACAACCTACTGCGGTACTTTTAGCCGTGTGTTGAGTACTGGAAATGCTACAACGGTATGGAGCACAGGAGTAACTGCAGCCGCTATTACTGTTTCAGCACCAGGAAAGTATTATGCTACAATAAGCGGAAACTGTGGCAGCGTAACTGATACTATTATTATTTCTCAAACTAACGGTATTAATTTTAGTTTTGGAACTACATCGACAGCAGTATGCCAAGGTGGAAATATTACTTTAGATGCCAGTACTGCATATAATCAATATGTTTGGAATACGGGAGCTACAACGCACTCAATTTTAGTTACACAACCCGGAAAATATTGGGTAGATGTATTTAAAAATGGTTGCAAAGGCTCTGATACTATTCAGGTAACGCAAATTACTAAACCGAATAAGCCTAACTTGGGCAGAGATACGACATTCTGTGGTTCCTTTTCTTATATTTTGAATACTGGCGATGCACAAACACAATGGTATAGAGGGCAAACATTAGTAGGCAACGGAATAAATTATACTGCAACACAAACAGGTACATATATCTCAAAAATCACAAATACATGCGGTGCAGCTTCTGATACGATAGTTATTTCTGGAAGCAATGCCTTAAATTTAAATTTAGGCAAAGATACTGCTATCTGTAAAGGATCTTCCGTTGTTTTAAATGCCACAGTTGCAGGAAATAATATTTCTTATGTGTGGAGTACTGGTGCAATTACACCAAAAATAACTGTCAATCAATTTGGAAAATACGATGTTGTAGTCTCTAACGGAGTGTGTATAGTAAAAGATACAATTTTTATTGACATCACTGATTTTCCAACCATAAATTCCTTAGGGAACGATACTGCTTTCTGTGGCACTTTTTCTGCTACGTTATTTACCGGAGATGCTAATACTATTTGGAATACAGGCGCAAAAGGAACTTCTATTACGGTTACTCAACCCGGAACATACATTGCTGAAAATAAAAATCAATGTGGAAGCGCAAAAGATACTATTATATTCAAGCAATATCCAAAACCTATAGTTTCACTTGGAAAAGATACAACGATTTGCGATAGTATTATATTGAATATTGGAAACGGAAACTACACATCTATTGCTTGGAATACCGGAGATATAATTCCCTCAATAGTAGTATATAAGTCAGGAGTTTATAAAGTAACCGTATCAGATACTCATTGTTCTAATTCTGACTCTGTACTAATTAAAAAGGATTGCTTCTATGATGTGTATATCCCTACGGCTTTTTCACCAAATAATGATGGACACAATGATGTATTTGTACCGCTTTCCAATGTTAAAGGAATGCAAATCCTTGATATGTTGATTTATAACCGTTGGGGTGAAAAGGTATTTGAAGCACAAAATTTTGCACCTAATGATAGTACAAAAGGATGGAATGGTTACTTTAAAGGCGAACCTGCACAGGTAGATAATTATGTATATTACATCACGGTAAAAATGCCCGATGACAAAATAAAAGCTTATAAAGGAACATTTGCTTTATTGCGATAAATAATTTCCTGTACCTTTTTAAGATCTTCGGGAGTATCCACACTTATGCTTTCCTCTTGCGTAATTGCTCCTTTGATGGTATAGCCATTATCTAACCACCTAAGTTGCTCTAAATGTTGAATTAGTTCACGCTCTGAAGGAGGTAATTTTACGATTTCCTGTAATATTTTTGTTTTAAAACCGTATATACCTATATGTTTATAGAAAAAATTTAAATTGGTATTTATAATTCTTTTAAAATCAGATATATATCCATCATTTTTTGATATTGCTTTTACTATATTTTGATTGTGTAATAATTGTATATTGTACTCCTTTTTTATTAATGTGGCAATGTCCAATTGCTTGTCATTAATAAACAATTCAATAAGTAAGTCGATTTGATTGGGATGGATAAGTGGTTCGTCACCTTGTATATTTAGTACAAATTCGGGTACGGTTGTAAGTTGCTGAACTACTTCGGCACATCTACTCGTGCCGTTTAGGTGTTCCGTAGAAGTCAAATACACCTCACCACCGAAGCTTATTACTGCATCGTAAATCCTTTGGTCGTCAGTAGCAATAATTATTTTTGATAAGTATTTGGATTTCAAGCATTGTTCATATACATGATGAATCATTACTTTACCATTTATTTCAACTAAAGGCTTGCCCGGAAATCGTGAAGAAGCATAGCGAGCGGGTATTATTCCTATAATTTGCACAGTAAAATTGCGTTTATCAAAAATACTTTAAACTTTTGTTGAAAAGAAGTAGTTTTTTAAAACTTTTAAAATTAGACTTTTGTTTCAGATTCAATGAATATGAGAAGGAGAAGGAGTATATTATCGTGTATAATTTGCATTTATTTGATGTTCAATATTTCTGCGACTTTTGCACAAAAGGATAAACCGAAAACAATAGCTAAAAATTCGCCTTATATTATGCATGTGGTGAAATTAGGTGAAACACTAACCAAAATTTCTAAAAAATACGAGGTTTCACAAGCAGATATTTTAAAAGTAAATCCATCAATGACGGCTGGGAGTTTAATGCCGGAGCAAATTATCAGAATTCCAAATATACATGCACCAAAAGAAGCAAATACTTCTAAGTCATCGGATTATAAAAAGATTCCAACAGTTCTTGATGATGCTAAAATAAATCAGAAAACGAAACAATTACCATTTTCCAATCGATTACATACCGTAGAACAAGGACAGACGATGTATGCAATATCTAAAATGTATGGTGTTTCAGTTTCCGATATTCAGAAGTGGAATGATTTATCAGATTTTAATATCAAAATTGGTAGCCAATTAATTGTTGGAAACAATACAGAAAACGAAATTCCTGTCAAAAAGGAAAACTCAATAGAGCCCAAACAAGCCCCAAAAGAAATTAAAGTGGTTGCAACTCCTGTTCCTCCAAATGTTTCGAATACAGAAAAAAAGGAGGCCAAAACTATAACGCCGCCCACTAAAAAACAGGAAATCAAAGAACAACTACCTACAGATGAAATGTCACAACCTGTTATTTCAGATGGTGAAAAACCGGAAATGCAAGCTGCGGATAATGCAACTCAAAAAGAATTAGCAAGGTTGTACAAAGAATCTTCTGCCGCTAAAAAAACAACCTCTGTGCGTGGTACTGGCGCTCCAATGACCACATCATTAGGGGCAATGGAAAATGTATATTTGGCAATGCACAAAACGCTGCCGATAGGAACTATAATTAAAGTGAAAAACTTAGTAAATAGTAAGATTATTTATGCAAAAGTAATTGGAAAACTACCCAATACAGACGAAAATAAACATGTTATTATAAGATATACTTTGGGAGTGAAAATGGATTTGCAACTGCAAAACGGAAAATGTTATGTTCAAATCGAATATCCTCAATAGTTATTTTTGTGTTAGAAAGAGGAATTATGATGAAAATCATTTTTTTATTGGTTAATATATTGCCATATTTGTAAAGGTAAAATTGTATAAAAGTGCAGCGTTACAGAGTAGTAACTATAACTCATAAGACATCAAAAGTAAATAGGTTGAAAGATTACCTGCTTACCGACGAAGAGGCTTCCGATTTTCCGGTTAACCGATTGAGAAAATTGAAAGCAAATTTCGCTATGGATGAATTGTTATACCTTAATACTTGCAATCGGGTTACTTTCTTTTTTACCAGCGACAGAAATATTGATAACAAATTTCTGAAAGAATTATTTCTGTTTATAAATCCCAATTTTAGCAAAGAACTCATCAATCTACATTTATCTAAAGCATTGGTTTTTGAGCGTGCAGATGCCGTAAAACACTTCATGGGCGTTGCCGCTTCGTTTGATTCATTGGTAATCGGGGAGCGTGAAATATTAGGGCAGATTAAAGCGGCTTACCTCAACGCTAAAAAATATGATTTATGTGGTGATGATATCCGATTGGCTTATCAACAAGCAATAGTATTTGCAAAAAAAATCCATTGCGATACTCGCATCGGAGAGAAGCCAATATCCGTTGTTTCTTTAGCCTTTCGTTCTTTATTAGAAAGAAATATTTCTAAAGATGCAAATGTGATGATTATCGGTGCCGGACAAACCAATCATCTGATGACGAATTTACTGGTGAAATTTGGTATTCACAATGTAACGGTTTATAATAGAACGTTAAATAAAGCGGAAGACTTAGCGGCACGTTTTGAAAATGGAAAAGCAATAGAGTTTGATAAACTGACACATCACAATCAACCTATTGATGTAATTCTTACATGTACCGGCGCAAATTATGCTGTAATTACAAAAGAAATTTACCAACAAATTGTACCCAAAGGCAAAAAAGTAATTATAGTTGACTTAGCAGTGCCGCAAGATGTAGAACAAGAAATCATAGACTTAGATACTGTAGATTATATAGATATAGCTTCTTTAGAAATAAAAGCAAAAGAAAATATGCTTTTCAGAAGAGGAGAGTTGTATAAAGCTGAAGCTATGTTGGAAGAATTTTTAGTGAATTTCAATGATTTACACAAGGAGAGACGCTTAGAATTAGCCTTGTCGCACATTCCCAATGAAGTGAAAAGTATAAGAGAAAGAGCATTAAACGGAACATTTAGAAAAGATATAGAACAATTAGACGTTCAATCTAAAGCAGTATTAGAAAAAGTAATGGAATACATGGAAGAAAAATATATCGCATTGCCTTTCAAAGCTTCCAAAAAATCACTTTTGAACAAAACATTCCGCCCATAGTTTTACAGAAGATTATATTTTCTGTCTTACAATCAATTTATTTAAAGAAACATGAAAGGAAAAACATCTCCGATTATTATAGGAACACGAGGAAGTGAATTAGCTTTATGGCAAGCCAATTATACAAAATCAGTATTAGCACAAAATGGATTTCAGGCAGAACTGAAAATAATAAAAACCAAAGGTGATGCTACACAGCAATGGAATTTAAGCTTTGATAAATTAGAAGGCAAAGGTTTTTTTACCAAAGAATTAGAAGATGCATTGTTGGCAAATGAAATAGATATGGCGGTACATTCTTGCAAAGATATGCCTACAGAATCGCCTGAAGGATTGAAGATGGCAGCCTATTCCAAAAGAGCAAACCCCTTTGATTTATTGCTTATTCGCAAGGAATGTGTAGATACTTCAGGTGTTTTAAGTTTAAAGAAAAATGCCATCGTCGGCACTTCATCCGCCCGCCGAAAAGCACAGTTATTAGCACTACGTCCTGATTTAGAAATCCAAGATTTGAGAGGAAATGTTCCGGGCAGAGTAGGGAAGTTGGCAGACGAAAAATATGATGCTATTGTACTGGCATCTGCTGGCTTAGAACGCTTAAATGTTGATTTAAGTGCTTTTGAACAAGTAGCCCTGAAAGCACCCATGTTTATTCCCGCTCCAGCACAAGGTGTACTAGCTTTTCAAATTCGCAATAACGATAGCGAAATGCAATCTATTTGTTCGTTTCTAAATGATACAGAAAGTGCCACTATAGCGTTGGTAGAACGAAAAATCTTGCACGATTTTGAAGGGGGGTGCCAAATGCCATTGGGTGTATATGCCGAAAAAATACAAGATAAAACACATATTTGGATATCAATGGCTGCCGCTTGGAATACATTTCCCAAAAGGCTGCATTGTGTGCTTACGCCGAGTGAATTGAAAGATAGCACAGCAACGATTCAGCGTTTAGTGCAGCAATTAAAAGCTACAAAAACCCATTCGGTATTTATTTCTTCGGATTTATACGAAAACGATTATTTATTACGTGCGCTAAAAGCACATCAATATCCGGTAAATTATTCTTCTTTAATAGAATTTTCAGCGATCGATTTTGAACCAATTACTAATGCCGATTGGATATTTTTTAGTAGTAAAAACGGTGTGAAGTTTTATTTTAATAAAGTAAAAAAGATACCCAAAGGAACAAAGTTAGCCGCAGTAAATCAAGGTACAGCACAAGCCTTACTGGAATTAGGTGGTCAGGTAGATTTTATTGGAGGTGGCGGTGATATCCTTCAGATAGCTAAAGCATTTGATGAAGTTGCATCAGGCAAAGTTGTATTTCCGCAGCCTAAAAAATCTTTACAAAGTATTCAAAAAGCAATGACAAAAAATAAAGACCTACACACGTTGGTTGTTTATGATAATCAACCGAAAAAGAATGTAGAATTATGCAAAGAAGATATTTTAATTTTTACTAGTCCAATAAATGCGGAAGCTTATTTTTCCGATCATGAGGTTTTACCCAATCAGAGAGTTATATCTATCGGAAATTCTACTACCAAAAAATTAAAAGAACTCGCTGTAGAAAATATCCATACCGCTTTTGAGCCAACTCAATGGGCAATTTTAGATGAATTATTTGGATGAAATAGATTTATTTGTTGTTAGAAGTTGTAGGCTTATTTTTTAAAACCACCTTGTGGCGCTTTAGGAGTGTATATGTGAAATGAAGGATTTGAAAAATAAGGAGAGGTATGTGATGGTAATCGAAACGTATTATCCCATTGTTCTGTCCGTGGTCCTATTGGATTTTCCTCATGCGATATAATAGGATGAGTAGGAGTATTGTTTTCAAATTCTTTAAACTCGCGAGGTTGTGGGTGTAATACCATTGGTTTATATACATTTATTTGATTTTGATTTTTACTTAAATCTGTTTGGATTGAGTTGTTATTCGTTGTGCTATTATTTATGATAGTATTGTCTGATTTGTTGTTTAAATTATTAATTTTCCCTATTTCCTTTATATCATTTACTTCATGTATTATAATTGGTGTTATAGGTTTATTGGTATATTTTGCTACATCTGTTATATTAGGCCCTTTTGAATATATTTGTTGATGTATGTCTGTTTTGTTGTAATTATTTATCACTGTAATATTATTTTGGATGTTGTTAACGATAGTACGAGGAGCTGTTATAGTTCCAATATTTCTATCATAAATATGAGCTTTATCAATAGCATTCCAATAAATTGAATGAGGTGTCCATTCGCTGTAATTAACTCCTAAACTAATACCCGGCATTAATGGTGCCCAGCAATAATAATTTTCGGTATATCCCCAAGTTACCCATGCGGGTGACCATTCATATCCCGGTATCCATAACCATCCGTATATATCGTCATATAACCATCTGCCATAATGGAAAGGTGCCCATCCCCAATTGTAATCTGATACCCAAGTCCAACCATAATCGGTGTATGTCCAATGCCCGTTTGTATCATATGGTCGAAAATCTACGCCTAATTGTGGTCTCCATACATTACCATAAACTGGATAATTTATCCATAAACCGTAAGGAGACAGACCATCATAAAAATCTTGGTAGGTAATACTAGTAGTGGTTGAAGGTGTAGATTGTGTAACGGTATTGGTACTGCTGCAAGCTGTAAATAGCAAAACACTAGGGATAATTATAGCTGCTATAATTTTTATTAGAATTGTACATTTCATAGCATTCGTTTTAAAAAATGATATTTAAAATTGATAATAAAATAAATATACTATTGCTAATATTTGTTAATCTTTTGGTTTACATAGTTATTTGTGTTAAAACGAATTATCTAAAGAATACTCTTGCGCTTTAGCTCAGAATTTAATACATTTAAGTATTACTAACCATAAAATTTATTGTATGAAAAATTTTAAAATGGGAATTTTAATTGTATTTTTTGCAATTGCTACAACTTCTTGCGTTAAAGATTGGAATTGTGAATGTACCGATGGTAGCATTACTCGTGTAATGGCCACATACCCACATACCAAAATGTCCGACGCTAAAAAATCGTGCAGCCAAGTGCAGCAAACTATTAATGTACCAAGTGTTACGTGTAAAGTAAAATAACAAGAAAGTTATTTAAAAATAAAGAGGATTTTTAATTGAAAATCCTCTTTGCTTTTAAAATTATCTCAATTAAATTATCTCTAAATAGAGCTGATAATTAGCTGTATTATTCCTATAATAAATCCTAATACACCGCCAATTAATTCAATAAAAGTAAATTCTTTTGCAGTGATGTCTAATAGTAGTTGTTCTAGTTTTTCATCAGAAAAATTATTAACCTTATTTTGTACCAATTGTTGTATATCTAATTTTTCTTCTATCTTATCTATGGAAGAGCCAATTACAGTTGGTAAATTTCGTTCTATTTCGTCCACTATAGTTTTGTGTACACTTTGTATCAACTGATCAGGTACGATTACATTCAAAAGTCCACTTTTTTCTATTCGATCTCTGATAGCATTATCTACGCGTATAGCAATTTCTTCTTTGAAATTATTCAGTGCATCGGGGTCTTGCAATCTACTTTTTATGTCGCTAAAATTTATTAAATCTCTTTGTACTACAATACCTAATTTATTAGCGATGCGAGGTTTATTCTTCGGAAAGATACCATGAAATGTAAGGAATAAAAACTTTACGGGCTTGCGAGGATGAAATAACATTTTTATGGCTATCCAATTGGTTATCCAGCCAATAAAAGCACCAATGAGTGGCACTGCCCATGTTTGCCAACTTAGTAAATTAATAGATAAAAAAATCATAGCATATACATTTTGCAACAGACATTAATTCTATTTATTCCACTCCGAAGGGTTGGCACGCCATTCATTTAATGTTTCTAATTCGTCATTAGAAATATAGCCTGTTTGTGTGGCTGCTCGTAATAAAAATTCGTAATTCGTTAGTGTTTTTAATACTACTCCAGCATCTTCAAAGCGTTGACGTGCATTTTCAAATCCATATTTGTAGATTGCTACCATGCCTATTACTTCCGCACCCGCTTTGCGTAAGTCATCTACTGCTTTTAGCGAACTTCCGCCGGTAGAAATTGTATCTTCTACTACTAATACTCGTTCTCCATGTCTTAAATCACCTTCTATTGTGTTGGTTAAGCCATGTTCTTTGGGCTTAGAGCGTACATATACAAATGGCAATCCTAAAGCATCAGCTAGCATTGCACCGTGCGGAATACCTGCAGTAGCTACGCCTGCGATACATTCTACTTCCGGAAAATATTCTTTTGCCAAATCAACTAATCCATTTTTTACCATATTGCGAATGTCAGGATAAGACAATAATTTTCGATTGTCGCAATATACTGGAGATTTTAAGCCACTTGCCCATGTAAATGGTTCTTGTGGCTGTATCTGAATAGCTTTTATTGTCAGTAATTGTTCTGCTAGATTTTCTTTGAAGCTGTTGTTTTCCATATTGTAGTATTAAAAGGTGTAGTAAGTTTAAGTTTATTTTTTAATTTCGGTGCGTTAATAATTCACAATAAAAATTGAATGCGTAAATGTATAAACTTTTTATCAATAACAAGCGGCTATTTCTTTGCCAAAATCCTACTCAAATAAAAAACTTGATGAATGATAATTTCATTGTAGAGCCTTATGTAGATAGAACTAATTTTTCCTCGATTTTAAAAATCATTTTAAATAACAATAATCCGAACGATGTTATTCTATTTCATAAAGAAGTAACAGTAATGTTTGAAGAGGTATGCTCTTTTTTCAAGTGTATTGAAGCTGCTGGTGGTGTGGTATTTAATAAATCTAACGAAATATTATTAATACATAGAAGAGGATTTTGGGATTTGCCGAAAGGAAAAATTGATAAAGGAGAAACAATAGAACAAGCAGCAATCAGAGAGGTGATAGAAGAAACAGGATTGCAACAAGTAAACATTATAAAGCCAATCCGTTTTAATAATTTACAGAATATCGCTACGTATCATTCTTATTTTATAGGAGAAAAATTAGCTTTAAAAGTTTCACACTGGTTTGTGATGGAAACTACTTTTGAGGGTCAACTTATTCCTCAATCAGAAGAAGATATTGAGCAAGCAATTTGGGTGAAAAAAGCCGATATCCCCGAGTATTTCGGTAATATGTACACAAGTATTATAGATGTTCTATCAGAAATTTAGTACATATCTAGTACCCATTTCCAAAAAAGTAATGTGGGCAACGCTGCAATAATGCCGAGTGTGGGCAAGGTATTCGCTAATGTTGCATCTAAGTCGTGGTCGGCAGCAAGGATAGAAGAAGTAATCATTGGCGGCATTGCACATTCGATAAGTGAAACAGCATGGAGTTCTCCTCTTTGTTTTAAAAGAATAAAGTATAAAAAATAAATGATTGCAGGGGCTAAGAAAAGCTTATAAGCCAGCCCTGCGCTTAATTTTTTCCAAGGCACTTCTTTTATATTTAATTTGAACTGCAACCCTAATGAAAATAAGGCTAAAGGCACCATAAATTTCCCAATAAAATCTAATGAATCATATACATTTCCAGAAATAAATTCTTTTTTAATGAATAAAGCTAAAATGAATAATAAAAACGGAGGGAATGAAATTAATCGATAAATAATTCCTTTCCAGCCTAATGCGGCAGCACTAAAATATGTTGCAACTATTACCCCAAAAGTAGAGAGTAAAAGAAAACTTCCAGGCTGATCTACTAAGATGGCATACTTCAAACTTTCAGCTCCATAAAAATAGGTGATAAATGGAAATCCGACGAAAGAGGTGTTTCCTAATCCGCAACACAATATCAAACAAGCCATTGTTTTTCTATCATATTTTTTCCATTTGCAAAATAAATAAGCAAATAAGACAGCGCCAAAAAAGGTTATCCATGCCGATGCTATTGGAAACAACATTTCTTTACTAAAATTTAAAAATGGAATTTTAGTTAATACTATAGCCGGAAGTGGAACATATAAAATAAATTTATTGATGCGCTTCGCCGTATTTGTTGGTAAGGATGGGATTTTTTGTCCAAGTATTCCCAAGATGAATAATATAAATAAAGAAGCAGGGTGCTGTAAAATTTGCATGTTATTGAGGTATTCCTAAGTTGTATTCTATAATATTTATTTCTTGTGAAAATGGCTTTACGGTATTTAATCCTAAGTAATTTATTGCCTCCTCAATCGTCATTAACGGATGTAGTAATGCTTGTTTGGGTATAAGCCCGATTAGCTCGCTGCCATTTGTTTCTATACCATGTTCTTTTGCTAAATGTTTTATTTCGGTAAACACATCTATGATTGGACTTTTCTCAAAATCGATTATGTTGGTAGATACTTGCACACAATTGTATTCTTCCATAAACCATCCAATTGCTTTTACATTCTGAAATAAATTAGATAAATAACTGTTGTCATTTTGTGTTCTTATTTTTCTAATTGATTTGGCAATATCCATTGCAATTTCAACATCTTTAGTAGTTAAATTAATATTGTAGGCTACTAAAAATTTTCTTGCGCCTAATGCCATCATACCGAACGTTGGATGGAAATATTGAGGACCAAAATCGGGTTCCCAATTTCCTTCTTTTAGTTTTTCTGGTATGGCTTCATATTCTCCTTTTCTGAGGTTTGCTAAATTCTTTCTAAATGCTTGCGTTGCAGCATATTCATATAAATAAACGGGAATGCCGCTGTCGCCTAATTGTTTCCCAAGCTGATGCGCAAGCCTTATCACTTCATCCATAGAAATATGTTGCAAGGGGATAAGTGGGCAAACATCACATGCGCCCATTCGAGGATGTGCACCCTGATGCTGGCGCATGTCTATAAGTTGTTCCGCCGTTTTTATGGCATTATATGCAGCTTTTACTACAGCTTGTGGCTTTCCGGCAAAAGTAAATACAGTTCTATTGGCATCATGTCCGATATCTGTATGCATTAATTTTACGCCTTCAATATTTCTTATACTATCTGCGATAGCAGAAATGGTTACAAGGTTTCTTCCTTCCGAAAAATTTGGAACACATTCAATAAGTGGCTCGCTTGACGAAAACATAAAGTGTAAAATTACTACATTTGTAGTTTAGAAGTGTAGTTAGGTTTAACTCTTTTTATTTTTCGATATGAATAAAGTATGTCAATAGAACTCACCCAATTTTTTAAAGAATACGTACTCCTTTCCGATACTGAGATTGAAGAGATAATTTCTAAATTCCAGCGACAAAAAGTAAAGAAAAATGAATTTGTGCTAAAGCAGGGTATGGTATGTAAAGACTTGGTATTTGTGCAGAGTGGATGCCTACGTTTATTTTATATCCATGATGATATAGAAGTATCTGTATGGTTTGCCTTAAAGCATTCCTCAGCGATAGAAATGTATAGCTTTATTAGTGGGCTACCATCTGATTATTTTTTGCAGGCAATTGAAGATACTGAAATATTATATCTTCCTAAAAGTGAATTGGAGAATTTATATGTAAAGCATCCAAAAATGCAAGAATTGATGCGCAAATTCTGGGAAGACGTTATTCTGAATTTATTACAACGATTTACGGCATTGCAACGAGATTCAGCAGAACAACGCTATCTTGATTTATTAAATAAACCAGAATTATTGCAATCAATTCCGCAAAAATATTTAGCTTCTTTTATCGGAGTTACTCCTACGTCATTAAGTAGAATAAAAAAGAACATCCGATAAGTTTTCTTAAAGCAATGTTACTCCTTTTTCAGCCATTTGTTGCCTAACTTCCGGCGACCAAACACTAACTTGTACTTCTCCGATATGTGTTTTCTTCAACATGTACATACACAAGCGAGATTGTCCGATTCCCCCGCCGATGCTTTCTGTTAGCTCGCCAGCAAGTAACATACTGTGGAAAGATAGCGATTTTTTAGCTTCCATATTTTTTTCTGCTAATTGTACGCTCATCGCTAATTTATCTACACGAATACCCATTGATGAAATTTCGAAAGCAGATTGTAAAGCAGGATGCCAAACAATAATATCTCCGTTTAATCCAAAATATCCTTCTTCGTTTTTGGTACTCCAGTCGTCATAATCAGCTGCACGTCCATCATGTGCTTCACCATGTGAAAGTTTTCCACCTATACCCATAATAAATATTGCACCATATTCTTTAGCTGCCGCATTTTCTCTCTCTTTAGGTGTAAGTGTTGGATATTTTTGTAATAATTCTTCAGCATGTATAAAATGAATATCTTTGGGTAATACCGGCGGCAACTCAGGATAATGCTGCGCTACAATTTGCTCCGTTTCTTTCAATGCTTCATAAATTGTGCGTACTGTTTCTCTTAAATAAGTTAAGTTTCTGTCAGATGCAGTAATGTGTTTTTCCCAATCCCATTGATCTACATAAATAGAGTGTATAGGGCTGTAATCTTCATCAGGACGCAAAGCACGCATGTCTGTTAAAATACCTCTACCTGCTTCTACTTCTAATTGCTTTAGTCTAAGGCGTTTCCATTTTGCTAAAGAATGTACTACTACTGCTCTTTGTTCATTTAATGATTTTATGGGAAATGCTACAGGTCTTTCGATGCTATTTAAGTCATCATTTACGCCTGTGCCGTCTAATACGATTAAAGGGGAGGATACCTTAGATAGGTGAAGGTAATCACATAAAAGTCTGGAAAACGTGTCCTTTACTAATGTGAGGGCGATTTCGCGTTGCATAATTTCTTTCATATTATTTATTTTTACTAAAACAAATGTTGCTTTTTTTTTTCATTATTTTACTTTTTTGAGCCGTATTTTTTGTTACTTTTTTATTAATTAGATACTTTTAACAAGAAAATAGCATAAAATTATGTGTTTTGCCCTGAAATTTTCTAATTATTTTCTCTTAGTTGTGGTATTTCACCAGTAAAATGAAATTAAAAACCTGAAATTTTTTTTCTCATTTATTTTATTTATTGCCCTATGGTAATTCAAATTAGTGTTCGTTTATATAACTTTGCGGCACAAAATTTTAATATGTCAACAACAACTCCTTTAATTGATTTTAACCTTAAATATAAGGTGAAAGACATGTCCTTAGCAGAATGGGGCAGAAAAGAAATTACATTAGCCGAAGCAGAAATGCCGGGTTTAATGGCGCTTCGTGAAGAATTTGGTGCTTCAAAACCACTAAAAGGTGCTCGTATAGCCGGATGTTTACACATGACTATTCAAACTGCGGTGTTAATAGAAACGTTAGTTGAATTAGGAGCAGAAGTAACTTGGTCTTCTTGCAATATTTTTTCTACACAAGACCACGCCGCTGCTGCTATTGCTGCTGCCGGTATTCCTGTGTTTGCATGGAAAGGCATGAACGAAGAAGAATTTAACTGGTGTATCGAACAAACATTATTCTTTGGTGCAGAAGAACGACCGTTGAATATGATTTTAGATGATGGTGGCGATTTAACTAATTTGGTTTTTGATAAATATCCTGAATTAGCAAAAGGAATTAAAGGATTGTCAGAAGAAACAACTACTGGTGTACACCGCTTATATGAGCGCATGGAAGCTGGTACATTATTGATACCTGCAATTAATATCAATGACTCAGTAACTAAATCAAAATTTGATAATAAATATGGCTGCCGCGAAAGTTGTGTGGATGCTATCCGCAGAGCGACAGATGTAATGATAGCAGGAAAAGTAGCTGTTGTTGCTGGCTTCGGAGATGTAGGAAAGGGGTCTGCAGAATCATTACGTGGCGCAGGTGCACGTGTAATTGTAACAGAAATAGACCCAATCTGTGCATTGCAAGCTGCAATGGAAGGTTACGAAGTGAAAAAAATGGTGGATGCCGTAAAAGAAGCTGATATTATAGTTACAACTACTGGTTGTCGTGATATTATCACAGGCGAACATTTTAAAGCGATGAAAGACAAAGCGATTGTATGTAATATCGGTCACTTTGATATTGAAATAGATGTTGCATGGTTGAATCAAAATTACGGACACACGAAAAATACTATCAAACCACAGGTAGATTTATATACTATTGATGGAAAAGATATTATTCTTTTAGCAGAAGGCCGTTTGGTGAATTTAGGGTGTGCAACAGGTCATCCATCATTTGTAATGTCTAATTCATTTTCTAATCAAGTAATTGCTCAATTGGAATTATGGCTAAATAGCGATAAATACGAAAACAAAGTGTACATGCTTCCTAAGCAATTAGATGAAAAAGTAGCACGTTTGCATTTGAAAAAAATAGGAGTGGAGTTGGATATTTTAACATCAACACAAAGTTCTTATTTAAACATTCCAGTGGAAGGTCCTTACAAACCTGAATATTACAGATATTAATTAAATATTTTGTATAGTATAAAAAAATCCCGAATGAAAATTCGGGATTTTTTTTGTTTTCAAAACTAAGACAAATTATTTTTTTACAGCTTCTTTGTTAGATTTGTAACGCATGTCTGGGGTGCCGTCTTTCTTTTTTGGTCCCGGAGCTTCTTTTGTTTTTGCAGTTTTGTTTTCTTTGTAACGCATGTCTGGTGTACCATCTGCTTTTAATTTAGCATCAGACTTTGACTCTACTTTTTTTGCTTCAGTAGCTTTCTTAGGTTCTTCTGCTTTTTTTACTTCTTTTGTTTTTTTAGGTTCTTCTACTTTTTTAGCAGGTTCTACCTTTTTAGCAGTTGCAGCAGGTTTGGAGGCAGGTGCTGATGTAGCCGGTGCTTGAGCTTGTGCCATGAATGTAAACATCACTAATGCTACAATGGCGGAGAATACTTTTTTCATTATTAATGTGTTTTAATTAATCAAATTTATTATGATTGCAAATTAAGTGCAATTGTATATTAGTTAAAATCTGTTATGAATTTATTATTAACAAATTTTTCACTAAGTTTTCTATTGAATTGAAAATTAGGATAAATCTAAAATATTTGTTGAGTGTATGATAGAAAGAGTTTTGGAATTTCAAATAAAACAGTATCTTTGCACTTCAAATTTTGTTATACACGGACATCGTAGCTCAGTTGGTTAGAGCATCGGATTGTGGTTCCGAGGGTCGTGGGTTCGAACCCCATCGTTGTCCCCATTTTTTTCTATATTTCTCTTAATATTTCTTAAAATAATTTCATTCGGAACTTCTTGTAATACTTTTTAGTTTATTTCGACGTATTTATTTGTAATAAGTAGTTTGCAATAAATAAAAAGTAAAGTATTGACAGCAGTTTTTATCATATTGGTTAGTTTTTTGTTTTTTTTCTTTTTATTAAATAGAAGAAATAACAGAACACCTAAAGAGGTGGAATTACCTGCATGTGCTCCTGAAGAAAATTTGAATGAGCCTATTATTTCTTATTCAATTTATACCGTTGATACAATACTCAATCATCGTTATTTAAACTATACACACGTTGATTTTCCCAATCATGTTGGCATACTTAAAGGTCAGTATTTTGAAATTGATTGGAACATCATCAATGCTGATTTGATTACGATAAGCGGTGTAGGATTGGTGAAAGCAGTGGGACGAAAAGCTTTTTACCCCACACAAAATACTGCTTATACTATTACTGCAAAGAATAAAGAATATGAGCTACAACAGACTATTTATGTTCGTGTTTTTCCGCAAAATATAACCGATAATTTATTTTCTAAAAAGCCAGAAATAAAGATACACCTGCAACAAAAAAACAACCTGCCGGAAGTTTTAAAGTTTCCAGATATTTTCATTAAACCTCCAATTGTAAACATAAAAGCACAGACCATAGCGCCATTGCACGAAGTATTGCAAAATAAAATTGTATCAAAATCAATAAGCCAAAAACTAAAAGATTATTTACAACTAACAGTAAACAAAAAATAAATGGAAGAATTTAAAAACAATACAAGTTATCCAATTCAAAATGTAAGCGGATTTACTAAATTTTTTTGGTGGTGTTCAGGTGCCAACCAAGATATATTGATGGACTGCCCTCAATCCGAACATAATAAATATGTAGGAATTGGAGCTACTGTTTTTTTTACGGGTGTTCTCGCTATGCTTTCGGGAGGTTATGCGTTGTTTAGTGTATTTAAAAGCACCTATACTGCAACAGTATTTGGTATAGTTTGGGGTTTGGTTATTTTCAATTTAGATAGATTCATTGTTTCTACTATTCGCAAAGATGAATTGTTTTGGAATGAGTTTAAATTGGTATTGCCCCGACTTATTTTGGCGGTGATTTTAGGAATTGTTATTGCCAAACCTTTAGAACTAAAAATTTTTGAAAATGAAATTGCCCAAAAGGTAGCAGAACAACAACGAGAGTTTGCTATTCAAACACAGCGTAAAACGGAACAACAGTTTAATCCGGTAACAGACAGCTTACGTAAAGAAATTGATAGTTATAAAAATGAAATCGCAAAAGTTGCAGCTTCGAAAGATTCTTTATATGCAGCATTTATTGGTGAAGCCGAAGGAACACGTGGTACTAATAAATTAGGTAAAGGTCCTGTGTTTAAAGAAAAAAAACAACAGTACGACAAAGTGGAACAAGATTGGAAAACATTACAAACAAAATATCAGCCATTGATAGATGAACGCGAGCAACAAATTTTAAAAACTAAAGCAATGCGCGATACTGCTGTATCAAATGCACAACCTACAATTAATAATTATGATGGTTTAATGGCGAGGTTAGATGGTTTGTCACAATTGCCGCAAACACCGAGTTTGTTTATTATGTTGTTGTTTATTTGTATTGAAACGGCTCCGGTATTGTCAAAATTATTTTCTGCTAAAGGACCTTATGATGAGAAGCTCAAAAATATTGAGCATGAAATAGAATTAAATACGATAGAAAATATAAATTTTAGGAATCATGAGTTGAATAAAAAATTAACCCTTACTACCAATATAGATAAGGCGCAAGTAGAGCAAGAGATTTTAAACAATAAAGAATCATTGAAGATTATCGCCGATGCGCACTTAGAATTGACAAAAAAAATGGTGGATGATTGGCTAGAAAAAGAAAAAGCGAATTTGAAAAATAGTTAAGTCATTAGTTTGAAATAAAAAATTATTGAGGAGTTTCTTGCTGTAATTTTCCTGGTACTTTAATGGGGGCTATTTTATTTACCGGAAGTCCTTCAACGTATTTTTCGTATTGATTTTTATCTCGGATTACATCGTATTTGCTTTTAGGTTGCAGGGTACCATTCCATTGAAAATTGTCTAACCGAAATGTACTTAAATTAATTTTTTTCATCGGTGTAAATTCTGCCTCTGGTGATCCGGTGAGTTTTATTCTATTGACATCACCATCTTTGAAATATACTTTAATAAACCCTGAAACCGACTTGTTTGCACCATTATAGGCGTCTTTGTCTTTTATAAAATAAATACTCTCGGCATTGCCATCTACATTTACCAGCTCTATTTTTTTATCGTGGATATATGCTTGTATATATTTCCCTTTAATTTGGTTGTACACATCGATATCTTGCAAGCGAATGATAAATGAATTATTGAAAATATCTATTCGCTCTATTCCTTTGTTTTTATTGTATAAATAAATGGAGTCGCCAGTAATTTGTGTGGAGTCCATCCAAAGTATTGGTTTTATATATAGTTTGAATATAGAATCAGCTTCTGAATAAAACATAGAATCTGCAACTGCGCTCAATTTTCCTTGTATCATTTTCATGTTATACCATGCTTTTACAATTTTTATAGAGTCATTATTTCCTATCGAATCATTTAACTTTGTCGAGTCTGTATTTAAAATCTTATAACTAAATAAGGTATCAGCACTTAAATATAAAGTGTCTTTTTCATCTTCTGAAACTGTTATCATCAATGGGTCTTTATATGCTTTTACTAATGCTTTTTCCTCATTTGAATAAATATAATTACTCAAAATTGTAGTGCGGTCAGAGCTGTCTTGATATACAACATTACCTTCGGCAACTGCTATTTTTGTTTTTTTATCATAGTCAATAGTTTTAGCACTTACCTTAGCATCGCCTTTTTTTATGGTGGCATTATTTCCTAAAAATGCTTTTTCTTTTTTTGTGTCGTAATATCCGCTGTTGGTCACAATTATATTACTGTCTTTATCTATGATGGTGGTTTTAGTAATGAAATAAGCGATTTCTTTATCGGTATTGTAGCGCATCGAGTCAGCATATATGGTGTTTTCGGGAGATTTTAAAACTACATCACCATAAAATGCGGCTTCACTATTTTTGTGAAAATAATAGCCGATAGCGCTAGTTATCGTTGTTTCTTTATTTACCACCCTTCCTCCACTCATGTAAGAACCCACGTCGGTTTCTGTGTTGTAGTTTAGTTCAGGTGCTGTGAGTACCATTGTTTTATCTCGCATGGAGCACATTCCGGTTAACCGCCCAAGTTTTTGATCTCCGAAATATTCTAAAAAATTTCCCCAAACATCTAAGCTATCTCCTTTTTTTATATGCACTTGTTTTCCATACGCTGTCAGGTAATTTGCGTCAATGTCAATGATAGCACTATCGCAATACATCAATGCGTTGATATGTTTTAATTGTACATGTCCGATTAGCTTACGGTATTTTCCTAATTCTTTAGTTTCATACAGGAGCGAATCGGATTTAATAATCTCAATTTTTTTTTTGTGTGAAGTATCTTTCGGAACAGGAGGGAAATAGATTGCTTTTTGTGCAAATGCGCTCCATGAAATAATCAACAAATAAATACATAGATTTATTTTGATGAATTTATTTGGTCTATATGTCGTCGAATTATTATTCAATGTTTTTCAATAAAATAGCCACTGCAAGAGCAATGGCTAAAATACTATTTTGTGTTCTTACTTTCTATTAATTACTTACTACTTTTCTTTATTTTTTTAGCAGCCTTTGGGTTGTTTTCTAAAAACTGTTGTACAGATGTATCTGTAAACGTATATGTCTTTGTTCTATCTATTAATGAAAGGCTGATGTATTTTTTAGGATTTGCTTTTAAGTCTGTAAGTACTGCATTGAGTGATTGAATGGTTTTGGTGATGTCTTTGTAAGCACCATCTTCTTTTAGTAATTTAGAAATTGTACCATCTCCATCATTAATTAATGAAAGCGTTTTCTTTACTTGTTCTAAGCTACCTTTTGCACTTGCCAGTGTTGAAGCTAAATCTAAATCTGCGGCTTTAGCAGAGAATTTTTCAAAATTGGTCAATATAGAATCTAATTTTCCGTTTTCTGCGGTTAATCTTTTTACATTCGACATGATACCGTCAATATTTGATTTATTATCCTTTAATGTTGTATTTAGAGTAGAAACCATTTTGTCGGCATTTGCGGCCAGTTTATTTATAGATTGCATGGTAACGCTCAAATCGGCAACTGCCTTTTTCAACAAACTATTTTCGCCATGGCCTAATTGGTTATCTAAATTGGTAGCTAAATATTGGAAAGATTTCAAAGTGCTGTCAATTCTTGGTTTTAACTCTGCAATCAAATTTACCCCTTGGTCGATAGAATTTCCTTTTACCATACACATCATAGTATCTGTTTCAGTAGCACCTTTGGCATCTACACCACGCACTAAGCCCACGCCCATTTTTCCCAACATATCTAATGCGTAGATAATAAATTTACTATCTTTTGGTATATCTACGCCACTATTTAGTTTTAGTTTAATCAATGCTTTGTATTTATAGTTGGCACTATTAGATACTGCAACTTCTGTTACTCGACCAATTGGTACATCATTTTCCAATACAGGGCTAGAGCCCGAGATGCCTGGTACACGGTCAGCAATAAGATATACGTATTTACTTCGTGAGAAAATATTATCTCCTTGTAAATACTTAAAGCCTAAGATAAAGATTGCGATTCCTATTACAGTAAGCGAACCAACTAAAATTTCGTTTTTATTTTTCAAGGATATTTATTTTTTATGAATCACCAAATATAAGGATAAAAAAATAAAAATATAACTTTCTTATTTAAGCTATTAAAAAGTTGCTGAATTTTTAATGAAGATATTGCTTCGCATCTGCAGTAGAAAGTTTTATACCATCTTTATATACTACAATAAAAGCATCGTTATATCCAGATGCACGTATTTTTTTCAATACTTTTGATGCCAAGTCGAAATCCGAAAATGGCGAATATGCATATTTATATAAGCCATCAATTTTTTCATATTTTAAATTGCCGTACAGTTTATAGGCTTTGTCTGTTTTGGGTAAAAGATTTTTAGATGTTTTAATTTGAACCTTGTAGATAATTCCTTTGTTGTTTGCTGAATTATCAGAATTCATTGTAGGATTTTCAGTTGTGTTATTTTTAGAACTATTACTTATGATTGGTTTTGTAATAACGACAGGAGCATCTGTGTCTTTTGTTGCGTTGTTGTTTTCTTGTATAGTAATAATAGGAGGGGTGAGCCGGCTGCTGCCTTTTTCAACAGTAATTTTATATTCTTCAAAGGCTTCGAAAATGGCTTTGGCTAATTCTTGTTGCCCATCATCAGAGATTAAATATTTTTCTTCTGTTTTATTAGTTAAAAATCCGGTTTCAATTAATATAGAAGGGCAAGTTGTTCTATATAATACCCAAAATCCGGCTTGTTTTACTCCACGATTAAAACGGTTTAGCTTATTGGTTAATTTGTCTTGTACTTTGCTGGCTAAATAAGAGCTTTGTTCTATGTTTGCATTTTGTGCTAATGATAATGCTATCATGGCTTCCGGTGAGTCAGGGTCAAATCCTTCGTATTTTTTCTGATAGTTATCTTCTAATTTAATTACGGCATTTTCTCTTTTTGCAACATCTAAATTAGCTTGAGATACATGTAATCCCATCAAAAATGTTTCTGCACCATAAGCCGATTTATTGGGATTGGCATTGCAATGTACACTTAAAAACAAGTCAGCATTATTGTTATTTGCCAATAAGGCTCTATCTTGTAATGGAATAAATACGTCTGTTTTTCTGGAGTATAATACTTTAATATCTGGATATTTTTGTTCTATCATTTTACCTACCAATAATATTACACTTAGGGTTACATCTTTTTCATAAGAACCGGTCTGTCCATGGCAGCCAGTGTCATGCCCGCCGTGTCCGGCATCTAATACAATGGTCTTTATTTTATAATTTGCCGCTGTCTTTGATACACATTGTCCAATTGTGTGAATAGATAGTAAAAATATTAAGCAGACAATCCGTATTTTTGAGGTATTAAGCATACTTTTGGAACTCATAAAGGATACAAATATTTTATTCTTGTTGCGATTTATTTTAAATAAAGCTCTCATTCCTTTTTATTGCATAGTTTTTATGTCGCTTAGTTTATTTGCTCAAGTGAGTAACACTAAAAACGTCAAAATAATGAACGATACAATAAGAAATACAAATCTTGAACCAAAAATACAAAAATCGGATACAGATATCATCAGAAATGATTCCACAAATGTGGAAGCTAAGGCAATAAAAATAGCTGAAAATGATTTGGAGGATAATGTAAAGTACAAAGCCGATGATTCTATAATATACGATATTCCTAATAAGACGGTTTATATGTATGGTCGTGCCTCTATAAAATATCAAGAAATGGATATGAAGGCCGGCTATATACAGTTTAACTGGGATAGCAGCGAAGTGTATGCACGCGCTACTTATGATGATAGCTTAGGCAGGCTGAAAAGGGTAGAATTTAAAGATGCCAGCGGCGAGTATGTAGCCGATGAAGCTCGATTTAATTTTAAAACTAAAAAAGGTAAAAGTAGAGGATTGGTGATGAAACAAATGGAGGGGTATCTGCATGGTATGCAAGTAAAAGCCATTGACAGCACCACTTTATATATAAAAGGAGCACGCTATACTACTTGCGATTTAGATGACCCGCATTTTTACGTGGAAATAGGCAAAGCCAAAGTAATTAAAGATAAAATAATGGTAGGCAAACCCGCCGATATAGTAATTGCCGGCGTGCGAACGCCTTTGTTTTTGCCATTTGCCATGCTGCCCAATATAAAAACCAAAGGAACAGGTTTGTTAATGCCAACGTATGGGCAGAGTGCTGGTTTGGGTTTTTTCTTAAATAATATAGGCTATTTTTGGAAAATAAATGACCAAACAGCACTTACCACTTCTGCCGATATTTATACCTTGGGAAGCTGGGGTTTGCATGCTAATTTGGCATATAAAAAAATATACAAATATACAGGAAATTTAAGTTTCAACATCAATCAGCAGCGGGGTGGCTCGCAGTATGAGCGGTTTAACCCTCACCGACAAAAACCTCCATTAAACTTTGGTATTCAATGGCAAATGAATATGGATCCAAAGAAAATGTTTAATAGTAGTTTTAATATCAATTTAAATATTGTAAGTAATAAAACATATCAATATTTAAATTCTCGAGATCCGCAAAGTGTGCTGGCAACCAACTTTTCATCTAGTATTTCTTATAGTAAATATTGGCCAGGAAAGCCTTACAGAATTGCAATTAGCACCAACTTAAATCAAAATACGCAATCTAAACAGATTTCTTTGAGTTTGCCGCAGTTTACTTTTAATGTAACACGTATCAATCCGTTTCAACGAAAAGTAGCTGCTACTACCCGAAAATGGTATGAAAATATAGGCTTCTCTTATGATTTGAATGCTATAAACCAAATTAATGCCACCGATTCAACGTTTTTTTCCAAGAGTACATTAAAAAATATGCGCAATAGCATTACACATAATTTACCGATTTCAGGAAATTTTACCTTGTTTAAATACTTAAATATGAACGTTGGTTTTAATTACAGAGAAAATTGGTATTTTAGTTATGTGAATAAAACATATTATAATCAGTATATACAAAGAAACGAAAGAACTGGGGCAATGGATACACTGTATAACCAAGCCATTACAGATACTAAATATGGATTTAAAGCCTATAGGGATTTTAATTTTAACACTAGTTTCAATACTCAACTTTATGGTACTTTTTTATTTAAAAAAGGAAAATTAAAAGCAATACGCCATACTTTTCGTCCGAGTTTGAATTTAAATTTCAGTCCCGATTTTACTAAACAAGGCTGGAATTATATGCGCTCTGTACAAGTGGATAGTTTGGGGAATATCGGCAAATATTCTATTTTTCAAAATAATGGAATTACACCTTCCACCAAACAAGGAAATATAGGCTTGAATTTTTCTAATACGCTAGAAATAAAAGTATATTCTAAAAAAGACACCATTAACCACACTAAAAAAATTACATTGTTGGATAATTTATCTTTTGGAATGAGTTATAATATGCTGACGAAACGTTTAAGTACACTAAATATCGCTGCAAGTACACATATTACCGATAAGCTAAATTTGAGCATGAGTGCCATTATGGACCCATATTCTATAGATAGTTTAAATCAACCCACCAATCAATTTTATTGGAGAGAAAAAAGACGTTTTTTTAGATTAACGAATTTGAGTTTATCTGCATCTGGCAGCATTCGCTCTAAAAAGGGAATGCAAGAAACAAAAGAACTCAATCAGACAATGCTAAAAAACCAAGATATAAATAATCAGTTTTACCCTAGAAGTGTCTATGATGTAGGGTATTATAATTTTGCGATTCCGTGGTCTATTAATTACCAATATAGTTTGAGTTTATCGAGATATAAGAGCAATAAAAAAGATACAACTTCAATAATGCAAACACTCGCTTTGGGGTTAGATGTAAACATCACCAAAAAATGGAAACTTACGGTTTCATCGGGCTTCGATTTAACGAATAAAACAATAACTCGAACCGATATCGCCATAATCCGAGATTTACATTGTTGGCAGATGGAATTTAAGTGGACGCCAGTGGGGTATCAAAAAGGATTTTATATGTCGGTATATGTTACCTCGCAGCAGTTTAATTGGTTGAAATTACAGAAACAAAAAGGCTTCTTCGATACAGGAATTTTTGGAGGAATGGGCAGTGGTGGCTTAGGTGGTTTAAGCAATTTCGGGAGTGGATTATAAACTCAAATATTTAGTCATTTTTTCTGTTTTTCTTTACTAACTACGTACTTCTAATTTATGTAAATTTGCGCCATGATTTTGACAGATAAAGGAATTTTACAAGAAATGGAGAAAGGTACTATTGTTATAGAGCCTTTTGATAGAGTATGCTTGGGCACTAATTCGTATGATGTACATTTAAGTAAACATTTTGCCACATATATTAATCCGATATTAGATGCGAAAGCACATAATCATATTCATCATTTTGAAATCCCTGAAGAAGGGTTTGTTTTAGAACCCGGCACACTATATTTGGGGGCTACTTTAGAATATACAGAAACGCATGCGCATGTTCCATTTTTGGAAGGGAAATCTAGTATGGGACGATTGGGAATTGATATACATGCTACCGCCGGAAAAGGTGATGTGGGATTTTGCAACCATTGGACTTTGGAAATATCTTGCATACAGCCGGTGCGTATATATGCGGGAATGCCGGTAGGACAGCTCATTTATTTTGCAGTAGATGGTGAAATAGAAAATGCTTACAATAGGAAAGCATCTGCTAAATACAACCATCGCTCCCCCAAGCCGATGGAAAGCATGATGTGGAAGAATTTTAAGTGATTTTTTTGAAAATTTGTCAAATAAAATTTATTTTCTATTGGTTTGCGAAAATCTAACACAAAGAGAAATTTCTGTAGAATATACCTTTCCAAAACTCAAGTTTTTATTCAAATATAAGTGGCTACGTAAATTAATTGTTGTGCTTGCTTTATATAAGAACTAACTGATTAATAGACATATATTAATTCTTAGATTTGCATTATAATAGCAACTCATGAACACCTTTAGTAAAGAACAATTACTCGAAGATTTAAAAAACTGGAATCAGGTAATCCGTAAATACCAGTCACCAAGTACCAAACAAGCAATAATCCAAATTGCTAATAGCTTTGTCATATACGTAGCTTTAATAGCGTTACAGTTATATTTATATGATGTCTCTTTTCTGTTATCGGCATTAGTTGCATTGTTAAATGGGTTTATGCTTTCCAGAATTTTCATCATTCAGCACGATTGCGGTCATAGCTCATTTACTAAATATAAAACGATGAATGAGATTGTTGGTACGGTTTGCAGTGTATGTACGCTTATACCATATCGCTATTGGGCGCGCAACCATAATTTCCATCATGCACACAACGGGCAGTTGGAGGTAAGTGATATCGGCGATATAGAAGTATTTACCACAGCGCAATATGCAAGTGCAAATTGGAAACAAAAAATATACTATAGGGTTTATAGAAACCCATTGTATCTATTTACTATAGGTGGTTTTATATATGTTGTATTTTATAATCGTTTTGCTTTTGCCAATACCGATTATTTTAAAAATGTGAAAAAAAGTGTAAACGTAAGTAATATATTATTTATTTTGGTTTATGCTTTATTGGCATATATATTTGGTGTTGAACGTTTCTTGGTGGTGCAGTTTACTAATTTAACTTTCTTTGGAATATATGCCCTTTGGTTTTTTTATATCCAACATCAATATGAGCATATTTTCAAAGCAAAAAAAGAAGAATGGAACTATGTAGTTGCAGCAATAAAAGGAAGTACGTATTACAAACTTCCCCGTGTTTTTCATTGGCTGTCAGGTAATATTGGGTATCACCACATCCACCATTTAAGCCCAGCTATACCTAACTATAACTTACGCAAATGTCATCAAGAAAATCCAGTTTTTTTGAAACATACTAATACTATTACATTTTGGCAAAGTTTAAAAACATTACGCTCTAACCTTTGGGATGAGAATGAAAAGAAGATGATATCTTTTAGTGAATATAAAAGAAGAAAAAAGAAAGCAGCACAAGTCTAATATTAAATTATTCTGATTTTATAGCAATAATGAATCCGAATGCAAGTAATGGACTGAAAACAAACCATTGTAATCCGGCTGCTGCAAGTATAGAACCTCCGATTATACAACAACCGCCTAAAATTGTATTTTGAATTCCGCTAGTAAGTGGCTTCTTTTTTTCTACTAATCGAGTTTCAAACTGTTTGAATGCTTCTGATAAAACCATTGGAGAACGGGTGATGATATCCATAATTTCAGGGGCGTTTTGTAGCTGAGTTTTCAATAATTCCACAGGATTTACTTCGCCTAAAATCATTTTACGAATATGCTTTTTTGTTACTTTTTGGATATCAAATCCAGGCATAATTACATTTCCAACACCTTCATAAGTGATGATAGCTTTTACCATTAGCACTAACTCCAAAGGGTAATACATTCTGTATTTCGCTCCTAATTCTACAGATTCTAAAATTAATTTGGCTAGTGAGAAGTCTTTAAAGTTTGGTGCTTTCAGCCATTTATTTCCTATCGACAAAAATGCTCTTCTAAAACCTTCAACATCTGAATCTTTTCCTTTTCTTGCTAGTAATGTCAAATATCTTGCAGCTCCTTGAGGATCTCCAGTTACTAAACTGTTGAAATAATATAACATTGTTTTACGTGTACCTTCTTCAAAGCGACCTACCATGCCTAAATCAATAAATCCAACTTCAGGACCATTTGGGCCATCTACAATTAGTAAATTTCCTGGATGTAAGTCGGCATGGAAGAAACCATCATGATATAGCATCTGAATAATAGCATAAGCGCCATAATCTACAATTTTTGCTCTATCTTCTTCATTGTAGCGTTCATAAGCACGCTGGTCTGGTTTTATACCACGAATAAATTCCATGCAAATTAAATCACTGGTAGTATAATCACGATATATTTTTGGGAAATGGATTGCGGGGTGTTTTATAAAATTTGCTGTAAATTCTTCGGCATTATCTGCTTCTAATTTAAAATCTACCTCACGATTGGTATAATCGCAAAATTCTGTAAACATGTTTTTGGGTTGCAAATGGGGGATGAATATTTCTAAAAAAGCACCCATTACTTTTATTATCCGACTATCTGTTTGTATTAATTCGCGTGTACCTGGTTTTATTAATTTTAATACTACTTCTTCGCCTGTTCTCAAAGTTGCTCTATGGGTTTGCGCAATAGAGGCAGAGCCTAACGGATTTTGCTTTACTTCGGTAAATACTTTATGTAGTGGCTGCCCAATTTGTATTTCTACTAATTCAGAAAATCGGTCGTAGCTGATTGCGGGTAGGGTATCTAATAATTTTTTAAGTTCATCGGTAATATCTTTTGGTAGCATGTCTTCTCGCAAACTCATAATTTGCCCGAGTTTTATATAAGTGGCGCCCAGCATTTCTAATCTACGTCGTAGCTGAACAGAAAATGGCTGTTTTATTAATTTCTTTTTTAATAAAGGCCAATGCAACCATAGAAAAAATCTTAAAAATACATCTTGCATTAAGCTGAATTTTGCTTTGGTGGCTCTACGATGACGCAAATATGCATATCCACCACCTAGAATTAAGCCAGAAAAATGGCGCATTGTTATTATTACTCTAACAATTAGTGAGCTCGGTTTTTTTTCGATGTATTGTTCAAATACTCTATTTGCATCTTGGTCTTGAGGGTGCAAATCGACAATTTCTTCTGTTTCTGTTATTCCCATAGTTTGAAAAAATAATATTTTCGTAAGATACTACATTGATAGTATATCTCCAATATAATTTAAAAAAACCTCACTTTTTTTGTGAGGTTTTTTTAAAATTAAAAATCAGCTTATTTTTTTTCTATTCGAATACCAATAATTTCAACTTTTCTTTGTTTTGATGCTGCAACACCAAATACAGAATTTGCGATATCTTTTCTGCTATCACTAATGTCTTTTGGCGCCATAGATTTTCCGAATGGTACTTCAGCAGCTGTTTTTGCTAGCATTTTGAAGTTGTCACCCAATCTGGATTCGAAAAATTTAATTACACTTTGGATACGGCGTTCTGATAGTTTTTTATTGTATTCTGAAGATGCTAATGGGGAAGCATATCCTCTAAATTCTAGTGTTACTATGTATCCGCTATCTACTAAATTGGTAAGTTCACGAATTACATCATCTACACGGTTGTAATTTTTATCTATTGCGGTAAAGAAGCTGCTAATATCACCGGCTTTATCTTTAGAATGTGCAGTAAATTCAGCAGATTTGGCTTTATATGAGGTATATAAATCGCTATAATTTGGAACAGAACTATCTTTTGTTGCTTTCGGAATATCATTGTCAAAATACAATTCTATTGGTAATATAGACATGATTTTTTCATTTGTTCTCTCTACACGAATTGAAGGACTTTCTGTTCTTATTACTATTGGTTTTAATTTTAATTCAATAGAATCTAAGTATTGTCTTTGTACGGTGTCTGATGGAATGATGATATGTAAAACCGTATCTACTAAATTATTTAATGAATCTTCATATTTTACACGTAAGGTAGTTTCTACATTTGCAGGCACATATACAGGACATTTTGGATATTGTTTTGTTTTTATATTTCCAAATTCATAGTTCAATGCAATTTCAAATGCTCCTTGTGCTTTCGTTGCTTTTCTTAACCCTGATACATTAAAATCGTAAGCAGCGCCGATTCGTAATGTTTTATACAAGAAAGAAAGGTATGCAATAGCTGCATCGTTCCCGATAGCTCGGTAGCCTGCACCAAAGCCTAACCCAAAATCCTTTTTCTCGCTAAATCGCACTTCTGCAATGGCATTTATCAATACTTGGTTTGCTTTCTTTTGGTTTTGGAAGTAAACACCTGGTTGTATATTCCAATTATCTTTTATGCCAATTTTAGCTTTTGTATAAGCAGTATGTCGAGAGGGCAATTTTGATGTAGTATAATATAAAAAGTTTTGATTGGGCTGATGTAAGTTAGAGGTTGTAGCACCAATATCTAATGTAGATTTGCTTTTAATTTTTGTTCGGAAGTTTAATCCTAAAGTAAAATTTGGATATGATATGTTATTGTTCGAGAATGCCTCGCCTGAAGGTAGATTTGGATCGAAAGATGAACCATTGTATTGATTGTCAAACTGCAAACCTAAGTAGTCTAATGTTTTAATTGTAATACCAGCCGTAATTCCCACTGTCAATAATTGTTTTTCTTTATTGAAATATTTCCCAAAATTCATAGTGAGATTGGGATTGAAAATACTCAAATGTCCATCTCCGGCTCTGTCATACAAAAAACTAATACCACCACCTAAGAGCCAACCTTTTTGGAATTTTTTTAAAGTCCGATCATAAGAAGCAGTAGTGGTAGAGTAGGGAACAGGTAGTGTACGCCATTGATCTCTATACAAACCGGCTAATCTATTTGCTTTGCCATATTCAGTAACTCCAGCAAATGCTGGATTTAGGTATAATGGGTTGTATTGTATTTGACTAAAATGTGGATCCTGTGCTGTAATTGTCTTAAAAACAGAAACCACGAATAAGCTAAAAATGAATACTCTTTTCATATCCGCTAATATAGTTTAATTTTTTTAAATAATTTTATCTCAATAAGGATACATTTCCTTTTATTGTAATTTTATCGCCTTGCAGGCATTCTCCCATAAAATAATACCCATATTCCTCTACTTGTGCCGGCTGCCCTTTGTAGTTTCCATCCCATCCTTTGTTGATATCATTACTTTCAAATACTTCATGTCCCCATCGGTCGTTTATTACCAATCTCATGGATTTTAATATGGTGGAACGTGGGATGAATATATCGTTTATGCCATCTCCATTTGGAGAAAATGCATTTGGTATATATATGTTTTCTTTATTGCAAGGTAAATATTTTACCCCCACCCAAACTGAATCTGTTGTAGTACATTTTGTGATTGGATTAGTAGCGATTACATAAAACCATGTAGCTGTTGTAATAATTGAAGTTGGATTTTGTAATAAAGAATTGCTTACAATATCCGATGGCATCCAATTATAATTTAGGTTTTCTTCTGTCAAAACATTAAGTTGTACTTGGTCATTAAGATATACATTGTTTTTATCTGCCACTGCATTAATTTTTGGTAATGGATTTACCGTTAAAGTAAGTTTTATGATACTGTCACAACTATTGCTTGCTTGCAGATGAATAAAATATTCTCCAGTATTTGTAAATGTTTGATTGCCGATATTGTAGGTTGTACCTTGGCATATTTCTTTCTGTAATTCCGAAGTTGGGTTTTCTAAAACTGAAAGTGATAAATACACTACACTATCACATCCGGCATAAGAAAGTAATGGAATTATATAATCTCCGGCGGTATGTATTACGGTAGTTCCAATTTTAATGCTATCGCCATTGCAGATATTTTGTTGTACATATTGTTTAATAGTGTCAACAACAGTCAACTTTAGTTTTACAACACTATCACATCCCCCAAAACTTTTAAATGGAATTGAATAATTTCCGGATTGAAAATAAGTGTTATTACCAATAGCATAACTTTGTCCAACACATATTGTTTTTTGTAGTGATGTAAATATGGTGTCGCTAACTTGAAGGGTTAAGAGAATAATACTATCACAGCCTGTAGTTGATGTTAACGGAATGGTGTAATTTCCTGATTGGGAAAATTGCTGATTGCCAATTGTAATGCTATTCCCTTTGCAAATCGTAGTAGTAATATGATTTTCTTTTGCATCATTCACTTTTAATATAAGTTGAATGATACTGTCACACCCAAATGCATTTTTAAGAATAATACGATACGTACCCGAAGTAGTAAATTGTTGTTGGTTAATTGTCACCGTTTGCCCTTGACAAATAGTGCTATCAATTATAGTAGTTTGCTTAGTGCCAACAGATATTTTTAATGTTGTTGAATCAATTGGATTGCAGTTATTGGGGTCTTTAATTATAAACCTTACGGTATAAGTACCTGCATTGTTATAGGTATGTGTTGGATATTGATTTGTAGTAGTTGTATTATCACCAAAATCCCAAAAAAAGTCTGAACCAGGTGCGGAAGCGGTATAAGAAAAATTTACTTTTAGTGGAGCGCAGCCACTTTCGGGCGAAGCTGTTGCTGAGATGATTTGTAATGCTGTTAAATCAAATTTGAATTTAAAACCAGCCATATTGCAATTATTAGAATTGTTGTCCGGCCCTACAACGCCTGCCGTAATTGGAAAAGCATTGGTAGCTCCGCAACTTGCACAAACAGCTTGATATATTATTCCATTTTTGTCAAATCTACTGGTGCCACCATCTACATGGTCGCCGATTCCGCCGTCTTCGCCAAAATAAGTTGCGTATTTTAAACTACTTGCATTTGCATTTAAATTAATTAAGTAAAAATCGCTTCCATCTGTAGTTTTTTTATAGGCATCTGAGGTAACAGGCATACTGTCTGTATTTCCAGAATAGTTGACATTTCCGCCCCATCCTGCTGCATAAATATTATTACAAACATCGATGAGAAATGCAGTTGGAGTAATGTTAACGTTAGGAGAATTTTCACTTCCAAAAACGGTAGAAAAAATACTTGAGTTTAGGTTATTATTTAGTTTTTGAATAAATTGCTTGCCACCAATATTCGAATATACACCGTTGCTTACTGGATAGTTTCCGAGTGTTTGTCCAAATATGCCAACATTATCGTTGTTGTCTAAATCGAGAATAAAGGCTTGGTCATAATCTGAAGTTCCTAAGTATGTAGATGCAAGTATGGAAGTTCCTGCATTATTTATTTTAGCTACATATCCATCTAGTACACCACCTATAAAATTTGGATGTAACCCGTTTCTTACATTTGGTAAATCGGTACTAGAGGTACCTCCGCAAATAAAAATATTATTGCTTTTATCTATAGACATACTGTATGCAACATCAGCATCGGCTCCGCCATAATAGGTTGCCCATGACAAAGCAGATAAATCGGCATTTAATTTTGCTATAAATCCATCTGACTCCCCACCGCCGAATGCTGGTTGTGCTTTTCCCGCAGTATTAGGTAGGTCCGTTGAATTTGTGGTAGAAGTAACATAAATATTTCCTGAATTGTCAATAGCCACGTCACTTCTCGATTGATCGCCATAATTAAAGGCAGTGAATGCACCTAAATTAGTGCCATCATTTCCAGTACCTCCAAAGTAAGTAGAGCCGATTAGTGCAGTTCCATTGTCATTAAATTTTGCAATAGCCAAATCTGAACCATTCGGCATAAAAATATCATACGCAATTAAAAATGAACCACCATTAAATGTTTTACTATACGCATTTGATGTTGTAGGGAAATCTAAAGAACTTGTAGTCATCACGGCAATCAATTCGTTATTTGGAGTGCAAAGTAAACTTGCTAATAACTCATTGGAGCTTCCACCTAAATATGTGGAATATAACCTTGCACTACCGGTAGCGTTAAATTTGGTGATAACTATGTCTGTTGGCTCACTACCATCTCCACCGTTAAAATTAGTTTGGAATGCACCAACAGTAGTAGGGTACGCAGCTCCTAAAGCAATTCCACCTAAAAACATATTTCCATTATTGTCGTGCGTGGCGGAAGAACCCCAATTGTCCGAAAAACTTCCCGAGTATGTCGAAAAAATCAATGTTGGGTCAATTACTAAATCGTAATTTTTATTATATCCATTCGGTAATATAAAAGTTAGCATTTTATTTTGATATGCATATCTGCATGCTATCTCTTTTTTTTCTCCATTTATTATTTGGTAAGCGTAGGGTTTAAGTTCATAGATAGTATTGATAGAAGTGGTTAATTTTAATCTTCCATTTTCTTCTATAGAGATATCCTCTAAGCCATCATATACAAATTTTAAATCGTTTGGATTGCCTGATTTGTGTATGATGTAATCTGATTTGATGGACGAGTTCTCACTGTAAATTTTAAAGTCGATATTGGGGTATACATTGTTATAAAATACTGTTTGATAAATTCCAATATTGGATTTCCATTTGCTTTTATCGTTGCTCGAAAAATAATTATTATAATAGAGTTCTTTGTCTTGTCCTTCAGCTTTTAGTTGTGGATTTGCATTTACCCATTTTACTTTAAAAGCATGTCCTTTTATTGTTTCAGCATGTTTGTTTTTTGTTGGATGATTTTCTTTTTTGTCTAAAAATTTATAAGTAATGCCATTGTTTTCTAGGAATGCCCAGCCGCCACCGTGTAAGTCAACTTTATATAAAATTTGACTTTCCCATTGCCCTTCATTTTTTACAAAATCTAATTTTGTTGTAATTTTATTTTCTGCAAATAGAAAATGAGTAAAGAAAAGTAGTAATATGGTTTTGACTATTTTCATCGTTTTTAATTGATTTATTGTAAAAATATAAATCTATACTTTTGTAGTATTTTTTTATTTTAGGAGCGTTACATTTCCTTTTAATGTAATCTTATTTCCCTGCAAACATTCTCCAGAGAAATAATATCCATAAGTATCATCTGTTGCCTGTTGTCCTTTGTAGGTGCCATTCCACCCGTCATTAATGTCGTTTGTTTCAAAAACTTTATTTCCCCATCTATCATAAATTTCTAAGTGCATATTTTTTAGTATTAATGATCTTACTTTAAATACATCATTTATACCATCGCCATTTGGTGAAAATGCATTGGGTATATAAATGGAATTAGAAGAGCAATCTGCATTTAAAACAATTACGGTTACTGTATCTTTATTGTTGCAGGTATTGTTATCTGTTACAATAATAGAAAAAGTAGTAGTTTGCGTCGGACTAGCTGTCGGGTTGTAAATTGATGTAGAGGATACCACCTCAGTAGGCATCCAATGGTACGTATAATTATTGTTTTGTGTTGCATTTAATTGTACTTGCTGTCCACCGTAAATTACAGATTTATCAACTGTTGCGCGCAGGATAGGGGTTTGATAAACTGAAATAATTAGGCTGTCTTCTACGATGCAATTTCCTGTATTTTCTATTTTGAAATAAATTGTTTGTGTAGAAGTAGGAGAAAACGAAATGGAATCAACTTGAGAAGTGATAATTGTATCTTGTGCAAATTTCCATGTTATTTTATAATCTGTAATCGATTGAACTTGCAGCCAGATGTTAGCTTTTTCGCCAATACACACAGCAATTTCTGGTTTTCGATATTTTATTGCATTATTAATTATCTTAATACTGTCTAATGCGGTACAATAATTATTTTTTGCGCTGAAATAATACCAATGTTCCCCTACAGGTTGAGTGATTTGTAAGGTGAGATTTGTGCCGATAAGATGCGATAAATCTCTACTGTCGTACCATTCCGCTTCGGTGTATGGATTGGCGAAAGCATAAGCAAATACTGTATCAGAGCAGAAATTAACTGGTGATGATAAACTGATTGTCGGTGCTTCATTACTATAAAATACGAGCACACTGTCAATGGATTCACATCCTGCGTTAAATACTTTCAAATAGTACATTTTTTTCACCTCTGTTTGTGCAATTACAATATTTGGTGTATTAGCTATAATTGTAGTAAAATCTAGTGTTGTAGCCCAATGCAAGGAGTCAAAGTTTGTAATATCGGCATGTATCCTCACTGAATCTGCGCAAACTAGCAAGGTGTCATTTAGCAATATTTGTGTGGCATTTTGTACCTTAACAGTAATGCTATCTTTTGCAGTACAAAAACCATTTATTGCTTTTAAATAATATTTTTGAATGTTGTTAGTTTGTGTTATATCTAAAGATGGATTTGTTGAAATGACATTACTGAAGTCTGGATTTGTTGACCATAAAATTTGTTGTTCATTCGTAACTATTGCTTGCAATTGGATGTTCCTGTTACAGGAAAAAATACTGTCTTCTAATACAATAGCTGGAGGAGTGTTGTTGTAATTTACAATAATACTATCTATCACCGAACAATCTCTATAAAATGCTTTGATATAATATTTCTTTGTTGCTGCCATAGGCGCAATTGTAAGTGTAGATGAGTTGCCGATGTTAGTACTAAAATCAGGCTTATCAGACCAAAATAGAGAGGTGAATTTACGAACTGTTGCATTGATAGTAATTATATTTCCACCACAAAAATTCAGGGTATCATTTAATGAAATTAAAGGCAGTGTGTCTTGTATAGTTACCTTTACACTATCGATATTACTACAAGTTTTATAATCTGCTTTCAAGTAGTATTTTACGGTTTTTGATAATTGTGTAGTGGTTAAAGAAGTGTTGTTTGATAGTATGGGATTAAAAGAATTATTGGTTGACCATACTACATGAGTTTGGTAATTGATAGTTGCGTTTAAATTTACATGACTGGAGCATTGTAATATAGATTTAGCAATCGTAATTGTAGGAATGGTATCATTGTACATTACAAAGATACTATCTATAGCATTACAATCTTTTGCTGTAATTTGTACATAATATTTTTGTTCTGAATTGGTTTGTAAAACACTAATATTTGCAGTGTTTCCAATGATGGGATTAAATGTACTAGATGTGGACCAAATAACTGACTGCCCCGCTGATAAAGGCACATAAAGTCGTACAGAATCATTGCAAATTCTTAATGTATCAGATGTATTTATTTGTACTGTATTAATCGTTTGTATTTGTACACTATCGTATTGAACGCAAGTATCACCGTTTGCTAAGGGGGTTTTTATAGTTACAAAATAGGTAATATTATTATTGATGTTAGTTGTGGGACTTTGTAAATTTGCATTGTTTAAGCCCGTTGCGGGTGACCACTTGAAAATATTATTACCACTCATATTTAGCAAAATTTGTGCGTCACCAATATTTGTACATTTTGTAATAATATGATTTAAGGTATAATTAGGCTTTGGATACAATCGAATGGATTTAGTATTACTTGACGTACATCCATTAGTAGAAGTAACAGTAAGTGTCGCCGTAATTATGGAATCACTGCCATTATAAATCACTGCTGGATTTTTTTGTAACGAAGAATCTCCGGTAGAAAAATTCCATTTCCAATTTACAATATTGAAAGCATCAGTACTTCTGTCAAAAAATCGAATAGAGTCATTTGCTGATAAACAAGCAGCAGCAGAGGAAACAAAATCAGCATTAATTTTTTTGTACTGAATAGAAATATCTTGTGTATATTCTGCTTTACATGAATTTGTTATTGTATTGATACTCATTAAAGTTACAATATACTTTCCCGTATCTCTATAAGTATGTGACGGATTTATTGCTGTAGATGAATCGCCATCTCCAAAATACCATTTATAATCAGTGGCGCCACTACTCTGATTTTGAAAATCTACTGTAAAGTTGTTGCATTGGACTTTTGGGGCAAAAAAACTACTAACAACCTGCAAATTGCAATCAATAATATTGAATTGAAAATCACGGGTGGTATGTGTAAGTAGTTCTCCTTTTCTATATTCATCAACACAAACTCCTACAACAAATTGCCCCATCGAGTTCGGAGTTCCTGTAAGTATACCCGTTTTTGGATTAATTTGTAAAGGAGCAGTACCCCCTAGCATATTATTTACGCTATATCCGGGTGCCCATTGCACTTCCTCAAATGGAGGTATTTCCTCTGAATAATAATTGAGTGGATCATTAGGGTATGCGCCAGAATACGGCGTACACAGGCTATACACTAAAGAATCACCATCAGCATCTATTGCACTATTATCATAATTAATAGGTTTGTTTACACAAATATAAACAGGCGGATAATTTTTAAAAACGGGTGAACTATTGACGATATTTTGCCCTTGCGCAGACGAAGGTGGTATATTTATTGAATAGGTTGCACCCCAGTCCATAGCACCATTTCCTCTTGAATTATAGGTAAGATTCTGAATAGTATTATTGCGGCAACATCTCTGGTAATAAATAGTATATCCCAAATCGTTTGGAGGTAGTATAAGTGTATCTCTATATCTCGTCCAATTTACACAAACAGGTGTAGTTATTTGCGCACAAGCATCAGGCGGCAATGGCGGCAAGGTATCATCAAAAGGTACATTTACAAAACTATATTGCTCCGCTACGCCATCCCAAATACGAATAATTGCAGGGTCATCTAACGGAGGAATACCATGAATACAATCTCTATATACGTATAGTGATATTTCAAACTTATCATTACCCAAATAGCTATAGTTCATTACACCTCCTACTATATGTGTAGCAGAAGCAGAAAGTGTGCTTAAAGCGATAAAAAGAAATAAACTGAGTTTGAAGTGTGAAAGCCTAATCATTCATTATTTTTAGCTTTTGAAATTAAGCAATTCATGTATAAAAAGCTATAAAAACTTAGTAAAAATCAATCTTTTGTAAATTGTTTAGTGTGGTTTTTTACTTCGTGTATTTATTAATTGCTAATTAAATTTTTAATTCTATTAAGACAAGAGCCACAATCGCCGTATTTTTGCATTATGGCTTCAATATCTGATGAAATTAAAAGAAGAAAAACGTTTGCAATTATCTCTCACCCTGATGCTGGTAAAACAACACTTACCGAAAAATTCCTCTTGTATGGTGGAGCTATACAAACTGCAGGTGCAGTAAAATCTAATAAAATAAAAAAATCGGCTACGTCCGATTTTATGGAAATAGAAAAACAACGTGGTATCTCCGTGGCTACCTCCGTAATGACGTTTGAGTATCAAAATACTTTGATAAACCTATTAGATACACCCGGTCACAAAGATTTTGCGGAAGATACTTACAGAACACTTACTGCAGTGGATAGCGTAATATTAGTAGTAGATTGTGTGAAAGGGGTAGAGGCACAAACAGAAAAATTAATGGAAGTGTGTAGAATGCGCAGTACACCAGTAATTGTTTTTATAAATAAAATGGATAGAGATGGTAAAGATCCATTTGATTTATTAGATGAATTAGAACAAAAACTTTTAATAAAAGTTCGCCCTTTGTCATGGCCCATAAATAGTGGTACACATTTCAAAGGGGTGTATAATTTATACGATAAACAACTGAATTTATTTAGAGCATCCGGTACAAAAGTGGAAGAAGAATTTGTAAGTATTGACGATTTGAATGATCTTGATTTAGATAAGCAAGTAGGAGCGCGCGATGCTGACAAATTACGTGAAGATATTGATTTAATAGATGGAGTATATGAAACATTTAACGAACAAGATTATAAAACAGGTGCAATAGCTCCAGTATTTTTTGGTTCAGGAGTTAATAATTTTGGAGTACGCGAGTTATTGGAAACTTTTATCCGCATAGCACCGTCGCCGCGCGGCAGAAATACTGACACTCGCATAGTGATGCCCGAAGAAGAAAAGATGACCGGTTTTGTGTTTAAAATTCATGCTAATATCGACCCTAATCACCGAAGTAGAATAGCTTTTTTGAGAGTATGTTCAGGGAAATTTGAACGGAATAAATTTTTCTATCATACCCGATTAAAAAAAGAACTGAGATTTAGCAATCCAGTAACTTTTATGGCTTCTGATAAAAATATTGTAGAAGACGCTTATCCTGGTGATGTAATTGGTATAAATGATACCGGAAATTTTAAAATAGGAGATACCCTTACAGAAGGAGAGATGATGCACTTTAAAGGTATTCCGAGTTTTTCTCCTGAAATTTTTAAAGAATTAGTGAATACCGATCCAATGAAAACAAAACAATTGGAAAAAGGTATTCGACAGCTTACAGAAGAGGGCGTAGCACAATTATTTACCGTACATACCACACAAGCTAAAATAATAGGTACTGTTGGTGATTTACAATTTGAAGTAATTCAATACAGACTTTTACATGAGTACGGTGCTTCATGTCAGTTCAAACCACTGCAATATTACAAAGCATGTTGGGTAACTTCTGAAAACTCTCAAAAACTAAGTGAATTTATACGCACTAAATCTAATTACATAGCTTATGACAAAGATGATAATCCTGTATTTTTAGCAAGTTCTGAATGGATACTTCGACTTACAAAGCAAGATTATCCGGAGATACAATTCCATTTAACTTCGGAATTTAATAAAGATGAAGTAATTGTTTGATTTTTAGATAATTATATTATGAATAATTCAAGAGTGCAATTCTTACAACAACAAATTCAGAAAGATAAATGGCAATATGAATATCCATTGATGGATTGGTTGCACACAAAGGTCATAGAAGTTGAAGAAGGACGTGTAAAAATGGAATTTAAAGTAGAATCCTATATGTTAAATCCATTAGGAATTATGCACGGAGGCATTATGGCAACAATTTTAGATGAGGTAATGGGTTCTGTAAGTTTTACCTTAGGTCGCCCCAATGGTTTTGCTACTATTAATATGAATGTAGATTTTCTAAAACCAGCAAAATCTGGAGAAATTATATGGGCTGAAGGTACAATTGTACGCGCTGGCAAAAGTGTATTACATATAAAAGCAGAATTATACAATGCTCAAAATCATCTTCTGGCAAAAGCTACATCTAATATGATAGAAACTTCAATGAAACTTCCTATATAGTTTAATTTTAGGCACTTAGTTGATTTCAATACAATGCAAAAAAAATACGGAGTGGCGAAACCACTCCGATTAAGAACTAAACTACTAACTATTTATATTATAATAAGACTATTATAAATAAGGGGGTATGAAATAAAATTTGGATATTACCCTCCAGTAGGGTCAATGCCTCCGGCATAAGATTTTTCTTGTGTTGCTTGTTTTGATGTAAAACCACCAGTAGGGTCTATTCCACCATTTCTATTGGCATTTACTGTTGTTTCTTGGTTTTTTGTGAAACCTCCTGTTGGATCAATTCCTCCATTTTTGCTCGCTGATAATGCGAGGATTAAAGCTACTATAATTCCCATTTTTTGCGTGTTTTGTACAACAAATATGAGAACATTATTTTAATAGAAAAATCACACTTTTTTAAAAAGAGTGACCTGCTATAATAATGTGTTTTATAGTTTATGTAATACCAATTACTTGATATACATACAGTTATATGTGATTTTGTTGGGTTTTTATTTCATTATTTGTGACATGGGTTTTTAGCTGTGGGTTAAAATTATGTTCTGAAATACTACTTTTAATTGGGTTATACGTTCTTAAAAGGTCTATAAAAAGTAAATAATATTGAGTATTACTAACTTTTTAAATAGAAATAGCACTTCACGATTCAAAGTTGCATTTAGTTTTATTTATCGTCAACTCCTTAGGATATATTCTTGTGACTTGCTAAAAAAAGAACTATATTGCTAAGTAAATTATAAAGCATTAATTTTTAATGAGTTCATGCTGTAATTAATTTTATAAATGTGACGCTATGGAAGCATTAAAAGAATTAGTAAAAATTGTTAATCGTAAGCGATTATCAAAAATAGATGTCTTAGATAAGACACTTTTAAGCCAAGGTGCTTCAAATTTATACTTAAAACTATACGAAGGCTTAGAAAATGGTAGTATTAAAGATGATTTATCCGCTGCAAAATATCTATATGACAGTAATGAAAAAGATGCAAAATTCAGAAAACTTAAATCTAGGTTTAAATCTAAACTCTTAAAATCCATTCTCCTTTTTGATATTGATGAAGTATCAAACAGTGATGTAGTAAAAGCATATTATGAGTGTCTCACCCATAATCAAACTATTGAAATAATTATAAAACTTACCGGTACCAATAAATTGGTTTTTGAATTGGTAAAAGATAACTACGCTAAAGCTTTAAAGTATAATTTTTATGACATATTGAAAAATTATTCTTTCTATTTAATCTCATATTTCAGTTTAAAAGGAGATAAAAAATCAATGGCTGAAGAAGAAGAAAAATATCTAAAATTTTTAGATTTAGCACAGAAAGAACAATTTTCAAAATATCTCTATATGAAAGTGGCTGTAGAGTTTAATAGACAAGCCCCTATTACTCAAGAACTTTTAAATGAAGTAAAAGAAAATTTAAATCAATTTTATGAATTAAGAAAAGAAATAAATAACCCTGAAATTGATTTTTATTATATATATTTAGCATTTATATATTATGAAAATAATAATGAATTTGAAAAAATATTAGATTTGTGTGAAGAAGCAGATGCTTTATTTCTCCAAAAACCTGAAATGGTAACTAACACTCGACGTTTTGTAATCTTATTGTATAGAGCAAAAACTTTTTTGTTTTCTCGGCAATATATAAAAGGTATAGCTTTAATTAATTCAGAAGATAGGATAAAAATTGCAGATACAAGTTATAATTGGTATGTATTAAAAGAGATTGAATTTAAACTTTATTTGCAAGCCAAGAATTTGGAAAAAGCTTATGAGGTATATGAAAGCGTACAAAGCAATAAATCGTATAAACGACAAGTAGCCCAGCTCACCGAACGCTGGAAAATTTACCATGCCTATTTGGTATTTATGGATAATTATTGGAATAAAGGGGATTATAAATTTAGCTTACCTAAATTTTTAAACGATGTTCCTTTAAATTCAAAAGATAAATCTGGTTTTAATTTCGCTATTCGTGTAGTTGAAATACTATTTAATGCTGCACGTAAAGATTATAATCTTATTTTCTCTAAAATAGATGCACTTCGCATATACCGCTCCAGGTACTTAAATGATAACACATACAAAAGAAATCATTTGTTTTTAAGCATCTTGTTGAAAGCAGAAAAATTAGGTTTTAATGCTAAAGAAATGTTGAAAATTGATAGTAATGAATTATTTGAACTTAGAAAACAAAACAACTCTATTATTGCTGAATGGGAAATTATACCCTACGAAATACTTTGGGATATCTTTGTAGAACTCTCAGAAAGCTAATATTATTTTTACAATAGATTATTCCAGACTAATATACTTATCTGATAATTTTATTATTTTTAGAATCTAATTACTACTACTACTATGAACAGATTTAAATCTTTCCTTATTACCACAATAGCTGTGTGTTTCTTGCAGACGACTATAGCACTTGCTCAAAGCACTTCACCTTCCTCTTCCTATTTGGATACGTTACAACAGTTAAATACTTCAATTTTAAATAAACCCACACACGATGCCTATTTCAATCGAGGGCTTTTAATGTATCGATTGGGTGAATATACCGGAGCTATACGAGATTTTACAGAAGCGATAGCACTTAATAATACCGATAAAGCAGCTTATAATCTAAGAGGAAAAACAAAAAATATCATCGGAGAAACAAAAAGCGCATTACTCGATTTTGAAAAAGCTGTAGAATTAGATAGTACCATTGCAGAATATTTTCTGAATCGTGGAATTTCTAAACGAATAGCTGGAAACTACCAAGATGCTATTGCTGATTGCAGTAAAGCTATCGAACTACAAACAGATTATGCAGATGCCTATAACAACCGAGGACTTTGCAAGTATTATTCGGGAGAGGAGGGTGCATTAGAAGATTATTCTAAAGCTATTTCCTTAAATCAAAATTATGCAGAAGCTTATAGCAATCGAGCAGATTATTACTATTATGATGATAATGACACAGATGCTTGTGCTGATTGGACTAAAGCGATGGAGCTTGGATATGAAAAAGCAAAACGCGCTATTGCTAAGTACTGTACCGCAACAGATAAATAATGTTATTTTTTACCCTATTTTAGCATTTGTTTGTAACTACTTCATCGTATCGGAGTCTAAATTTACATAAACTATCGATATGAAAACTATAGGCATAATCTCCACCTTATTATTGTTTATTTGGCTAAATAATGGACAGGCACAAACCCAAGAAGATTATTACAAAGATGGATTTAAAAAAAATGAATCTGGTAACTATTCCGGTGCAATACAGCAATACAGTAAAGCATTGCTATTAGATTCCACTAATGCAAAAGCATTAAATAGTAGAGGTATTGCATATTATAATGCTGCTGATTATGTTTCCGCCATTCAAGATTTTTCACTAGCCATTACTTTAACTCCCCGTTTTTTTGATGCATATTACAACAGAGGAATTGCCAAAGGAAAATTAGGAGATTATGAAGGTGCTATTTTAGATTTTGACACTACTATTTCTATCGATTCTACTTATCTGTATGCATATCTCAACCGTGGAATAGCAGAAGGTGATTTAGGTCTGCTAAAAGAAGCATTGTTTGATTTTAATAAAATTGAAACTCTAAACCCTAGCTTTCCGGATATATATTACAATATAGCTATAGTAGAAGATAAGCTAGGAAACGAAAAAAAATCTATTTTATATTTTGATAAAGCCATACAATTAAACCCTAACTTAACGGATGCTTACCTGAACCGAGGAATGGCTGAAGGGCATGAAGGAGATTTTAAAAATGCCTGTAAAGACTGGAGTAAAGCCGGAGAATTACAAGACTACGGTGCGTATGATTTAATAAAACAATACTGTCGGAAATAAATGTTTAAAAGTAAAATTCGTATAGTTTAGAAAGGAAACTTTTATTCCAATATTGCTTTTTATTTATTACCACTAGTATTTTCGAGAAATTCAATACATCTTTTTCCGATATTTCATTTCAATTGTAAATTTGACGTTGCTGTCTGGCTTGTACTATTTGCTCTACCAACTGCATTAATTTATCGTGTTGTGCTTTATCTTTTTTTACTGGATAAATTGAGATAGGGAATTGGAACCCTTGTTGTTGTTGGATTATCAAATTGTATTGTTATAATAGATATAACGAATAAAATCGATATAAATACCTTGCAATCATACATGAATTTATAATAGCAATAAGAAAAAAGAATGATACTTACTATTTTTTAAATTGATTTAAAGTATCAGCTGTTGCGTAATTTTTGAGTTTTTAATTTGAGTTGTTGATATTCCTATAAAAAAAATCTTGAAGTTAGGTTTGTTATACACGTAACTATTCGTGGAATAAAATTCTAACCACAAAAGTTGCATTTGAAACTTGAATCTAACTTATTTATCTGTTTACTTAATTGTTTTAAAGAATATTATTAGAAGTAATAAAAAATGCTTCCAAAGTTGGAAGCATTTTTTGGTAGCCCGTAGAGGACAGTTATCGAACCAAATTATTGAAAGATTGAGCAAGATATATGAATTAAAAGGGGTTTTGAACGTTTCACTGCTTGAACCAACAGTAACGACTAATGATTGTAAAGTGGCTATTTTATTAGGTTTTAATTCCCACGCAGGTATCCAACCATAGTATCTTTTTTAGAGATATTCATTCTTATATAAGTATTTTAATACCTAAGAAGCTGTTTTACTTTATTTTCTTCTAATCCAAAATAAGTACAAAATTCATCGATTGTTACTAGTTGATGGTCTTCTTTATTAAACTTAGATTTAATCTTCTTAATAATTTCACGACCCCAACGTTCACTTTTACCAGTTACTATCTGAACATCTTTTGGATAAATACAAATTCTTTCCATAACGTACTTGCAATTTTATTATTTATACAAATATACAAAAATATATAACAGGAATAATTAGAATAGAAAGGAAATATCGGCAGTAACGGAATACTTCGGAAGTCCATATTTGATAGGCATTTTATTGCATATTATATTTGGTTCATGATTCAATTTTTCAAAATATTATTTATCATTTCTGCGGTTTTTATTTCATTTAAAATAATAGCAAACGACAGTGCAAGAGTTGTTAGAATTATTGATGGTGATACTTACGTTTTAAGAAAAGAGAATAAAGATTTTACAGTAAGATTGAAAAATGTTGATGCTCCAGAAAGTAAACAAGCATTTGGTTTTTTATCAGGTATTTATGTTAGTCAACTGATTTTGGGCAAAGTAGTTCTATACGATAGTATAGGAAATGATTTATATGGAAGAGTATTGGCTGATATTTGGCTAAATAATCAACGATTAGATAGTACACTTATAAGAAATGGATTGGCGTGGAATTACCAGCAATATAGCAATGATACTTTATTAAAATCAATGATGGTATTGGCTATAAATGAGAAAAAAGGACTTTGGAAATGTGGAATGGTTGGTGTTTGTCCGCCAAACCTTTGGCGATCATATACTGCAAGAAAAAGAAGTAAATACTGTAATGGTTGTAAATAATTTTTAAACAATTTAAATAATAAAAAAATGGCAAAACAAAGAGGACTCGTAAAATACACTGGAACATTAGGTGATGTACGACACTTCAAAATTAAAGGGCAAGTAGGTTATTTTGCTGGTCTTATTGGTGGTCCGACTGACCAACAAGTAAAGACTGCACCAGAGTTTCAAAGAACACGAGAAAACATGAACGAATTTGGTGGATGCGCCAAAGCAGGAAAATCAATTAGAATAGCGTTATCTGAAGTATTAAATGGTATGACTGACCCACAGTGTACTGGTCGTTTAACTTCCATCATGAAAAGAATAAATTTAGAAGATGGTACTGAAGCGCGTGGTATTCGTAAAGTAGAAATTAGTACACAACGTGTATATTTATACAATTTTGGTTTTGATAAAAATGTATCTTTTGCAAGTGTTGTATATATACCTTACGCAACTACTAATACAGTAGATAGATTGACAGCAAACTTAACTACTGTTGCAGTTAATCCAACAGATTATTTGAATGCACCAGCTGGCGCAACGCATTTTAGATTTATCAATGCAATTGGAGTTGTTTCTGATTTCGTTTATAACGATACCACTAAAACATACGAGCCAAGTAATGCTGCATTAAATGAAATGAGTAATACTACATATGGTGCATTTAACCCTTTAAATACTCCATATGCAGGTGAAAATTTAGACGTAGCACTTCCAGTTGGAACAGTAATGACAGGTGATGTTTCCGTGTTGCATTGCATTGGTATCGAGTTTTTTCAAGAGGTGAACGGAAATTATTACAAATTTTCTTCTGGCAATTGTTTAGTAATTGATAATGTATTTTAAGATGCAATTATCTACTGCAATTTATAGAAGATGTAAAAGAGATGGACGCAATCCGTCAACTGGTGCAAGGTCTATGAGCCTTGAAGAGCGCAGAAAGCTTGCAGCGGAGAAAAGGAAAAAATTAAAGAGTGAGCCAATTGGTGATTAAAGTTAGTAGCCAGAGACGTGCAAAGCGTCAAGGGCGAAACCCATCTACGGGTGCATAGTTAGTTTTGTGAAGTATGGTTTTGAATCCTGCATTTATTGCAGGATTTTTTATTTTCTATAATTTACATATATAGTCGGTATTAGGTGCAATCATGCATGGCTTATATATGACTTATGTATGGCTTATGTACCTTTATAAAAAGTGCCTTTTGTAGAAAATGGCTCTTCTTGCTTGGCGAATAAGCTGCAAGTTTTTTTCATAGATATTTTCTAATTCTTCAAACTTTTTGGCTTGGTTAATGGCTGCAATAAAATCTGCTTTATTTTGATTGGGTTTAAGCAGGGATTTGGAAAGGCACTCCTTTATATCATCTATGGTGATAAATGGAATTACAGAACCTTTTAGGTAGTAATGAAAGGATTTTGAATACCACAAAGCAGAGCAGAGCCAGTACAACTGTTCTTTTTGTTCTTCGGTATCTGCGATGCAGATAAAACAATTTGAACAAGCGATTTTCATTGGTTTTCCGCTGTTCATTCCTTTGTTTAGGATAAAGAAAAAAATGACCTTCGTAGTTGAAATTTTTGTTAAATGTTTTGAGCTGTACGGTACGCATAGTATGAGCATTAATTTTTGTGCTCCATGCCTACGGCAGGCATGCGCTGCGATTACTCGATATGTTTATTTTTAAGGTGCTCGTGAATGCTTCGCATTTCGCGCATCACCCATAAACCCAAAAGAAACAAAGAAAAAAAACGGCAAAAAAAAAGAAAAAAGAAAGCCTTTTTTCTGGGGGCGCGGCATGGGCTGTCAAGG
>CAZXRF010000011.1:0-65977 GCA_964642875.1 uncultured Chitinophagales bacterium | reverse complement strand
TTCTCCCATATATACTATACAAGGCAAGTTCATTAAAGCACAAACCGTAGCTGTTGCTACACCATGCTGCCCGGCTCCAGTTTCTGCTATAATTCGAGTTTTTCCCAAACGTTTTGCTAATAAAATTTGCCCAATTGTATTGTTAATTTTATGTGCGCCGGTATGGCAAAGGTCTTCCCTTTTCAAGTAAATATTGGTGTTAAAATGGGCTGACAATCGTTTGGCAAAATACAAAGGCGTTGGCCTGCCCACATAATCTTTTAGCAAGGATTGAAATTCTTGTTGAAAAGATTCATCATAAATAATTTCTAAATACTTTTGGCGTAATTCTTCAATATTTGGATACAACATTTCGGGAATATATGCTCCTCCAAACTGACCATAATAGCCATGTTCGTTTACTTGGTATTTGTTTTTTGTTGCTGACATCTTATTTATTCAAAAAAGTAGAATGAACGGCTTCAATAACAGCTTTGCTATTTGCTATATCCTTCAAGCCAAAATCATTTTCCAATTTACTATTAAAATCTAAGGCATGAATAGGGATATCTTTTATTAAATCGTGAATAGTTGTAATGTCGTCAAGTTCCAAACCACCGGAAAGGAAAATTGGGTTAGGTAATTTATATTGCTTTAATAAGTTCCAATCAAAATGTTTTCCAGTGCCGCCATATTCTTTGGCTTTTGTATCAAACAAAAAATAATCACATACATCAGCGTATTCATCTAATACAGCAAAATCGAATTGTTCATGTATGCCAAAAGCTTTTATTATCGGAAATCCTAAATAGTGCAGTTGTTCGCAATATTCCGGAGATTCGTCTCCGTGCAATTGCAGTAGGTTCATATCAAAGGTAGTAGCAAGATGAATTACATTTTTTATCTGCTCATTTACAAATACACCTACTTTTTGTGCTCTAATAGCTTCTTTAAGCATATAATCAGAAAAAATTGTATGATTATTTCCCAAGACAAAACGCTTAGAAGGCTCGTAGAAAATAAAACCTAAATAATCGGGAAATAAGTTAGAAACCGCCTGAATATTTTCAGGATATTTCATTCCACATATTTTAATCTTCATCGTATAAATTTATAAAAAAATAACAAAAAAAATGGTCAGACATTTTATTATCTGACCATTTTTGTAGAATATACTTAACGGTGCTTCTTAATAACGAATACCGTCAACTTTTGAGTTTTTATATTTTTTTTCTTCTTTCTTTTTAATCACATTGGCTAATGCCTTTTTAAATTTTGGCACGTCTTTCATCTCTGGGTTATCTCCATTATCTCTAAATCTATCGAAGTAATATTTAGTTGCCATTACCGCAAAAACGGCACAGGTATTATGATCTAAATAATCACTTAGGTTGTTTAGTTTTATTTTGGTTACACCTAAGGCTTTCATATTATTATATGCCACTTCCGAGTTTTTGTAATTTACCTCTCTATCGCCTTTACAATAACACAATTGCACTGGCGCTTGTGGTTTCCAATCTACCAAGCTATTTTCTTTTAAACGCAGTGTAAAAGGAAAGTTTGGAGTAGTTTTATATACATGTACTAAAGAATCTACTACTACTTCAGCGGGTATTTTCGGCATTATTTTATCTAAATCATCTAATGTTTTATCATTATTGTTTGCATAGTATTTTGGCAACAATGTATCGAAAGGTGGTTTGAAAATACTATAGATATTATCGATATCCAAAACGTGATATGCTTCTTGGTAAGACACTAATAAATACGGCAAATAAAACGGACGTGGATAAACTTGGAACATGTATTTTTCTTGTTCGCCAGTCATATCATAAGCACCACTCATTGGAGAACTTGCAGTAACTTTAAATCGAGGGTCTTGGAGTGCTTCTAAATATTTTTGCGCAGCAAAAGAAGAATGTCCGCCTTGTGAATATCCAGTTAGAAATAACTGACCATTCGTTTTCAATCCAATTTTTTTATCTAGCTCATCTATGGCATATAGCATATAAATAAACGACATTGCTTCCGACCATGCGTGTTGATATAAATGTTCTTTTTCGCCTTTCGCAATTCCATAATAATCAGGATAAGCGGCAGCATAACCATCAGTTGCAAAACCTAAGCAGATACCCTGCTGTGGATCTTCATCAGAGATTGGTCTTTGTTTATGGATTTGAGTTCCATGTCCATACATCATTATTGGCACTGCTTTTTCTACACCTTTGGGTGCATAATAAAGCCCCGAGCATTGTATCCAACTGCTATCTATCCATTTCGCTTTATAAATAATTTCATAAATATCTACGTCATTTTTTACCGGCAATATGATTTTAGGAATATGATGTTTTTTCCATAATTGAGCTATAGATTTTTTGGTATGAGATTTGACCAAATTATAGCTTACCAAGTAATTTGTTGGTATATTTGTTTTAACATTATCTATTGCTTTAGCAGAGAAAATAAAACAAACTAAAACGAAGAAAAAGAGGGTTTTGCGCATGATTGTAAATTTACACGAATATATCACCATTTTTGGGGATGCTGAAATAGTTAATCTATTTTTACCTAAATTTAACAACGAGTAAATAAATGAGACTGATAGAAACCATAGAACAAGCAGAAGAATTTGTATTGCAATTAAAGCGTTCTGAAAATTGGGTGAGCAATGAGGAATTGTTAACGCTATTAAATCGTTGTTTAAAATTAATAAATACCCATAAACGAGATGATATATTAGACCAAATAAATATACATTTATCATTATATTATATTGATATTGGAGATTACAATAATGCATGGGAATATGCTGAAGCTGCAAAACGATATGCAAAACTATACCACCATACAGAAAGGCTAATAAATGCATTAAGTATTCAATACAAAATACAAAATGATATTGGTAGTTTGGAAAAGGCTCAGGAAATTATTAATGAACAAATTGACAATGCGTACAAAATAGACGATGCGGAATTAATTGCAAGCGCCTACATGAATCAAGCATTTATATACCACAAACAACGCTTAAAAACAGATGCTATTAATGCAGTTGAGAAATCAATGGAGTATATTATTAAATCAAAAAAAAACTTCTATATAGCTTCTTTCTCCATAGGTTTTTCTGGCATTATGATTGAATTTAATGAATTAGATAAAGCAGAAAAATATTTAAAAATAGGATTCAAAATAGCACAAGAAAATAATTTATTATCTCCGTTAGCGTTAGCTTATTCCAACTATGGTTTGCTTTATGAACAAAAAGCAAACGAAAAAAAGTCTATTGCTGCTTTAAAAAAAAGTATACAACTTTATGGGCAACTCAATAACAGTGGAAATATAATAAAAGCCCAAATAATTTTAGCAGATACATATATACAATTTAATCGTTTAGAAGAAGCCGAGCAACTTTTAAAAAAAACAGAAGCCTATTCTTTAGAAAAAAATATTCGATATAACTTAATAGGCATATATGACTCTTTAAGTACTTTATTAGAAAGACAAAACAAATATAAAGAAGCACTAGAATACCATAAAAAACTAATTGCAACCAAGGAAGAATATTTGAGCAGCGAAACAGAAAAGCGTATTCACAATTTAGAAATCAACAAGCGTTTAGATATTTTAAAAATAGAAAAGGAAACGGCAGAAAAAATGGCGAATGTAAAACATGATTTTTTAGCCAATATGAGCCATGAAATTCGCACACCTATCAATAGTATTCTCGGTATTTGCTATCTACTGGAGCAGCAATCCTTAAACGACATTCAAAATAATTATGTACACCGATTGCAGCGCTCTGGAGAAAATCTATTGGGCATTATCAACGATGTATTGGATATTTCAAAAATAGAATCGGGGAAAATGGAATTAACGGCAGCAGAGTTTTCACTTACCGATTTACTCCATGATGTTTATAACGCCTTAGAGCCGAAAGCTATAGAGAAGAATTTACAATTTAATGTGATAGAAAAATTCGATAAAAACCTATTGCTGCACGGCGACAAAATTCGGACATATCAATTTTTGCTGAATTTTGCAGCAAATGCCATTAAATTTACTACTGTAGGCGGTGTAAAAATAACGGTAAGTACAAAACAAGAACGCAAGGAGGAAACCTTCGTAATTTTTCAAATTCAAGACTCGGGAATTGGAATTGCCAAAAATAAAATCCCAACTGTTTTTGAACGCTTTGAGCAAGCTGATGACAGCATAAAAGGAAAATTTGGTGGCACTGGCTTAGGGCTTTCCATTTCTAAAAAAATAATAGAATTAATGCGTGGTAAAATTGCCGTTAAAAGCAAAGTAAACACTGGCACTACATTTACCCTTACCATTCCGTATAAAATTGCACTTACAGCAAATGTACCACATACCACACCTGCCACAATAGACACTGCTGCTCTCGACAACAAAATAATATTGATTGCAGACGACGATGAAGAAAATAGATTAATAGCCAAAGAAATTTTATTGGGATATAATAGCTCGATAAAAATAATGGAAGCAGGGGATGGCAATGAAGTAATTCATCTCTTATTCAAAAAAATACCTGATATTATTTTTATGGATTTGGATATGCCCAACTTAAACGGTATAGAAACTACGCAACAAATACGACGCAACAAAAAATACAGCAAGATAAAAATCATAGGTAATACTGCTTCCCTCTCCACACTAAGCGATGAAGAAATTGCAACATTGGGCTTTGATGCTTTTATACTAAAGCCATACAAACCCGATGCATTAATCAGATTGTTTATTGCTTAATGAGGAAACTCATTTTTTATGTATCGGGAACATATTGTCTATAATAATAATTTTCCGAGCAGACGTATTGCCTAAACGATCTTTAGCCGCCGGAGTGTCTTGTATTGTTAGATGTATAACATTTGGATTATTATCATATATATTTTTAATGTATATATTTCTATCTATATACATAGTGACGACGTTATATTCTGCGTTATCCTCTGCGTTATTTACCCATATTTTTAAAATAAAGGAACCATTTACGTCAGCAACTTTATCTTTTGTAATCGATACTTCATCTTTAGGGGAATTGGCCTCTCCTTTGGGTTTAAATTTTATATGCCCTTGAAAATAATTACTTCCTTTATTTTGGACATTTAATACTAAATCCGGGTTTAGCTGACTTCCATCTTTTGTTGATAATTCAAAAGCAAATTTCAAATTCAATTTACCTCCCATACGCTTAATTTTTTATAGTTTATAAATTGGTTTATAAATTAAATGTACTAAAGAATTTGGGAAAATGCAATAAATATGTAATAATTAAAAAACAGCTCTTAACTGCGCTCTACCGGTATTTATAAGTCTGGCGGTGCCGGTTTTACGTCCTTCATAAGTAAGGCTTAATTCTAAGTTTTGCGAAATATTTCTCGTATATGTTGCACTCCAAATATAATTTTTTCCGGGTTGCAAGCCTTCCAAAATAGTATAAGATTTTGTAGTTCCGTTTTCCCCAGAATATTTTACCAATACAAATGAGAACTTAGATTCCAATGTATTTTTCAACGCTTTGCTGTACCGCAATTCAAATTCCAATTTATTGGCTAATGTATTTTCACCACCTAATGATGCAGCATTTTTCTTTTGTGTAAACCCATAATTGATAGAAGTGCGCAACATCGTTTTATAATTATAAGTAAACTTAGGCTCCAAATAATAGCCTTTTACTTTATAGTCATTCGCATGAAAATAATCAGAAACCAAAAACATTTTTGTTTGCATAAATTTAAAATTCAGCGTAAATTTTTTACTCAAATTATAATAAGCTTCCAAAATATTATCCATCCTTCGTCGGGTATCAAATCCGTTTATCAAAAGTACTTTATCGCTCACCAATTGATTAGTAAAAGAGAACGAATAAATTGGATCGCCGGAATTAAAAATAAAAGAATTACGTACATTAGAATTTAGCGTAATAGTATTAGAATCTGAAGTGTTAAATACAAAAGGATTAAACATTTTTCCAAAGTTTCCTTTGTATACTTTTCGTTTTATTTGCATATATGATTGCAGAGTCAGCTTTGCCATAAATCCCTTAAATCCTTTTTGATTAAACCACACCGCTTTAGGCTGGATAGTTATGTTTTGCGTGTATGCTGTAGAGTTGGCACGTACGTATTCATTAAGTGCGGTTTGCACCCGAACATATTGTGCACTATCATTAAATTGTGAGGGTACAAATTCATTTAGTTCTTGAATGCCATTATGATTTTGATCTATCCATTTGTAGTAGCCTTGTCCCGATGGTACTTGCACATAAGTAAACTGCCGTACACGCTCCTGCCCTCCTCCAAGTTCATAAATAAAATTCAACCGAAGTACACCTTTTTTTATTCGCGCTCCGTATTCTGTTCTGCCCAAAAAAGTCTGCTCCGGCTTTTGCTGTACCGTAGTATCTTTCACCGATAAATTTCTGTAGGTAAATGTCCAATTAAATGTTTGGTTTTTCAGTTTATTTGCACTACCTCTAAACTCAACAGTATGCGCAGTTGTAGAGTCTTTAAAAGCAGCGTTACGCACTTCAATATCTTTTCTAAATTTATACTCCAGCATAAAATTCCAGCGCGAAGTATCTGGCATAAAAAATTGAAATAAGAAATTATTATTGCGAAAGGAATTCGGCTGCAACACATTCGTTAGCTTATTTCTAAACACATTATTTTCTTGATAAAAACCTGCACTAAAACTCAGTCCTCTGGCTTTGGAAATGGCATAAGCCACCGTAATTGCTGGGCGCAAAAACATAGATTTATACAAAGTATCTTGCGTGGTTAAAGCACGAATATCGGCAGCAATTTTTATATTCTTATAATTTGTGCCAAAAGACAGCCAGTTTTCAAATCCCTTATATTGTTGTTGGCGGATGAAAGTAGAAAACTTATAGCCTACTAAAATATTATGCTTTATATCTGCTAATTGTGTTTGAAAACGAGCAATATGTTCCGTAAAATTCAACTGATTTCCAATATTCCAATCGCGAGAAAACTCAACATTTCGATACGGTTCTATCTGTTGGAAATTACTCGATTTGTATTCATAATTTAAACTATTGGAAAACACAAATTGATGTTTAAAAGAGTCTGTTCTATTAAACTGAGCATTTGCTGAATATCCTATATTTTCTTTTTTCCCTAAAGGAGAAAATAAATTTTTATCGTAATTAGATAAACCCATTTCAACTCGAATATTAGTCTTGTTGTCTATCTTATAAGCCGTTCCGAATGTAAACAATAACTGGCTTTTAGGCGTCACCAATAAAATCAAAGGTTCGTACATTCCTTGAGGCACACCACCGACCGGTGCCACCCACTGATACACTCTTACATTATTCGCATTTTTACTTGGAATATAATTCCCTTTATTAGGACCGAGATAAGAAAAATTCAGCAAATATTTTGCACTATCAGGATTGGTAGCATAAACAAAAACAGAATCGAAAGTAGTAGAATTTACGGTAGAATCAGTCAATCTATATTGCACTTTATTAGGGTCAAATGTAGTAGTACGTACACCCGAAATGTACGCATTAGAAATATTATTTCCGATACCGGATAAATAGTCTTTTATACTATCCGATAAACTATTTGAAATTGGTCTGTTTTTTGCATCTTGCTCCGAATATACTTGAGTAAAAACTGATAAATTTTTCCATTGAAATTGAATGGCTTCATGTACTGTTGTTCTAAAATAATTTTTATCTGAATATTCAAACTCTACTACAATTCTCGAATCTTTTGTAATAAGATAACGTGGCATAAACACCAATTCGCCAGTATTATAATCCATTACATAATCCAAGAGTTCGCCACGTTGCAAACGAATGCCATCAACATATACTTTTTCGCTACCTGCTAATACAATAATGAAAGTTTCGTTATTATTACCCACCAATCGGTATGGACCTTGATTGCCCTCAGTACCTTGAAATACATTACGTGCAAATTTACCTCTGCTTACTGCCAAAGAAGTGGATGTTTGTAAGCGCATTCCGTTTTTAAATTTCAGATTATTGACATAGCTGGCACCCTGTAATTGTTTAGAAAACTTCATAAAATAACTGTCAAAGTTTTTCAAATTATAGTCACCGGCAATTACGGTATGTGGGTCTTTTTTCAGTTGTATATATATCTTATCAAAATCTTGAATTTGTTGCGTTGTTCCGTCGGGTTGCAGTGGAATATTATTATCGGTAAGTGCCGCAGTAATTTCAATTCCGTTCCCAATTTTTCCACTCAATCGTAAATCTAAATTTGAATTCAGCGTTAAATCTTGATTAGAACCAAACTGAATACCTCTTGCAAAATTTCCGCTATAATTCAATCCACCAAAATCCATAAATCCTGCTGTTTGCTCTACTTTAGGCAAATAATAATAATTTTCATAAAACAACGAATCCCCTTTGCGAATAAGTTTAGGATTTTTATGCTGAACAACTTTTGCCAAATGTATCGGAAAGGTGCGAAAAGTCAGCAAAACAGAATCAGGTTTATAGCCATTTTTAAAAATTAATTTTCCAGTCGTAAAATCTAAAGTATAATTTTCCTTGTCTATAAATTCGTTGGTTTTTACATCACGGATAAAAAAGGAATTTGGGAAAAGGCTAATTGAATCAACCATTATTGTATCAGAAGAAACAGCAATGGTTTTATTATGCAAATTAGAAAAAGAATTAAAATCCTGCATAGCAATTTGTGCCTTCGCCAAAACGCTCGTCCATAAGCAACAAATAAATAGCAATCGCAGTTGTAACATATTTCAATAAAGGTAAAAATAAGGACATTATTGTTTATCCTCCTCTTTTTTATTAATTGTTGCTTATTTTTGTGCAATATGAATACTTTTGAAGCAATAAAATACAGACGGACAATTGACCCTGATAATTACAATGGCAATGATACGCCAAAAGAAATTATAGAAAAAATGCTGGAGGCTGCAAATTGGGCACCGACGCATGGACTTACCGAGCCTTGGCGATTTATAATATATGCGAAAGATAAAGTACAACATTTAGGAGAATTGCACGCCGAGGTGTATAGACAAAACACACCGGAGGAGCAATTTTTACAGAAGAAAAACGACAAACTAAAATATAGGGCGCAGCATTGCTCGCATGTAATTATTTGTGTAAATAGAAAAGGAAACAAAAGCAATATACCTGAGATAGAAGAAATAGCTGCTACCAGTTGCGCCATACAAAATATGCTTTTAGTAGCTACACAATATAACACTGCCACCTTTTGGAGTACGGGCGGAATGTGTTATCATCCGGCATTAAAACAAGCATTAGGCTTAGAAGAAACGGATAAAATTCTAGGCTTTATATATGTGGGACAATCTGATATTCCGCATCCTGCTGGCAAGAGAACAACAGACTGGAAAGAAAAAGTAAGCTGGAAGTAACGCCTACAGCAAGCTGATAATTTTTTGCATATCCAAATCATTCATGCACTTAAAATGAACTTTGGGGCACGCCTCTAACCCATGTTTATGACATGGGCGGCAAGTAAGATTTGTATTTTCAATAATTACAGAATTGGCATTATTATTATAAGGTGTAAATCCTAATCTCTTTTCCGTTCCACCCCAAACGGAGATAATACGTTTATTAAAAGCTGCAGCAATATGCATCATTCCGGTATCTGGTGTTATTACCCATTTGGCACGTTTTATCACCGATGCTGATTGGTTGATATTGTATTTTCCGCAGGCATTAAAAATTTTAAAATTATCTATACTTTCTAATTGAACTCCCAAATAGGCATCTTCATTTCCTCCCAATAAAATAATCGGGATAGAAATTTCTTTACAGAGAACTTGTAATTTTTCTTTAGGAATTTGTTTAGTAAAATGCTTCGCACCTATAACAATTACGCCATATCCGGCTATATGCGTGAATGGCATTTTGGCTGGTGTCATTTCATCATTTTCCGGAATAAAATAATCTAAGCCCTTGCCATCGTTAATGACATTTAATTGTTTCACTGCCGAAAAATATCTATCTACAACATGACTGTGTAGCATATCAATTTTGAATTTTATAAGCATAAATCGTTTAATTCGCTGCTTGTTGTATTTATATGTTTTAACATTTAATAGTGCTGTTAATTGATGGGATCGGATATTGTCATGTAGGTCAATAATCAAATCATACTTTTCTTCTTTTAAAGAATTTAGCACCTCATCTACGTTATTTTTTATTGCAAATACTTTTGATAAATATGGATTTGCGGTAAGTATTTCTTGATACATTGCCTTCGTTAAGAAATGTATTTCGCTATTGGCTAATTGCTGTTTTAAGGAACGAATTACTGGGCTTGTCAAAACAATATCGCCGATAGAAGAAAAGCGGATGATCAGTATTTTCATGGTATTTAAAAGGTAAGATTATTTAAACAAAAATACTTTTATTACTTGAATCCTTCAAACCCTAGTGTAATGATATGTAGTAAAAAACCTCCTGCCACACTTTTGTAAATTTGTAACATACAAAGTATATACAATAGTTTTCACCCTCAACTAAAGTAATCATTTCTGCTTCCAAGCATAGACTAGATCCAGCATTTTATCGTAGTTTTTTACGCCGTCTTTTATCCCCATTATTTTCAAGTAATAATTATTTATTTTATCTCCGAAATAGGCAGATTTAAAAGTATGTTCTAGATAGTATTTACGTATTGCTTCCAAGTCATTTTTGAGTGCTGTTGGAATTTGTGCCCTTACCGTTTCCCAATTTGCACTATCTTTTACTTTTAATGCATCAAAAAGATAAAATAAATAATTTAGCTCGCCGCTGTACTCCAACGAAAGGTTGCCAGATTCCACGCAACTTACGTAAGAGATGAAGTTACATTCTGCTTCGTTGGTGAATCCATTGCCATGTGCCATTTCATGAATAAGATAAAATGGTTTTTTGGAATAATATACAGCATCATCTACATTTCCTTCGCCGGTAAATGGCAAATATTGCCCTCCTATTCCAACAATCAAAAACATATCTTCAAATAAAAACCTACCTCTGATTTTTGTACTAAATGGATATTTGAAAGTATGTAAAGTTGAATCCAAAGCATCGCGGCTGTTTTGCTCAATGTTATTGATAAATACAATTTCCGGGATTGGGTTGGTATCTTTTTTTATGGAGGTTCTTATTTTATTTAAAATCAATATTGTGGTTTGTGTTTCTGCCAGTAATTGTTCATTCGTCAATGGTTTTACATTTAATTGAATTTGCTTTTCCAATGGAATTCTCCCATAATTAAATCCCCACATTATAAAAAATAGGGTAATCATTATACCGGCAAACGAAGCAATTTTAATCAATCGCTGTAATACGGGTTGTGGCTTTTCTTTAAAGAAGTGTAGAAACCATTTTAATATAATAAGAAACAAAACAAATAGAAATAGATAATACGATGGAAAGGGCAATTTACCGAAAGAATTATCCAATAATTTTCTAATACCTAAAAATAATCCTCTTGAGTAATATTCTTCAATAAATGATGTCGGCAGAAAAAACAACAACAGAAAGCATATTCCTGCCAATATTGTCCATTTCCATTTGCGCAAGTGTTGCATCATCTTTGCAAGATAATAAATTACGCTGAAATGCAATAACTATCATTTTATTAAAAAATCATCTAAAGCGTATAGCTTTCATTGGGGAAATGCGGCTTATCAAGCGGGTGGGCAATAGCAATATAAGTGTGCAAATTAATAATGTGCCGATATTTATCACAACAATTCCAAGCCAGTTAAAATAAACAGGAGCAACGCTTAAATAATAATTTTCTTCATTGAGTTTTATAAATCCGGTAAAATGTTGCAAGGTGCAAATACCTATACCTAAAATATTCCCCCAAAGCAAGCCATGCAGGATAATATAAGCGGCATTATATAAAAATATTTTTGTAATGCTTTTATTTGTTGCGCCCAATGATTTTAAAATACCTATCATATTTGTTCGGTCAAGGATTAAAATTATTAGCGCAGTAATCATATTCAGCATTGCAACCAATACCATAAAACCCAAAATCAAATATTCGTTTACTTTTTGCAAATCTAACCACTCAAAAATATTGCGATTGATTTCTTTCATGGTTTCGGCATTTAATTTTTGGTCAATGTATTTGTAATAAATAGAATCTTTAAATGCATTCATTTTGTCCATATCTTTTAAGCGCACTTCATATCCGGCTACTTCATCATTTTCCCAATTATTCAATTCTCTAAGCAACCGAATATCCACCAAAGCATATTGTTTGTCATACTCTTCCAATCCGGTGTGAAATATGCCGCAAACCTTCAATTTTCTGCCAATCGGAGATGCCAAATCACTTCTGATAAAATAGGCAATCACATTGTCGCCAATATTCAAATTCAGTCGTTTGGCGGTAGATTGAGACACCATTATTTCTTTGCTTGCCGAACTATCCTTAAACGATAAAATAGTCCCTTTTTTCAGATAGTTGTGAATAGTATTCCAATCATATTCTTCATTCACACCTTTTAGCGCAATACCTTCAATTTCTGTTTTTGTTTTTAATATTCCGGCTTTAATAATAAACGGTGCTATATTGCGTACATCATTTGCATTGCGCAGCTTATCCACTAATACTTGACCTGCTTTTATTGGAGTGGATTCATACGAATCGCTATTTTCAAAACTGGTGATATGGATTTGTCCCCAAAACCCAAAAATTTTTTCTTTTATCTCTTTAGAAAACCCTGAAACCATGCAGGTAGAAACTATCATAACGGCGACACTTAAGGCTATGGCAACAACGGCTATACGAATAATAAATCGGGAAAACGATTTATTGTCGCCAAGTGCCAAGCGTTTTGCAGTAAACAATTCAAAATTCATATCAAGTTATGCACATCAAAAGTATTTCTTTCCTTTTGTATTACCAACACAATCCGCATCTTTAGCATACTATTTGTTAGAAATAAGTATATGAAAAGGAATATTCTCATTTTATTTGGCAGCTTAATTATTTTTTTGAGTGCAAATGCGAAAAATATTATTACCGGTGCGGAGCGCATCGAACAGTATCTACCGTTATTAAAAGGTAAGCAAGTTGGATTAGTAATTAATCAAACTTCGATAGTTGGCAGCACGCATTTATTAGATACGCTGATAAATTTGGGTATCAATATAAAAACTGTTTTTGCGCCCGAACATGGCTTTAGAGGTATAGCAGATGCGGGAGAACACATAAACAACGGTATTGATGCCAAAACAAAAACGCCTATTGTTTCTTTGTATGGTGATAATAAAAAGCCAAAACCCGAGCAATTGAAAAATATTGATGTTTTAGTGTTTGATATTCAAGATGTAGGTGTTCGGTTTTATACTTATATTTCTACGTTGCAATATGTAATGGAAGCATGTGCTGAAAACAACAAACCTTTACTTGTTTTAGACAGACCTAATCCGAATGGGCATTATATAGATGGCCCTATTTTGGAAAATGAAAATAAAAGTTTTGTGGGCATGCAGGCTGTACCTATAGTGTATGGAATGACCATTGGAGAATATGCCAAAATGGTGAATGGTGAAAAATTATTAGCCAATAAATTGCAATGTATTTTAACTGTTATTCCTTGTTTAAACTACGACCATAAAACTTTTTACACTTTACCAGTAAAACCATCGCCTAATTTGCCAAATATGGCCGCTGTATATCTATATCCAAGTCTTTGTTTTTTTGAAGGCACAGATTATGTAAGCTTGGGAAGAGGTACTTCAAAACCATTTCAAATTTATGGTAGCAATCAGTTTTCTGGCAAGCAGCCATTTAGCTTTATCCCCAAAAGTATGGAAGGCGCAAAAACGCCGCCGTTATTAGACAAACAATGCACTGGCTACGATTTGAGCACTATACCATTAGATAGCCTTCGTAAGCAAAAATTCACTTTAAAGTATTTAATTAATGCGTATAAATTGTCTATTGAAAAAAATAAATTCTTCAATAGCTTTTTTGTAAAATTGAGTGGCACAAAACTTTTAGCCACACAAATACAAAAAGGAGTAAGTGAAAAAGTAATAAAAGCCAATTGGCAGCCAGCATTAATAAAATTTAAAGCAATACGTAAAAAATACCTTTTATATAAGGATTTTGAGCAATAAATTTTAAGTATTGATTATAAGTGCAATCTACTTTTCTTATCTAAAAGTTGTTCTTCGGTTTCGATGTGGTCTTCATCGATAATACAACAATCTACCGGACAAACGGCAGCACATTGCGGTTCTTCATGAAACCCTTTACATTCTGTACATTTGTCAGTTACAATAAAATATACTTCGTTAGATACCGGTTTTTGTTTTGCTTCTGCATCAATTGCTTTTCCGTCCCAAAGCGTATAAGAGCCTTTTAAGCTGGTTCCATCGCTCAATGCCCATTCGATACCGCCTTCATAAATCGCATTATTCGGGCATTCCGGTTCGCATGCTCCACAATTAATACATTCATCTGTGATTCTGATAGCCATTTTAAATAAGTTTGATACAAAAATAAACATAGATAACTTTTTAAGCGGCTTATTATTAATAACTTTGTGTTAATGAATATTGAACAGCGCATCTCGGCTTTTGCCCACTTAGGAGATTATATTACAAGCAATCCTATTGCTTTACAAGAGATTATACACAAATCATATCTTCACAACTCCTGGTTTACACCCGAGAGTATATCTCAATCTCTAAAAAATATTGCTATTCAATTTTTATCTAAAGAAAAATTGGAACACTGGATTTCTAAATATGACGTAAAACAAAAGCACGAACCTAAAACTATTGCAATTGTTGCTGCCGGAAATATTCCGATGGTTGCTTTTCATGATATTTTATGTGTTTTGATTTCAGGAAATAAATTGCAGCTAAAACTTTCAGATAAAGACAAATTTTTACTTCCATTTTTATTGGAGCGATTAATAGAATTTGAACCCAATTTCCAATCTCATATATCCATACAACATCGATTAGAAAATTTTGATGCCATCATCGCCACAGGTAGCAATTCCTCTGCACAACATTTTGAATTTTATTTTGGAAAATATAAAAATATTATCCGCAGAAACAGAAATTCAATAGCCATTTTAAATGGCACTGAAACAAAAGAGGAACTACAATATCTGGGACATGACATCTTTGACTATTTTGGATTAGGATGTAGAAATGTTTCAAAAATTTTAATCCCTAATGATTTTGATTTATTAAAATTAAAAGATGCTTTAGCTATTTTTTCTGCGATACAACAACACACACAATACATGAATAATCTAGACTACCAACGTACTATTTATTTAATGAATCAGATACCAATGGTAGATATTGACTTTATTAATATCGTAGAAAACAAAAATTTACATTCTCCAATATCTTGCTTACATTATGAGCGATATTCTTCTGAAAATGAAGTTCAAACATATTTAGAAACAGAGAAAGAAAATATACAGTGTATAATCGGAAAAGGTTTCTTACCGTTTGGAAGCAGCCAACAACCAACACTTACCGATTATGCAGACAACGTAGATACTTTAAAATTTATTACCACTTTAAACTAATATATTCAATGAGTTCAACATTTATTTGCAACAAATGCAGCAACAATAATTATGAACAATTTTCTCAAACACAAGTTCGTTGCTTAAATTGCGGAACAGTTTCTGAATACGATTCCGGCTATCGCGTAATTCCCGAATTTGATTTGAGTAAGGATGATGCGCTTTTAAATATTGAACCTAAGGTTTCATTTTCTGTTGCGCCAATCAGTAAGCGCATTGCCAACTATGTAATTGATATTCTATCGGCAAGTTTTGTTATCTTTTTTATTGGCACACTTTTAAAAATAGAAATTAGCACGCCTAAAGGAGAAATTACAGATAGCGGTTTAATTATAATGATGATAACAATTCCTGTTTATTACTTTATTTTGGAATTTTTATTCGGCAAAACCATTGGTAAATATTTTACAAAAACAAAAGTAGTTTCCGTAGATGGCAAAAAGCCAACTTTATTTCAATGTTTTTTCCGTTCCATTTTCCGGCTATTACCGTTTGAACAATTTAGCGGATTATTTATGAAAGGTGTATTTTGGCACGATTTATTGCCGAAAACATTAGTAATAGAAGATTAGAATTTAAAAATTATAATTGTATGCAAATTCGTTTATTTATCACTGGAGGCACATTCGACAAAGAATATAATGAACTCAATGGCAAGTTGTTTTTTGAAGATACACACGTACCCGAAATGTTGGAATTGGGAAGATGTAAATTAGACATCAACGTCAGAACACTAATGATGATTGACAGTTTGGAGATGACCAATGAAGATAGAGAAATAATTGTACACAACTGCCTACAATGCGAAGAAGATAAAATTGTACTTACACACGGCACTGATACGATGGTGGAAACGGCTAAATTGCTAGCACACAAAATAAAAAATAAAACGATTGTGTTAACCGGTGCCATGATACCCTATAAATTTGGCAGCTCCGATGGCTTGTTTAATTTTGGGGCAGCTTTAGCGTATGTTCAAACACTACCTTTCGGAGTATATATTGCGATGAACGGAAAATATTTCCACTGGGATAATGTTCGAAAAAACAAAGAATTGGGTTTGTTTCAACCCATTCGGTAAATAAAAATTACACCATAATTTGAATATTGGGATGAAGGCTATCTAAGTAAAAAACAGCCATTATTTTTTCAAACACAACCTTCTGGCAAAAAACAAAAACATTGATTATCAAATCCTTACAACAAACAAAAACGTTAAATTCCATATTTACATAAATAAAATTCCAAAATTACATAAAGAAAATTCCAAAATTGCATAGATAAAATTTCACAATTGCATAAATAACTTGAATAAAGCATTTTTGATTTAAATAAATAGAACAAAAATACAATAATATTATTTTTATACAAATTAATTCACTAGATTCAGAATTAATCGGGTGGAAAAATAAAAATGCTATTTACCAATAGGCATCAAAAGGAATATTATATTTAACTGTAATTCACTTCGTATGAATAATTTTTTTGTTGTCAAAGACTCTGGAGAGAAAGAGGAATTTTCGTTAGAAAAAATAAAAAATTCTTTACGAAAAGCACATGCTACCGAAGAAGAAATTTCTGCTATCTTGCTGGCTCTACAGCCGCAATTATGCGAAGGAATTTCATCTAAACGAATATATCAGGAAGCATTCAAATTGCTAAGAAATTATTCTCGTGCAAAAGCTTCAAGATATAATCTAAAAAGAGGGCTAATGGAATTTGGGCCTACCGGATTTCCATTTGAGCGTTTCGTTGCTGAATTGTTTAAGTACAAAGGATATATAGTAAAATTAGACACTATCGTTGAGGGAAAATGTATTTCGCATGAAGTGGATGTAATTGCAAAAAAAGCGACCGAAATCATTTTTGTAGAATGTAAATACCGTAACCAAGCAGGCTTTTCTGTTGACGTAAAAAATCCTTTATACATTTATGCTCGTTTCCAAGATATTTTAGATAATGGGTTACTCACTAATAATGAAGAAAAATTTATGGGTTGTATTGCGACCAACACAAAATTCACAGAAGATGCTACAAAATATGCCAATTGCAAAGGGTTACAGCTCATCAGTTGGAATTACCCGATAAATAATTCACTGAAAGACATCATAGATGAATCAGGTTTATACCCGTTAACGTGTTTGACCGCATTGACAAAAAATGAGAAGCAAACGTTATTAGCTAAGGGATATATTTTGGTCAGAGAGATTTATAATCAAGTTTCGATTTTGCGTTCTGTTGGCGTTAAAGAAAGCCGATTAAATGCTATCTTGAAAGAAGGCGAGCAGCTATGTACTATATAAATCGCTGTTAATTAATTTCGTATATTTTCTTCAATTTTTCTATTACAAAATCTACTTCTTCTTTTGTACTAAATTTAGAAAATGAAAAACGAATAGACACTCTATTTTCATCTTTTTTCAAAGCTCGAATAACATGAGAACCAGCGGAAGCTCCGCTACCACAGGCACTTCCACCACTACAGCAAACGCCTTCCATATCCAACATAAACAATAATAACGCCGATTTATCATTCGGCGGAAATGACACATTTAATACCGTATATAGACTGCGGTCATCTGTATTTCCATTGAAATCTATATCCGAAAAAGTGTCTTTCAACTGTTGGATGAAATAGTTTTTAATAGCTAAGATTGTGGCTTTATCTTGCGCTAAATTTGCATACGCTTTTTTTGCAGCTGCACCCATACCTACAATACCGTACACGTTTTCAGTACCTGAGCGCATACCTCGCTCCTGCCCTCCGCCATGTATGAGCGGTTGAAGTTTATTTTGTTTGCGCATATACAAAAACCCGGCACCCTTAGGGCCATGAAATTTATGTGCAGCACCCGACATAAAATCTAAATGCATACGTTGCACATCTATGGGAAAATGGGCAAATGTCTGCACCGTATCTGAATGAAAAAGTGCATGATATTGTTGGCACAATGCGCCTACTTTCTCAATATCTAATAAAGTACCAATTTCATTATTAGCATGCATCAGGGTTACTAATGTTTTTTTATCAGAGGATTTCAATTTGTTTTCTAAATCTTCCAAATCTACATTTCCATTCTTATCGATTTGCACAAAAACTGTTTCAATATTTAACTCATTACTACAATAATCTACAGCGTTTTCTACACAATGATGTTCAATGGGAGAAGTAATAATACGCTGAACTCCTAAGTAATTAACTGCACTTTTAATTATTGTATTATTTGCTTCTGTAGCACCAGAAGTAAAAACTATTTCGCCGGGTTGGGCATTAATCAACTGAGCAATTACTTTACGAGCTTCTTCTATTGCAGCACGTGTGTCTCTGCCAAAAGAATATTGAGTGGAGGGATTGCCAAAATGCTCTGTTAAGTAAGGCATCATTGCTTCTAGTACTTCCGTATCTATAGATGTAGTAGCCGCATTATCAAAGTAAACTCTCATTTTTGAAGATTAAAAATTATAGGTACAAAGTTAGGCATAAAAATCAAAAATAAAACAAAGATTGCGTTAGTAATAAACAGAAATTTGCTTAAATCAAATACTTAATAAATATAATAGTAAAAAAATAAATCAGGAAATTTAAATTCAACTTCTTAAAATTATAAAATAACGAGTTATCTATAATTAAATAGCAATTAATTCGCTACTTTCAGTTGTATTCTAAAAGTTGTGCCTTTCGGTGAAGATTCTTTTACAAATATTTTTCCATGATGATATTCTTCTATAATACGCCGAGCTAAGGTTAGCCCTAAACCCCAGCCTCGTTTTTTGGTACTAAATCCCGGCTCAAAAATTTGCTCTAAATTATTTTTAGAAATCCCCTTACCAGTATCTGTAATATCTATATAAATTATGTCTTCTCTTTGAAAAGCATATACATGAATTTCACCACTATCGTCCATGGCATCTAAGGCATTTTTCATAATATTTTCCAATACCCATTCAAACAACGGTGGATTTAGTTGGGCAAACAAGTTCACATCCGTTTCTTTTACTAAATAGATATTTATTTTTTTAGAAGCACGTTTTGAAATATAATCTACCCCATTTTGCAACACATCCACCACACGATGTTTTTCTAATTCAGGCACAGAGCCTATTTTGGAAAAACGCTCTGCAATTAGCACTAATCTGTCAATATCCTTCTGCATTTCATCAAACATCAAAGCATCCTCTTCAGAATTCAGCTTCTCTCGTAGAATATCAATCCAAGCGGTAAGAGAAGAAAGTGGTGTTCCTAACTGATGCGCTGTTTCCTTTGCCAGTCCTACCCACACTTGATTTTGCTCTGCTTTACGTGCGGATGTAAAAGCAGCATAACTAATTAGGAAAAATAAAGCCACTAATGCTAATACATAAAATGGATACTTACGCACACTTACCAATAAATCCGAATCTTTATAGTATAAATATTGCACTTCATTTCCCGGTAATTCTATCGGAATAAATTGATGTTCCCCTTTTAATGCCTTTAATTGTATGGGTAAATACTGTTTATCCTTTTTTGTTCGGGTAGAATCGAAATTTTTTTCTGCCAAAATCTCATCTTGTGCATTCGCCCAAATAACGGGGATGGTAGAATTTAATTTTATCTTATCCAATGCTTTGGACAGCTCTAACTCATCTGAACTATTGCTATTTAGTACTTTATAAGCATCTGCAATTTCAGTAGCTTTTTTTATTTCTTCTTGTGCAATAGATTTTGCAAGTTGATGGGTGTACCACAACGTAAAAAAGACAATACTTACTGCCAAGATAAACAACAAGAATTTCCATCGATTACGTTTTTGAAGAATATTCACAGGTGCTAATAAAATTGCTTAATGTAAATATTACACATTTTTTTCAAAGTATGCTTGTTTAGTAAAAAGTATTTTATATCTTTGCACTCGCTTTACAGAAATGTAGAGGGCGCATAGCTCAGCTGGTTCAGAGCATCCCGATTTACAATCGGGAGAATCCACGGTTGGCAGTTCTTTTTTTATTATCCGAAATTGTTTCAATATTTCGGGCGCATAGCTCAGCTGGTTCAGAGCATCTGCCTTACAAGCAGAGGGTCCGCGGTTCGAATCCGTGTGCGCCCACACTATAATTAATCCCGACTTTTGTCGGGATTTTTATTTCCATGGAATTCTATTGCTACATATTATATTCAAAATCTACCGATAAATATTATGTCGGATACACAGCTGATGATTTACAAAACAGATTACTAAAACACAACTCCAACCACAAAGGATTTACTGGTAAAATCGGAGATTGGACTTTAATGTATCAGGAAATATTTGATAACAAAACAGATGCCCTGAAAAGAGAGTCTTATATCAAAAAGCAAAAATCTAGAAAATTTATCGAAAAACTCATTGCTGGTTCAGAGCATCCCGATTTATAATCGGGAGGGTCCGCGGTTCGAATCCGTTCCGATTTTTTCGGAATAAATTGATGCGCCCACACTTTAATTAATTTCCATGGAATTCTATTGCTACATATTATATTCAAAATCTACCGATAAATATTATGTCGGATACACAGCTGATGATTTACAAAACAGATTACTAAAACACAACTCCAACCACAAAGGATTTACTGGTAAAATCGGAGATTGGACTTTAATGTATCAGGAAATATTTGATAACAAAACAGATGCCCTGAAAAGAGAGTCTTAATACCTATTTTTCAAGAAAAAAAGTACATCTATTGCATTTTTAATTTATTTACCTATCTTTATACTCTATTAAGTCGATAGAGTATATAATATTAATATGCAAAAGGATAAAAATATAATCAGTCTAACGAAAGGGGTAACCTGGAGAATAGTGGGTACAATGGATACTATTTTTCTTTCCTATATATTTACAGGAAGTATAGGTAATTCATTAAAAATTGGTATCACTGAAGTATTTACTAAAATATTTTTATTCTATCTACACGAGCGGGTTTGGTTTAGAATTAATTGGGGTATTGTAAAAGATAAAATACAACAGAACACTTCATTACAAGAGGTAAGAAAGGAAACAAAATTACGGAGTGTAATAAAAGGGATTAGCTGGAGAATTGTTGGCACTTTAGATACTATTATATTAGCATCTTTATGGACAGGTGATTATTCAAAAGCTTTAAAAATTGGTTTTACGGAAGTAATTACTAAAGTAATTCTATTCTATTTCCACGAACGTATATGGATGAGTTATACGCAAAAAAAAATTGTCGCTGAGCGTTAATCACAAATTTTAACGTCTTTTTGTAATATAAAGCACAACTATTCTACTAATTTTGCAATATAAAAAGTTAGTATGAATATTAAACAATTTCTTTTCCCTGCGGCTATTGCAGCCTTATCTTTAAATGCTGCTGCACAGCCCGGAAAAAATCCTTCAACAAAACCTGCAACCCCAAATTCAACTGCACCAATAAAGAAGAAAAACACTCCAGTTGCTGCTTCTAAATTAAGTAAAGCTCAGTTAGATTCGCTGGCGAAGTCTATGGCTATTCCGTTAAAAGGAATGAAAGATCCAGCTATAAAATTAAATGAACTTAGCCCAACTATAAAACCCACCGAAGATTTTTACGAGTATGTAAATCAAAGATGGTCGAAAGGGCATCCCATACCTGCGGATAAGGCTAATTATGGTATGTTTGATAAATTGGATGAGCAAAGCCGTTTGGTTGTAAAACGAATTTTAGAAAACGCTGCCAATCAAAAAACGAAACCTGCAAAAGGTTCTAATTTGCAGCTCTTAGGAGATTTTTACAAAAGTGCAATGGACACGATAACGATCAACAAAGTGGGCGTAACACCTTTGCAAAGTTGGTTCACTGACATTGAAAAAGCAAACACTCCTTCCGCTTTAACAAAAGTATTTTCTCGTTTAGGTATGAGAGATATCAGCAATCCCCTTGGTTATTATGTAGATGTAGATGCAAAAAACACTACAAGGTATATCGTATATATTGGACAAGGTGGACTAGGCTTGCCCGATAAAGATTTTTATTTTAGAAAAGATGAAAAATCTCAAAAACACTTAGAAGAATATAAGGCTTATATCAAAAATATATTTGAACTATCAGGTGTAAATAAATCTGTATCTGCGGAAAAAAATATGCAAAACGTATTAGAAATAGAGAACTTACTAGCAGCTGCTTCTATGTCGAGAGTAGAATTGAGAGACCCCGAAAAAAATTATAATTTATTTACTATTGGAAAATTAAAATCAGAATATAAAAATATAGACTGGGACGCATTTTTTACAGAAATGAAAGTTTCACCAAAAGAAGTTGTAATTGGACAACCTGCATTTTTCAAAACGGTAGATAGTATGATGGCAAAGATACCTCACGACAAATGGGTTTCTTACACAGATTTTCAACTATTAAACTCTACAGCAAAATACCTTAGTCAACCACTTGCTGATACACGATTTAATTTTTATGGAAAAACATTAAGTGGCGTAAAAGTAATGGAACCGAGATGGAAACGTGTAACAAATGTTGCTGAACAATATTTACGAGATTTAATTGGGCAGGAATATGTAAAAACAAACTTCTCCCCTCGTGCTAAAAAACGTGCTTTAGAATTAGTAGAAAATATTCGTGCTGTATTAAAAGAGCGCATCAATAACCTCACTTGGATGAGTGCGGAAACAAAAACAAAAGCACTAGAAAAATTAAGTAAAATAAGTGTAAAAGTTGGATATCCAGACAAATGGTGGACGTATGAAAATACAAATATTAGTGACCAACCTTATATTTCAAATGTATTAAATGGTGCTTATGCTGAAAACCTTAGAATTTTAGAGCGATTAAACAAGGACAAAATAGACCGAACAGAATGGGGCATGGGGCCACAGACAGTAAATGCATATTATAATCCTTTGATTAATGAAATTGTATTTCCAGCGGCTATCTTACAACCTCCTTTCTTTTATGAAAATGCAGATGACGCAGTAAATTATGGCGGTATCGGTATGGTTATCGGGCATGAAATTACACACGGATTTGACGACCAAGGAAGTCAGTTTGATGCGGAAGGAAACCTAAAAAATTGGTGGACTCCAGAAGATAGAAAGAACTATGAGGCATTGACCGGAAAATTTGTAAAAATGTACAACACATTCCGTCCATTTGAAAATGATAGCTTGCATGTAAACGGAGAACTTACCTTAGGTGAAAACATCGCCGATTTAGGCGGAATGATTATCAGTTACAACGCTCTACAAAAAGCATTAGTAGGCAAAAAAGATACACTCATCAGCGGCTTTACTCCGGCGCAACGTTTCTTTATAAACTATGCCATTATTTGGAGAACCAATATGAGACCAGAATCTATGCGTATGCAAATTTTATCTAATGAACACTCTCCTGCAAAATTTAGAGTAAACGGCGTACTGAGCAATTTACCAGAGTTTTATAAAGCATTTAATGTAAAACCTACCGACAAAATGTATATCAAAGAAGAAGAGCGAGAAAAAATGTGGTAGCATCTTTTTTCTGATTATCTCCAACGCTACTATTTTCAGTAGCGTTTTTTTATTCAAAAAAAATACTTCGCAAAGTATGATAAAACTTGCGAAGTATTGAATAGTTTTTAAAAAATAGAAAGATTAAACTTTAGGTTTATTATACCATTTTTTCTTTGTTTTTTTTGCTCCACTGTTTTTAAGTTTTGGCTCAGAAAATTTATGCTGATGTGGTTCTTTTAATTCAACCACAGCTTTTGCAATTGGATAGGGGTGATCAACACGAACAGGAATTTGTTTGCCAATTAATTTTTGAATATCTCGCAATAATAATTTCTCTTCTGAATTGCAAAAGGAGAATGCAATTCCAGTATTTCCTGCCCTTCCTGTTCTACCAATTCTGTGTACATACGTTTCAGGCACTTCTGGTAGTTCATAATTAAATACATGTGTTAAGTCATCCACGTCGATGCCTCTTGCCGCAATATCAGTAGCTACAAGTACGCGTATTGTTTTGTTTTTAAAACTTTGCAATGCATTCTGTCTGGCATTTTGTGATTTATTACCATGTATTGCAGCTGCTTTAATTTTAGCCGATGTTAATACTTTTACTACTTTATCCGCACCGTGTTTTGTGCGTGTAAAAACTAATGCGCTATGGATATTTGTATCTTTCAACAGATGAATTAGGAGTGCATTTTTATTTCCTTTTTCTACAAAAAAAATAGATTGGTCAATTGTATTTGCAGTAGAGGAAACGGGTGTTACTTCTACTTTTAAAGGATTGTTTAATATGGCATTTGCTAAACTTTGAATTTCTTTTGGCATAGTTGCAGAAAAGAATAAAGTTTGTCGTTGTTCAGGTAATTTTGCGATTATTTTTTTTACATCATTTACAAATCCCATGTCTAACATTCTATCCGCTTCGTCTAAAACAAAAAGTTGGATAGCACGTAAATCTACATAGCCTTGATTCATTAAATCCAGTAATCTCCCTGGCGTAGCTACAATAATATCTACGCCTTGGTTTAAAGCCATCACTTGCGCATGTTGCGAAACACCTCCGAAAATAACGGTTCGCTTTAATGGAATATGTCTGCCGTAAGCGGCGAAACTTTCCATAATTTGTATCGCTAGCTCTCTTGTTGGCGTAAGAATTAATGCTTTTGGTGCTTTAGTTTTTTTGCCTAAAATTAAATCTTCTGCAAGTAATTGTAACATTGGAATTGCAAAAGCTGCTGTTTTTCCTGTACCCGTTTGCGCACATCCTAGTAAATCTTTTCTTTGTAATACAATAGGAATTGCTTGTTCTTGAATGGGGGTAGGTTGTGTATAACCTTCGGTTTTGAGCGCTTTTAAGATGGGCTCAATCAAATTTAAGTCTTGAAATAACATTTATTATTTTAATGAAAATGTATTGAATATGTGGAATACATGTAGTTATAAATAGCCACTATTGCAAGTATAAAAAACGGAGAAGTATAATTTTATACTGACATATTCTTAGTGGCAAATTAAAAACAAATTTAAAGTAATGCTTACTAGTAATGCGTTTTTAATTAGTGCAAAGGTACGATTATTTTCTACAATTCACCTGTTTATAGGTTACTATATTAGTTGTGATTATTAGTAAATTATTGTAAAAATAATGAACCACACAATGGGAAAGTCTTACGGCGTTTTAATAAAGCTACCAGTTATACTGCCATACCCACCCCATATTCCTAAAGCTCCGTTTACATTTGATTTTACATATACAATGGAACTGAACGGATTTCCTTGGCTTTGTCGGTTGGCTTCTAAAGTGCGCCAAAAATCATAATGTGGTTTATCTATCTGGCATAATTTGACCGTGCATACGGTATCTTTATAACTCCAATAGCCGGCTGTATTAAAATCTGTTTCTGGCATAACGCCCATAGGATGTCCTTTGGGAATAAAAATATTAAATTTTTTTCCGTTAAAAAATGCATCGTCAAATACGGAAGTGTTGCTTATCAAAAATGGCCCATCATCGGCTTTTGTAAAATAGCGATAATTATTTCCAGATGCTGGTGGGTCTTGTAATCTGCCGTATAGTTGAAAAAAAGAATCTGCTAATGCAGGATTCGGATGTGGCAAAGTCCACAAAGAATCAAAAAATACAGGAGTAGGAATAGTTGTGCTAGAAGTAATTGTTTTCCCATCAATTTCTATTCTTAAATCATATTTCTTACCTACAATGCCAACAAAGTTAGAATCCGTTGGCGCTACGGTATAAATAGAAATATTTGGAAATTGTACTACGCTGTCTATTTTTAGCCCAAATTGAGCTGCTAACGCAATTACCACTGAATCGGGTAGTGTTTTTATAAATGCAGTATTGTACTCCATTAACCGTACAGAATCATGGTCTGTTTTTACGGTAATTATTGCGCCACTTACAAAATAAGAACCTATATCATTGACATTTATATCACCAAAAAATGGAGAGTTTTTAGTGAGCAATACATAAGGTGGCAATCCATTTTCTATATGACCTTCTACTACTAATGCATTCTTCGGTACAGGTACTTTTAAGTTTATTTCTTTTTCACATGCAACAAAAAGAATACACGATAAAAACAGTAAACAACAACCAATAAAATATTTAGAGTTTTTCATTTTTTAAAATTTAAAATTCCATGTGAACGATGGGATAACAGGAAATAAAGATACATTTGTTGGCGTAAATTTCAGGTTACCACTCACTAAACTTCCTTGTGTGTTATAGTAAATAAAGTATGTATTTTTTCTATTATATACGTTATAAATAGAAATATTATAACTGGAACGCCATCTTCTATTGGGGTTTCTTTTAGGTATTGGGGTATAGGTTAATGAAAAATCTAAGCGGTGATAAGCGGGTACTCTAAAAGTATTTCTACCACCATAACCTGTTACAAAACCAAATTCTACAAAGTATAATTCATTGGGTAAAGTTAGTGCGTTTCCGGTAGCATACACCCAGGTTGCTCCTACACTCCATTCTTTACTTATATCGTAATTTAGATTTATAGAAATATCGTGTGTTCGGTCGTATTTAGCAGGGAATACTTTTCCATTATTTAAGTCTGGAAATTTACGATCGCTTCTGGACAAAGTATAGCCGATCCAACCGTTTAATTTACCCAACTTTTTTTTCAAGAAAAATTCTGCACCATACGCTTTTCCTTTACCAAAAACATAGCCCAATTCTTGGTCTACATTTAATTCAGAAACATAGTTTTCATTGTAATCTATTTGATTCCAAAGGTGTTTAAAATAGACCTCTACAGAGGCTTCGAACATATTATCTTTAAAATTTCTAAAATATCCTACGCCGTATTGTAACGCCATTTGTGGTTTTACAACGGATGAACTTTGCACCCAAATATCTGTAGGCAATGTACTGTTAGAGCTGGAAACTAAGTGAATATATTGATAATTCAGTCCTGCTGCTACTTTTATAGAATTGTCTTTACCAAAGGCATATCGCATACTAAATCGGGGCTCAGGGCCTACATAAGTTTTTATAGGTTTACCTCTTTTATAAAATGTAGTATCGAATCCTGCAAAATTATCACCTGTAACTTTTGAATATGGGCCTATATGCTGGAACATACTTAACCGGAATCCAAAATCAAATTTCAAATGCGCATTTACATCAAATTCATGGTCTATGTACCACGCAAATTCATTAGAATAACGTCTGTTTAATGTAGATTGAAAATCAGTAGTGCCGCTATGTGCACTGGCTTGTGTCGGTGTCATGCGGTGATGGGTATAGTTCATCCCGAATTTCAATTTATGTTTGGTATTGAAATAATAATCAAAATCCACTTTAGCATTAAAATCTCTAACGCCAGAATTGGCTTTAAATCCAAAATCTAATTGATCTCCACTAAAACTAAAATTATAATCGTTGTAGATAAATGACATATTCATAAATAGCTTGTCACTAAATAAATGATTATACCGAACGGTAGTTGTTACATTTCCCCAAGGTATTTTTACTTTGGTTGCATTTTTTTGAGAGTTATATACAAATACATCTCGCCCGAAATATGCACTTACATATAATCTATCCTTATCAGAAAACTGATAATTTGCTTTTAAGTTTACATCGAAAAAATAGTAATTCGTCCCTGCAAAGTCTGTTTTCTTCAGCATGGGTTGTGCAATATCAAATGCATAAGTTCTTCTACCAGAAATTAAAAAAGAACCTTTTGCAGGTTTTGTACTTTTTGGTTTTTTAAATGGACCTTGCATTGTCAATCGAGAGGAAATTAATCCAATACCACCTTCCATTTCGAAGCGTTTATTGTTCCCTTCTTTCATTTGTATGTCAATAACAGATGATAAGCGACCTCCAAAATTTGCGGGTGTACTACCTTTGTAAAGTGTTGTATTTTTTACTGCATCGGGATTAAAAACTGAAAAGAAACCAAATAAATGCCCTGTATTATATACTACTGCATCGTCCAATAACACTAAATTTTGGTCAGGGCCACCACCGCGTACATATATACCCGAGTTGCCTTCGCCGGCAGCTTGTACGCCTGGCATAAGTTGTATTGCTTTTATTATATCTACTTCGCCCATAAATGCCGGAATAGATTTTATTCGGTCTGTAGAGAGCTCTTCCTTTCCCATCACGGTGCTTTTTACATTTTCATCTTTGCGCTCATCTGTGATTACCACTTCTTGTAAGGATTTCATATCGTCGGATAGTTCGATGTTTTGTCGAATATCTTTATCTAAGACTACTTGTTTTGTTATGGTATTATATCCTATATAAGAATATGCAATTTCGTAAGTGCCTTGCGGTAATGTAATGGAATAAAAGCCGTAAAGATTAGTAGTGCTTCCTAATTCATTATTGCCTTGTACGAATACGTTTGCCCCAATGAGCACTTCCCCATTTTTTATATCTTTTAAAAAACCACTGAGCGTATATTTGGTATTCTGCGAAAACAAATTAAATGAGCTGAACGCAAAGAATAGATAGAGTAAATTGATTTTAAATCTCATTATTAAAAATTAAAAATCTAAAAATAAAGAGATAAAAGCAGTGTGCCAATTATTCTTTGATAATTTTTTTTATACACAATCCTTTATCTGTTTCTATTCGTAAAATATAGATTCCGCTTTCGAAATCAGATAAAGTAACTTGATTGCCTATTGGATTATTTATTGCTTTTATAATTAAGCCAAGGGTATTTGATACTGTAATGTTCTTGATTATTGTATTGTTGTTTTGTTCGATATTGATCACATTACGAAATGGATTAGGATAAATACTAATTATATTTTCTGGGGTGCTGGTGGGGGTATTTAGGATTTGGAAAGCATGTTCAAAATTGGGAATACCGTATCCTATTTTCTTATCGGGAGTTAGGTATTGTGACGCACTTTTTTCTATAGCTGTTTTTATTTCCCAATTGGTTTTATCAGGAAATGCTTGCCATAAGCAAGTAGCCATTCCTGCTAAAGATGGTGTAGCAAAGGAAGTGCCGCTTCCTGAGGATAAAAGGCCACTTGTATTTATGAATTTTGCACCTTGCCCTACTGCTGCAACGTTAGGTTTTACTCGGGTATCGGTGGCAAGTCCCCAACCGCTGGAGGCTGCAGGGTTGCCGTTCACATCTACTGAAGCTATAGTGAAAGCACTGTCTGCATTTGCCGGCGATGAAATATAGTGCCATGGCGAAGTACCTTCATTTCCGGCAGCCACACATACCAATAAACCTTTTGAAGCAGCTATGTTTACAGCTTTTGCAGCAGGAGTATCATTCTTTTTCATATCCGATGTATCGTGGTTTTCAGTTGGCACATCAAAGGTGGTATAACCCAATGAAATACTTACTACCGATACGCCTAGTTGGCTGCATCGCTCTAATGCAGTTGCCAAATTAAATTCTTCTTGCAATCGTTCTGATGAATTATTTTCTGTTTGAAAAAGATAATATGCAGCTTTAGTAGCAGTACCCATGTATTGATTGGGTTTTTCGGCTGCCAGAAATGAAAGACAAAATGCGCCATGCGCGCCGGTAGCCTCTTCGAATACTAAAGAATCTCCACTTACATAATCATAAGTACCCAAAATACGTTTATCGGTAATCAAATTAGAGAAGGCGGGATTTGTATTTGCATTGTAAAATCCATTATCGCAAATGGCTACTATCATATTTTCTCCGTGATATCCCTTTTCGTGTAAGTATTCACCGTGTAATAAATTAAATTGAGGAAAGGAAGAAGTATAAGTATCTTCAAAGGTTTGGATTGCTGTTGAAGCACTACATTCATTGGTATTTTCGTCCGAAGCAATACCTTTCTTCTTTGTTTTTTCTATGGTAATAATTTGTTGTACTTCGGGAAGTTGATAAATTTTATGTAGTGTTTTTTTATCGGCTTGTATTACTACTGCATTTAACCAATTGGATTTATTTTTTATTTCTGCACCCAATGCATAAAGTTGCTGTAGGTAATTTTTATTAATGGCATAATCTCTTTCATCAAAAGGAATTTTGTATTTCAATCTATTCTCTATTGCCTTAGGTGCAAAGCGTTGTTGTATATTATTTTCTACGGGTTTATCTTTAAAATAGACAATATATTTTCCTGTATTTGAAAAAATGGGCAATACCGTAAATAGTAATATTGTCAATAAAACCTTATTCCTTACCATAAGCTATCGCATATTGTCTGATGATGAAACCTTTATCGGCACGTTGTTCCCAAGGTAATTGTAATCGAATTTTTACGGAATCTTGTGTAGATACCATCCACATTTCTTTATATATCAATCCCACATTTCTGGCGTACCGTTCTATAGAATATGTTTTAGTAATCGCAGAAGAATCCTGTATTTGGGAAATTAATAAGGACGAATCGAATGATTTTACGCCGTCATTAAAAAATTTATCTCTGTTTTTTATGGTAAATTTCCAATCGTTTAAGTAATAATTTGTAGAATCTAAAACGAAAGGAGGCGGAATGGTGATGTATTTATTCCCCAACCATTTTTTATTGATTTCATTTGGGAAGACCATTTTTATATATCGTAAATTATCTTCTACCCGTTCTACAACTATTGGCGTTTTTACTATATAGTTAGCATTGTATTGATCCCAAACAGTGGAAGTTATATCTGTACTTATTGTATCAGAATAGTAGCGCAATATATTTTTTGCCGTGCGCCCCATATTATCTAAAAACTGCGTTCCAATTTTTTCTTTTAGAAATGTTGAAGTGTATTTTATAGAGCGGTCGAAATCGTTATACAAAACTGAATCTACTTTGTAAATAACATAACAACCTGAGTCGTCAGGAAAATAGGAATATCCATAATCATAATTACTTGTATAGGTATCATCTTTCTTACATGAAGTAATCAATAATAGCAATAACAGTATAGATATGACGGCATAGTTCTTCACAAAAACAAAGCGTTATACGGGTTCATTATTCTTTTCCAAATTGGATGGCGTATTGTTTTAAAATAAATCCGTTGGTAGCAGAATCTACAAAATCATAAGTGCTTTTTAATTGAGCATCTAATCTCCATAATTCTTTATACACCAGACCAATATTTTTAGCATAACGTTCTTCTGAATATACCTTTTGTACTCTAGATGAATCAGCCACCTGTAGTACTGTTAATGTAGAATCGGAATTAATTACACCATTTGTATAATTATTATTTATTGCGGTGATGGTATAGCTCCAATCAAAATTTGTAGTATTGTATTTTAAATCTGTAAAAGGGAAATGCTTTAGTTCATTGTATTTATTTCCGCGCCATGGGTTGTCTAATGTAATCGGGAAAGTAAGTTTAATATATCTTATGTTATCTTCCACTTGTTCTACGTTTGTAGGGTTCTTTATAAAATACCACATTCTGTCAAATACCCACGGATGTGACAAATCATCTGTTGTGAATCGTTCTATCATACGGGCATTTCTTCCTAAATTATCGGTAAATGTATCTGATACAACTTCTTTCAAATACATCGTTGTATAGCGCTTTAGATGTAACGGATCAAAATCATTATAAATCACTGAATCAACTTTATAAATCACATACGTACCTGAGTCGCTAGGATAATAATTGTAGCCGTAATCAAGATTTACATTGTCTGTTTCTTTTTTACAAGACACAACAAACATAACTACTGCCACTCCAAAGAGTAGTTTAAGAATTACTTTTCTCATCAGAGATAAATATACAAAAAAGATAGGTTTACAGCAAGATTAGAAGGTGTTTTTCAGCATTTTATCGAATTTCATTTTTAAAAATTAACATTCATAAATTGGGAAATACATATTCTTTAGTAACATTAAATTATGAGAAATCTTTTACAATTTAACAATAATTTGTTCCTTTGTAAAAAACAAAAAATGCAACATACAGTCGGAATGTATTTTAAAAAGCTTCGTATCCTGCATATTGGTGTATGCGTTACACTTGCGTTTGTATTATTTTTATTTCGTTATATCGTAAGAAATAATATAGATGGCATACCTAATAAAAATATAATCGGAGAAATATTTGGTATTGCAATTGGATTTATCGGTATTATAGGTGCTCGGTTTATTTTTTTCTTTAAAACACAAGCTGCTACCAGCATAAAAATGCTAAGTGGAAAATTAAAAATTTTCGAAGAAGCATTCCTACTCCAAATTGCTATATTATCGATAGTTGCAATAATAAATGCGTGTCTCTACCTCTTAACTTTATACAATTTGTATTTTTTTATTGCCTTAGGATCTTTGCTTTTATTAGCATTCCGGCGTCCTACCCGTGCAATGGCAGCCATAGTATTATTTACTAATACGGAAAATAGGCAACCAATTTATGTGGACAGCACTCTGATTTAGTATATTAAACTAAAGGAATATCACTCAACAAGATTCCGTCTTCATCACAATACACAAAATCACCGGGTTCGAAAAATACATTTGCAAAATTCACTTCAATTTGCTGCAAACCTGGAAATTTTTTTACTGAACGTGTCGGATTTGTGTTTAATGCTTTCACCCCAATTTGCATTTGATTTAAAGCTGCGCTATCGCGCACACAACCATTAATAATTATACCTTCCCACTCGTTTTTTATGGCGGCTTCTGCTAGCATATCACCTAATAACGCACAACGCAATGAGCCTTCGCCATCCACAACTAATACCTTCCCACGTCCATTTATTTTTCGTAATGTTTCGCCTACAGGCGTATTGTCTTCAAAGCATTTCACCGTATAAATTTCTCCAAAAAATTGTTTTTTTAAGCCATAGGATTGAAAAATGGGCAATGCAACACTTACTTTACCTTCGTTAGCATCAAATAAATCGGCTGTGGAAATAGACATATTTAAAAATTTGAGTTATAATAATTTTAAAGTGAAGTTACAATTTTAATTAAAAAAAGAATAGAACATTCTATTTAATTGTAATTTTAAAGTATGGATAAACAATATACTGCACATTTATTGATGGTTCGCCCTGCTTGTTTTCAATTTAATGAGGAAACAGCACTATCTAATTCATTTCAGAAAAATATTAATGAGTTAGATGCAACACAAATAAAAGAAAAAGCCATTGCTGAATTTGATAATTACGTCAATACCTTGCGCAGCCATGGCATTAATGTAACAGTAATTCAAGATACTACGACACCTGCCAAACCTGATGCCATTTTTCCGAACAATTGGATTAGTATGGATAAAGATGGAACTGTTTTTCTTTTTCCGATGCTTACACCGAATAGAAGATTAGAAGTTCGTTCGGAAATAATAGACATATTGAAACAAAAGTATTGTATAAATGAAATAAAAGATTTTACGTTTTACGTAAATGAAAATAAATTTTTAGAGGGAACAGGTAGTATGATTTTTGACCATCCGAACAAAATTGCTTACGCTTGTTTGTCACCAAGAACAAATAAAAATTTATTGATAGAATATTGTATGCTAATTGGCTACAAACCCATATATTTCAGTGCATCTGACGAGCAACAGCAATTGGTTTATCATACCAATGTAATGCTGACTATTGGAGATAAATTCGCTGTAATTTGTTTAGATAGTATAATAGATAAATCAGAGCAAAATACAGTAGTTCGACAATTGGAAAATGATGGGCATGAAATCATAAATATTTCATTTGCGCAAATGGGATTTTTTGCAGGAAATATGCTACAAGTACAAAGCAAAGATGGGAAAACGTTTTTAGTAATGTCGCAAACTGCCTTTGATAGTTTAACGAGTACGCAAATAGCACAAATTGAAAAATATACTTCCATTTTATCTGTTCAAATTCCTACCATTGAAACTATTGGAGGTGGCAGTGCACGGTGTATGTTGGCGGAAATTTATTTACCTGAAAAATAAATTATAACAAAGAAAAAATAGTTATAGTCAAAAATAAAAAACACTATTCTAGATAAATGAATTTAATAACTATTGATATACATGAGTGCCATATTCGCTTTTTAGGGTCACTTGCTTTTGGGTAGCACTTTCTACATATCCAACTATTTGTGCACCTATACCAAAAGATTGTGAAATAGAAATAATATCATTGGCAAATTTCTCTTCACAGTAAATTTCTAATCGATGACCGCAATTAAACACTTGATACATTTCTTTCCAGTCGGTATTACTTTCGTTTTGTATTAATTTAAATAATGGTGGAATTGGAAATAGATTTTCTTTTACAATGTGTAAATTTTCTATGTAGTGTAAGATTTTAGTTTGCGCACCACCACTGCAATGTATAATTCCACAGATGTTTTTCACTCCAATTTCATCAATTACTTTTTTCACTACTGGCGCATACGTGCGGGTAGGTGAAAGCACCAATTTGCCAGCATTTAAAGGCGAATCCGCTACTTTATCTGTCAATAATTTTGAGCCAGAATAAATAAAATTGTAGTTTGTATTTGCATCATACGCTTCAGGATATTTTTCTGCATATATTTTAGAAAAAACATCATGACGAGCCGACGTAAGTCCATTGCTGCCCATACCGCCGTTGTATTCCGTTTCATAAGTAGCTTGCCCATAAGAGGCCAACCCTACAATTACATTTCCGGGTTTAATATTTGCATTGTCAATTACCTCATTTCTGCCAAAACGAGCAGTCATTACAGCATCGACTGAAATGGTGCGGATAACATCGCCCATATCGGCAGTTTCGCCGCCCATAGCGTGGATTTGAACGCCATTTTCATGCATCATTTCCACTACTTCATTTGTTCCATCGATTAGTGCTTTTATTACCTCACCGGGTATTAAGTGTTTGTTTCTGTTAATGATACTCGACATTAAAAAATTGGAGGTTGCACCTACACAAATTAAATCGTCTGTATTCATTACAATAGCATCTTGAGCAATACCTTTCCATACCGATAAATCGCCAGTTTCTTTCCAATACAAATACGCCAAAACACTCTTTGTACCAGCGCCGTCGGCATGTATGATAGAGCAATAATTCTCATCACCTGTTAAATGGTCTGGATATATTTTACAAAATGCATTTGGAAATAATCCCTTATCTACATTTTTTATTGCAGCATGTACTTCATCTTTTGTTGCAGAAACGCCACGTTGGTCATATCTATTTGAATTGTTCATGTAAAATATTAAAAATTAAACTCCGAATTGTTCTAAATGATGGTTCAAATGTATGGCCATTGCATCACCCCATAGATCTTTGCTCATCACACCAAATACAGGATGACAGCCATCAAATTTTTTAGCATTGACAAACTCGTTATATACGGATAAAAAATCTTTTTTAGCATCGTCAAAATCAGGGTCATCAACCACTTTGAACGCCTCTGCGGTTACCATATTTTTAGGCCATTTCGATACAGCTTTTATCATTATCCATCTTGTAACTGGATTAGCAGAAACATAATATAAATATTCCTTGGGTAATTGTATTTTATTAATAGGAACTGAGAATGCGATGGTTAAATGCTTCAACATTTGCGAAACATTCATTTTACCCCATTTTCGCTGTGAAGACGGGGATAATTTATTTATCCTTGCAAGCATTTCTGTTTGTGTCGATGTATCAAATAAAGAAGGCATAGTTTATTAATTTGCTCAAAATTACGATTTTTTTCAACAGAATAAACATTCCATAGCACTTCAAACATCATTAAAACATTGCTATTTCTATTGTTTAATTTTTATCGTATTAATATTAAATCCTAAGCCAGCAGAAAAGCGAAATTCTGACAAATCTTTATGCTCATTATACAGATGCTGACCGACAATAAATCGGGTTTGTACAAAAAAATGGAGATATCGCTGTACATAATAATTATATCCAATCAATAATGATGCCAAAGGGTTCACTCCTGTTGTGGGTTTATTAACAATATCAGGCATTTCCATTAATTTGCTAATGGAGATTCCGGGCTGAAATCCAATATAAAAATCATTGTTTTTTTTCACCAGATGATAAGATGCACCAAAAAAAATGTTGTGGTTGAAAGCAAAAGTCGGCTTTACCACTGAAGCATTTCCCAAACTAACATACGCTTCTCCGGCAATGGATATTTTTGGGGTAAAATATCCTTCTAAATTCCCATGTAAATAAAATAAAGACTGCTTGCTGCTAAACATTATCGCCGGAGCAAGGGTGGCTTGTGCTCTAAGCAATCCTTTGCGTATAATCACAGCATCGTCTGCATTACAAGGCTGTTGCAACATCAATAATATGCCACATATTGTACCCATTATTTTTTCCATAAACGAACAATTTTATAATTTAAACTAACAGTACACAGCAAATGCCCTTCTAATGCTGACGGTTTTTTGGTGTTAATTTCATAATTGCCTTCACTTCCTTCTACTTCTAATTCTTTGGTGAGGTGTATCATATATTGCAACATTAGTGTTACATCGAAACGCTCAGATAAATAAAAATGTGAGCCTGCTCCCATTTGTACAGCAGCCCCCCAGCGCGATTTGCTGATGGACGGATGCGCCATTATTGTTTTTTTATTATAATCAAAACAATGGCCTGCCAACAAGAATGGTTGCACTTTATATGTTGGGTATTGTAGTTTTTTTACCGGATAGAATAATACCGACCAACCGATGTGTGCATATTCGCTTCGAGCGATATTATCTTTTTGAACAGCGATATAATCCGCAAACCAATCCGTATTTACACGGTTGCTCAATTGCACTCGGAATTGCCCACCTGCTCCCACGCCAAAGCCGTCATCGCTGAAAACATTAGCCGTAGTGCGCACTCCTAAGGAAAACCAACCTTTTCGGGTTTGTGTTTTTTGGATGGCAATTAAATCGCTTTGCGCAAAAAAATTAAAGGAATGCACCAATAATGCAATTAGAAAAAACGACCTCATTGAAAAATTTGTTTACGTATTTGGGTAAACGTCCATAATAGAGTTTTAGTATAAAAAATTAATGCGGTCTTTGCATCGTTTGATTTAGAAAATTAAATGCCGTACAGAAATTATACTTATCGATAAGATTAATCTGCTAAAAATTGAACTGCTTTTGTATTGAAAAATTATTCACTCAATATTTTAAATGTAGTTCTGCGGTTGCGTTGGTGTTGTTCTTCTGTGCATTGTGTACACTCACATTTTTCTATAGGCATCGATTTTCCATAACCTTTTGCAGTTAGCCTATCTGCCGCAATTCCTTTTGAAATAAGATACTGCACTACACTTTCAGCACGTTTTTGAGAAAGCATTTCATTATATTTTTCTTTTCCACGACAATCTGTATGGGAAGAAAGTTGGATTTTTATAGTTGGATTTTTTTGTAATATAGAAACTAAAGTATCTAAACTCTGTGCAGCGTCTGTTCGGATATTCCATTTATCGTAATCATAATAAATGTTGTTTAAAGTAATTTCTACGTTTTTATAAATCTTATCGAGTATAATTACTTTTTCTATAACTATCGTGTCGCCATCATTGCCCGAGGTATCTGCGTTTACATGCGCTTCGTTCGTTAAGTATCCCAATTTTGAAATTTTTAAATTAAATTTACTATTGTGTGGAATTAGAATTTGGTTTGTACCGTTATTATCGGTGTGCAACAACTGAGTATTTCCATTTTTACCTATAAAATCGGGTAATTCTACGGTGGCTCCATCGATAGGTTTTATTCCTAAAAATGCAGAACTTGGGTTGGTTTCATCTTTATACATTTTAGATTGGACAAAAATTTTCAGTAAATATACTGCTGGTGGTAACGGCTCTTTTGGTGCTTTTCGTTGCTCAAAATAATAAATATCATCAGTACCTTTTCCACCCGGACGATTAGAGGTTATATAGCCACTCAACAGTACTGAATCATCTGAAGATGTAGTGAGGGAAATGCTAAAATCGTCGCCTCCGCTATTAATGCCGCGCCCTAGATTTTGAACGTTAGCATAAATTTTCCCTTCTTTTGTAGCTCTATAAATATCTAATCCGCCATATCCAATTTTTCCGTTGGAAGAGAAATAAAGTGTATTGTCATCAGTAAGTACGGGAAACATTTCATCACCTTGTGTATTTACTTTAGAACCAGTATTTACAGGGTATTCAAACTCGCCGGTATTATTTTTTTTAGCAAAATAAATATCTCGTCCGCCGTACCCTTCTTTGTTATCTGAAACAAAATATAATTCTTTTTCATCTGGAGAAAGAAATGGTTGTCCTTCATTTATGGTATCTGAAAATAACTTTAGTCGTTCCGGTTTGCTCCAAGTATCATCGATATTTTTTATTGTTTTATAGATGTGGCAATAATCGTTTGTGTTTTTTATATCGCTTCCACAATGAGTAAAGTAGGCGGTTTTGCCATCTTTACTTAAAATAAATTCTGCATTATGAAAATTGTTGTTTATTGTTTTTTCTAATAATTCAGGAGTTGAAAATGCTATATTTCCACTTTTTTGTACTGTATAAATTTTAGAATACCCTTCACCTGTCCACTCATCATTATTGTTTTTTCCACCACCACGAGTTGAAGAAAAATATAAAGAATTATCTTTTACAAAAGGTGCAAAATCTAAGCTTGGTGAATTTACAGAAAGATTAACAACAGAAGTTGGGTTGATTTTTTTTGTAGGATTTACAATGTCATTTAAAAAATCTACTTCTTTTTGCAGCCTGAATTTTTCGCTTTTATTTGCTTTTAAATAATCTTCAAGAAAGGTGTAAGCTTCTTTATATTTCTCATTACGTTTTAGTGCATTTATATATAATGGTACTGCATTTTCTATTACACGTGCATCTGCTATTTTTTTATACCAAGGCAGTGCTGCTGCAAAATTTAATTGTTTATCGTAACTGTCAGCAATATTCAATGCTATTTTAGATTGCAAAATTAAATCTTTTGCTTTGGCATAATCTTTTTGAAGCATTTCGGCAGAAAGATTGTATTTTTTAAGACGGTATGCCATTTCGCCGTCTTGGATTTTAGTAGTGGAATTACAAGAAGTAAACAACACAACAGCAATGCTTATAATGAAAACAAAATTTCTACTATACATACTTAATTCTTCAAGGATAAATATAGGAAATTTAGACCGATGAATGTAATTAAAAAATGTAAACAATTCTTGATGTCGGCATCCAAACTATTGATACAATTAGTTATTTATGCAAAATACTTTTCGATAGCGGTATCATACAATTCTTTATACTCAGCAATAGTTCCAAAATCTTCACCATCAATTCGTATAGATTTGCCTTTCACTGTACCTAATTTAGTATTTGGTATATTTTTTTCTTGTACAAATTTTGTAAATGCGTCTAATTTCTCTTTTTGCACGGACACAATTACGCGGCTCTGTCCTTCGCCAAATAAACATGCATCTTTTCGCACACTCGGGCAGGTGTTTATCTCAAATCCAAAATCGGCGGGCATGGCGCTTTCGAGTACAGCAATAAATAATCCACCTTCACTAATATCATGTGCCGATTGGATATACTCTTGTGCTATCAATCCGGAAATTGCGTTTTGAATAAAGGCTTCTTCTTTCAAATCAAAATGAGGTGCTGGCGAAAGTTCAATTTTATGTTCGTGTACTAAAAATTCAGAACTAGCTAAATCATTTGTACATTCTCCAATTAAAAATATCACATCACCTTCTTGCTTAAAATCAAGTGTCATTGCTTTACTCACATCATCAATCAAACCCAACATGCCTATTGTAGGCGTAGGATTTACAGCACGTGCTGGCGATTGGTTATAGAAGGATACATTGCCACCCGTCACCGGCGTTTCAAATTGAATACAAGCATCTCCCATACCTTGTAATGCGTGTACAAAATTCCAATACACTTCTTCATCGTAAGGGTTTCCAAAGTTTAAGCAATTGGTTATGGCCACCGGTTTTGCGCCTGTGCATACTATGTTTCTCGCTGCTTCTGATACGGCGATTGAGCCGCCTTTATAAGCATCTGCATGTACATAACGTGAGTTGCAATCTACCGTTACCACTAATCCTTTTTTAGAATCTTTTAAACGTATTATAGTCGCATCGCTCGGATGATTGGTAGTTGCATTATTAATTCCTACCATGGAATCGTATTGTTTATAAATAAAACGTTTGGAGGCAATATTCGGATTTTGTACTAAGCGTTTTGCGGCAGCGATATAATCTGTTAGAAAAGGTACTTTATTATTGTCATATAAATCTCGTTTTGCATGGTAAGTTGGTTGTTTATAAGAACGTTCGTAAACGGGTGCTCCTCCACCCAATACTAAAGTATCTGCTGGTACTTCACCAACTAATTCATCGTTCATATAATATTGTACTAAATTCCCTTCGGTTACTTCCCCGATGATAGCACAATGCAAATCCCATTTTTCAAAAACTGCTTCTATGTCTTTTTCTCTTCCTTTTTTTACCACAATAAGCATACGTTCTTGAGATTCTGATAATAAAATCTCGAAGGGTTGCATATTTTTCTGACGGGTAGGTACTTTTTCTAACCATATTTTCATGCCATGTTTTCCTTTGGCACTCATTTCGTTGGTTGAACAAGTAATACCAGCTGCACCCATATCTTGCATACCTACTACGGCTCCCGTTTTTATCACTTCTAAAGTTGCTTCTAATAATAATTTTTCAGTAAATGGGTCACCCACTTGAACAGACGGAATTTTATCTTCGGCATCCTCGCCTAAATCTTCAGAAGCAAAAGTAGCGCCATGAATACCGTCTTTTCCGGTAGAAGCTCCTACAATATATATTGGATTTCCTACTCCTTCGGAGGTAGCAGAAATAGTTTCGCCCACTTTTACAATACCAACACTCATTGCATTTACCAACGGATTTACCTGATAGCAATCATCAAAATAGACTTCGCCGGCAACGGTGGGAACGCCGAAACAATTCCCATAATGCGAAATCCCTTTTACAATCCCTTTTAATAAATGTTGAGTACGTTTGTTGTCAATATTTCCGAAGCGGAGCGAATTTAACGAAGCAATAGGGCGTGCTCCCATCGTAAATATATCACGTGATATACCGCCAACGCCTGTTGCAGCTCCTTGAAACGGCTCCACTGCACTCGGATGGTTATGCGATTCAATTTTGAATGCACATGCCCAACCGTCGCCAATATCTACCAAACCGGCATTTTCCTCACCTGCTTCTACCAATAAGGCTTTTCCTTTTCGGGGTAGTTTTTTTAAATATTTTATAGAGTTTTTATAACTACAATGCTCACTCCACATTACGGCATATACACTCAATTCGGTAAAAGTGGGTACTCTGCCTAATATTTCTTGGATTTTTTTGTATTCTTCAGGCAATAAACCCAAAGTAGCTGCTAATTCTTGGGTAACAAGGGGTTGATGAACGTGCGTTGACATAGATTATTAATTCTGTTCAAAATTAGTTAATTATATGCATCTTAAAATGAATATTTGTTATCATTTGGTCAAATTGTTTATTTTTACCGCTGCCGAATTATGTTAACACAGATATTAGTACCTATTTTATATTTTATATTATTCTTATTTATAATAAATAACAAAAGTTTTTTTAAGTCAGATTCCATTTCAAAAAACATATTATTATTGAGTTTTTCTTTGAAAGCTTTAAGTGCGCTTATTTTTGGATATTTATTTAAAAGCGGTATTCTGACGGGCAATGATACCTTGATGTATTTTAACGATGGCAATATTATTTATAGTTCATTAAAAGAAAGTCCATATAATTATTTACAATTAGTTTTTGGTAGAAATAATTTTTATCCCATTCCCGCTAAATTGCTACCATATATTGATGATATGGGGTTTTGGTTCGATAATAGCAATTATTTTTTAGTTCGTATTAATGCTTTTATCAGACTGTTTTCTTTTGGTATATATAATGCACATGCCGTCGTGTTCTCCTTTTTATCGTTTATCGGAATTTATAATATTTATCTTTTTTTTGAAAACAAAGTCATCAATAAAAAAATACTGCAACTTATCTTATTTGGAATTCCATCTGTTGTATTTTGGACATCGGGCGTACATAAAGAAGCGATTGTATTTTTTACTTTAGGTATTTCACTGTATAATTTAGATGCCATTTTAGAATTAAAATACAATAATAAAAATGTGTTATTTTCCATTATTGGTTTAGTATCATTAGGTTATATCCGTATCTATTTACTCTTGTTTTTAGTTCCGCTTCTAATAGCAATTTATATTTTTAATAAATCGGAAAAAAAGCATCCCAGCATTACTATTTTTTTAGTAACTATAATAATATTCTTATTTATTGCATTTTTAATAGATTTATCAACACCGCAATTTAGCTTAACAAATGAATTAATAGTAAGAAGAAGGTATTTTGTTAATTCGTCTGGTAATTTTTCATTCCCGTTGGCTGGTAGGCCTCATGATTTACAAGGAATATTATTAGTATTATGGGATGCGATAACCAATCCTTTTATCCGCCCACTTCCTACAGATAGCGGAGTTGCTTTAACTTATTTAGCTTCCCTAGAAGCAATTATAATAATATTTATTTTAATTAAGCTTATATACACAGTAAAGCTAAAAGCCTTGTTTCACAATCCTTATGCTTTATTTTCTATATTATTTGGATTTAGCACTTTGTTTTTGGTAGGGTTAATTGTAAATAACTCTGGTGCTATAGTTCGGTACCGTTCCATTGCTATTCCGTTTATTTTAATTGGATTTTATCTAAAAAACAAGGAAAACAACAACAGTACATTAAAAAGTTGCTAAATATTTGTAAAAAAACATAAAATCTTTACATTTCTTGAAATATTTTCTCAAATTTACACAACAAAATAAGAAAATATGTCAAAAACAAGATTTAACGCAATTTCTGCGTTTTCCTCCCGACCAAAGGTAAATGTAGAACTACCTTCTGAAAAAATATCAGATTTTTTTGCTTCCGCTGTATTTGACGACAAGCAAATGAAAGAATACTTACCCTCAGATGCATACAAACGACTTGCTGCCTGCATAAGAGATGGAAAAAAAGTAGATAGAGATATAGCTGACCAAGTAGCATCTGCCATGAAAGCATGGGCAATGAAACAAGGCGCAACACATTATACGCATTGGTTTCAACCATTAACAGGAACTACTGCCGAAAAACATGATTCTTTCTTTATGCCTAAAGGAACAGGTGGTGTAGAAGAATTTAATGCAGATTCTTTAGTACAACAAGAACCGGATGCTTCTTCGTTTCCTTCTGGTGGCATTCGTGTTACTTTCGAAGCTCGCGGATATACCGCTTGGGATGTAACTTCCCCAGCATTTATCATGACGGTTGGAAGTGGAAAAACATTATGTATCCCAACAATTTTCATTTCATATACAGGAGAAACTTTAGACTATAAAGCCCCATTATTGAAATCTATCAATGTATTAGACCAAGCTGCAACAGAAGTAGCGCATTATTTCGATAGAGATGTAAAGCATGTATTTACTACGTTAGGATGGGAGCAAGAGTATTTTCTTGTAGATTCTGCAATGTATTACGCACGTCCTGACTTGGTAATGAGTGGAAGAACTCTATTAGGCAGACGCTCTCCTAAAGGACAACAATTAGAAGACCATTATTTTGGTGCAATTCCAGAGCGTGTATATGCTTATATGCGTGATTTTGAAATTGAATGCTTGAAATTAGGTATTCCAGTAAGAACACGCCATAACGAGGTTGCGCCATCACAATTTGAGTGTGCACCGATGTTCGAAGAAGCTAACTTAGCTGTTGACCACAATAGTTTGTTAATGGATGTAATGGATCGTGTATCTTCCAAACACAAACTAAAAGTACTATTTCATGAAAAACCTTTTGCAGGCGTAAATGGAAGCGGAAAACACAACAATTGGAGCATTAGTACAGATACCGGTGTGAATTTATTATCTCCGGGAAAAACACCTCGTACTAATTTACAATTTCTTACTTTCTTCGTAAATACTATTGCAGCTGTAAATAGACATGAAGAATTATTGCGTGCATCCGTAGCCACACACGGAAATGAGCATAGATTAGGCGCAAACGAGGCACCTCCGGCAATTATATCCGTATTTAGCGGTACTTACTTAAAAGAAGTATTGGATATGATCGAATCAAGAGTAGATGAAAAGAAATTTGATGAACAAGACAATATCAACTTACGCTTAGATATACATAATCGTATTCCAGATATTATGCTAGACAATACAGACAGAAACAGAACTTCTCCATTTGCATTTACCGGAAATAAATTTGAATTCCGTGCAGTAGGTTCTTCTGCTAACTGTGCCTTACCTATTACCGTTTTAAACGCTATCGTTGCAGAACAATTAAAATTATTCAAAACAGAAGTAGATGAATATATTAAAGGCGGCGATTACAAAGATGTTGCTATTTTAAAAGTATTACGAAAAACTATTAAAGAAATAAAACGCATTATGTTTGAAGGCGATAACTATTCGCAAGAATGGCATAAAGAAGCAAAAAAACGCGGATTAAGTAACAACGTAACTGCACCATCAGCTTTAGGCGCTTTTGCTTCCAAAAAATCAGTGAAATTATTTGAAGAATTAGGCATTTACACACATAGAGAATCTGAAGCTCGCTACGAAATTGCTTTAGAAAATTATGTAAAAGCCATTCAAATTGAATCTCGAACATTAGGCGAAATGATTATCAATCAAATTATTCCAGCATGCGTTGAGTATCAAAACAAATTGATTACAAATGTAAAAGGCTTGAAAGAAATAGGCTTAGAAAATAAATTTTATGAAGCGCAAACTACTATTCTGAAAAATATTTCCGAAAGCATAGACAAATTGATTTCGTTAGAAAAAGAAATGCATGACCTTCGTGTGAAAGCAAACAATACAACTGAAATGCTAAAACAGGCTAATTTATATTCTGAAAAAGTTCGTCCGGTAATGAGTGAAATTAGAGAAATTGCTGATCATTTAGAAACTATTGTAGACGATGAATTGTGGCCATTGCCAAAATACCGCGAAATGTTATTTAGCAAATAAAAACCAACTAACTAAAAAAAGCTGCTCCAAAAGAGCAGCTTTTTTTGATTTAAAGCAAAAAATATGAGCATTCTGATCTAACTGTTGTATCTATAAACACCTCGCCTCATATTATCCACATGAACAATTTGTTAAAATAAAATCGACAATAACAATCGTATATTTGCGCCATTCTAAAACAATAAAATTCTATCATGCAAAACGAATTTCAATCACGTCATATCGGACCTCGGGCAACTGATGTAGAAACCATGTTGCAAACAGTAGGTGTTACTTCTTTAGACCAACTGATAGACGAAACTGTTCCAATTAACATACGATTGAAACAACCTTTAAACATAGGCTCTCCTATTAGTGAGTATCAATATTTACAATTCATAAAAGATAAAGCAGCAAAAAATAAAGTTCTAAAAAATTATATTGGGTTAGGCTACTACAATACCATTACACCTGGAGTTATTCAACGGAATATATTTGAAAATCCTGGCTGGTACACACAATACACGCCTTACCAAGCAGAAATTTCTCAAGGTAGGTTAGAGGCCCTCTTGAATTATCAAACGATGATATGCGACCTTACCGGACTTCCTATAGCCAATGCTTCTTTATTAGACGAAGGTACAGCCGTTGCAGAAGCCATGCACGTATTTTTTGAAGTGAGAAATAAAATAAAAAATAAACCTCAAGCTTCAAAAATTTTTATAGACAAAAATACCTTCCCTCAAACAATTGATGTAGTAAAAGGACGTGCGCTGCCTTTAAATATTGAACTCGTTATCGGTGATTATAAAACATTCAAGCCTACCGTAGAGTACTTTGCCATCGTATTGCAATATCCCAATGCAAGCGGTTCTATAGAAAACTACCAAAGTATAATAACGGCATGCAAAGCACAAGAAGTATATAGTGTTTTTACTTGCGATATACTATCCTTAGCATTGCTTACACCTCCCGGAGAATTGGGTGCAGATATAGCAGTAGGAAACTCTCAACGCTTTGGCGTACCAATGGGATTTGGTGGCCCACACGCTGCATTTTTTGCATGCAAAGAAGATTTTGTACGTCTAATGCCCGGCAGATTAATTGGGGTTTCTATTGACAAGCACGGCAACAAAGCATTGCGTATGGCATTGCAAACACGCGAGCAACATATCAAGCGAGAAAAAGCAACTTCTAATATATGTACTGCTCAAGCATTATTGGCTATCATGGCAAGTATGTATGCCATATATCATGGAAAAGAAGGTATCAAAAACATCGCCTTAGGCGTACACCATAAAACAGTAGCATTAGCCAATGAATTAAAAAAATTAAGCTTTACCAATCAAAATATTTACTTCTTTGACACCGTAAAAGTGGACAGTCGCGGAAAAGCTTCTGAAATAAAAACTTTAGCAGAAAAAAGAGGATATAATTTTCTATATCTTGATAATGGCAGCATACAAATTACATTAGATGAAACAACTTTATCAAAAGAAATCGGAAAAATAGCTGCTATTTTTGCCGAAGCAATCGGCGCAAATTATGTATCTTCTTACATCACTCAACCTGCATTACAAATACCTGAAACACTACAGCGTACTTCGGATTACCTCACACACGCTGTTTTTAATACACATCATTCAGAAACAGAAATGCTGCGTTATATCAAACGTTTAGAGGCAAAAGATTTGTCTTTATGTTTTTCAATGATACCATTAGGCAGTTGCACTATGAAATTAAATGCAACCACTGAGTTAGCACCACTGAGCATGCCTGAATTTGCGCATATTCATCCTTTCCAACCTTCGGAACAAGTACAAGGCTATTTAGAAATAATAGAAGAATTGGAAAAACAACTAGCGAATATTACAGGATTTGCAGCTACCTCCTTACAGCCCAATTCGGGGGCGCAAGGCGAGTACGCAGGACTAATGGTTATTCGTGCATACCATTTATCAAAAGGAGATACCCATAGAAATGTAGCATTAATACCAATGTCGGCGCATGGTACCAACCCTGCAAGTGCAGCAATGGCGGGCATGGATATTGTATTAGTAAAAACGACTCCCGAAGGAAATATTGACGTAGAAGATTTGAAAGCAAAAGCGGCACAGCATGCTAAAAATTTATCTTGCCTTATGGTAACCTATCCCTCCACGCATGGTGTTTTTGAAGAAACAATTATAGAGATATGTGAAACAATACACCAATACGGAGGTAAAGTATATATGGATGGTGCAAACATGAATGCACAAGTAGGATTAACGTCTCCTGCTGCTATTGGTGCTGACGTAAACCATATTAATTTACACAAAACTTTTGCTATCCCCCATGGGGGTGGAGGACCAGGTATGGGACCTATTTGCTGCACAGCAGAATTAGCACCATTTCTACCCTCTAACCCTGTGATGAAAACCGGCGGAGAGCAAGCCATTCCTGCTATATCTGCTGCACCTTTTGGCAGCGCCGCAATTCTTTTAATTTCTTATGCGTATAATAAAATGTTAGGCAGTGAAGGCATTACAAATGCTACAAAATATGCCATTTTGAATGCCAATTATTTAAAAGCAAAATTAGCCCCTCATTTCCCGATTTTATATAGTGGGAAAAATGGTCGGGTTGCCCATGAATTTATTATGGACATACGCCCCTTTAAGAAAGATACAGGCATTGATGCAGCGGATATTGCAAAACGGTTAATGGACTACGGATACCACGCTCCTACTGTTGCATTTCCCGTACCAGGAACATTGATGATAGAGCCAACAGAGAGCGAAAGTAAAGAAGAATTAGATAAATTCTGTGAAGCTTTGATTGCTATAAAAAAAGAATTAGATGATATTACAAATGGCATAACTACCATTCAAGACAATCCGATTATAAATGCTCCACACATTATGAATGAAGTAATAGCTGATATATGGACACATTCCTATTCCAGAGAATCGGCTGCATTTCCATTAGAATTCGTGAGAAATAATAAATTTTGGCCTACAGTAGCAAAAATAGATAATACTTATGGGGATCGAAATCTAATTTGCACCTGCTTGCCCATTGAGACTTACGCATAAAATTATCTATTGAGCCACAAAGGTCGAGTATTGCTGAAAGCAGCTCTATACTCGATCCTATTGTTGCTGTAAATGATAATGCCTATTAAATATTCTGCTATAAGTGATTTTTTACTATTTTATTTATATTTTACTATAAATCTATATCAGGACGAGACACCAGTACACATTCCCGTATAAATTGTGTTGAATATAAATTATCCGCGTATCTAAAAATAAAGGTTATTCGGAAAATTTATTCAGAATTGAAAGTATTCTGATATTTTAATACGGCTAAAGGATTTCCATTTATATAAGGCACTACTTCCAAAAAGTCACTTTTTGAACAATAAACAAAACACAACACAGTGATAATTAGTAAATTATGAATAATGAAAATTATTTAAATAAGTCACACCAAAAAAAAACATGATAATATACTTGACAAATAAATTTCCATCTTTGTATTGGATAAGAAGTAAGAACACTTGTCCAACTGAACTAAACTAAACTTTTTGACACATTTAAAAAACTAACTATTTTCTTAACTAGAAAATTGCATTTATTATTTATTATCGGCTCGAAAGACCAGTTTGAAGTATAGACCTAAAAAAAATCGGGTTTTGCATTGCACAAAACCCGAAAGACCCTAAAGTCTAGAAACATAAAAACCCTATGACAAAGTTAAACAACTTTTTGTATTTTGCAACTAGTTGTTTAACTTTTTTTTGTTTTTTTCTCACATTTTATTTTGTAAATTTGTAATATATTGAAAAACAAATACTTATTAGACTTCGCCAATGAAAAAAAAATTCCTGTATTCCTTACTTATTTTGTTCATTATTTCTTTTTCAGGTTTCCTATTTACGTATAAATTACTTTTTGCAGATAATATCAATGATAATCCAAAAGGAAAACAATATATTTTATATATACACACTGGTGCAACCTACAATAATGTGTTAGATTCATTAAAAAATCAACACATTATCAAAGACTTTACCACATTTAAATTGGTTTGCGAAAGAGTGCATTATAAAACCAATGTAAAACCGGGGCGTTACATAATTCCCAATAACATGGGCAATTTAATGTTGATTCGTAAGCTTAGAAGCGGCGCACAAGATCCAGTAAAAATCACGTTTAATAATATAAAAAATAAAGAACAGCTAGCTACACAAATAGCTGGACAATTAGAAGCCTCCAAAAGGGATTTATTGACAGAGTTTAACAACACCAAACTTTTAGATTCTTTGCAGCTTACTGAAGATAATTTCCCTACCATATTTTTAGCTAACACTTATGAATTTTATTGGAATACATCTGCCAAGCAATTTATAGAACGTATGCTAAAGGAATATAATAAATTTTGGAACTCCTCTCGTTTGTCGAAAGCACAATCTATTGGATTAAGTCCTACGGATGTTACTATCCTTGCTTCAATTGTGCAAAAGGAATCTAATCAGTTTGATGATTATCCGATTATTGCCGGTGTATATTTAAATAGAATGAAGATAGGTATGCCGTTACAAGCTGACCCTACCGTGCTTTTCGCATTGAATAAATTAGGAATAAGCCGCAGGGTGACGGGCGCAGATTTAAGAATTAATTCGCCCTATAATACCTATATAAATAAAGGCTTACCGCCGGGACCGATTTGTCTGCCTGAATTAAAAAGTATAGACGAAACACTTGATGCAGATGAACATAATTATCTGTATTTTTGCGCAAGAGAAGATTTTTCAGGATATTCCAATTTTGCAGCAACTTGGGAGCAACATATAATAAATGCTAGAAGATATCAGAAAGCGTTGAACGATAGAAATATTCATTAATTATGTTTGAAGAAACCATACAATTACGCGTACGCTATCATGACTGTGATCCAATGGGCATTGTATATCATGGGCATTATGCTAAATTCTTTGAATTGGGCAGAACAGAAGCCATGCGCAAACATAATTTTTCGTACAAAAAACTAGAGGAATTGGGCTTTGCAATGCCTGTTGTAGAAATGAATATCAAATATTTCAGGCCAGCACGTTATGATGAATTAATGGATATAAAAACTATCATTAAAGAATGGCCAGATAAAAAAATTGTATTTACGGGCGAAATATATAACCAACAAGGCAAATTACTTACAACCAGTGAAACCACATTTGTATTTGTAAAAAGAGATTCCCTACGTCGCTGCCATATCCCTGAAGTAGTGTTAGCACATTTAAAACCATTTTTTCTAAATAAATAAAAACAAGAAAGCAGTTTGCAATTCGTCAAAAATCAAATTCTGTTTTAGCATTATCATTTATATTTCTTGTTCATTATCTTAGCAAGGCGATGTCGATACAAAAGAAGACAGAAAAATATAAAAGATTAGTTCGTTCTGAGCGATTTCAGGAAAGAATAAAACACATTACAATACCCGGATTTGAAGGGATTCCTGTTTATGATGTAGTAATGCGCTTTAGAGAAGAAATACGCAACGATGACCTATCTGTTCGAGCCTCTTCTATTTCATTTTATTTTATATTGGCATTGCTACCTACTATCATTTTTTTCTTCTCACTTATCCCTTATGTTCCGATAAAAAACTTCGACCAAATTATTTTGAATGGATTGCAAGTCGTATTACCACATGGTGTTTTTATTATTTTGGAAAATACCATCCGCGATATTGTCAGCATACAACACGGTGGTATGCTTTCAATCAATTTTATATTAGCCATGTTTGTAGCCTCCAATGGGGTAAACTCGATGATGAAAACATTCGATAAAATGAATCAAACGTTTAAAGAACGGACGTGGTGGCAAAAGCGTTTAGCCAGTATCCGAATTTTATTTTTAGTAAGTATTCAAATCATTGCTGCCGTATTATTTATTATTAAAGGAAAAGAATTTATGCTACTGGTGTTTAAAATGCTGCATACTGAAAGCGCTTTTACATTTTTCATTTTAAGAGTTATAAAAATCATTTTAATTATTTTTAGTTTCTTCAATACTATTGCGCTTATTTATTATTTTGGTCCATCTGTAAAGAAGAAATATCATTATTTCTCAGTTGGTGCAACGTTTGCCACTTTATTTTCCATTTTAATGACCTTTGGTTTTCGAATATATACAGGCTACTTAAATGATTTCAACCGACTTTTTGGCTCATTGGGAATTGTCATTGTAATTATGATGTTGATTTACCTAAATGCCTTAGTATTGTTATTTGGGTTTGAATTAAACAATAGTATTGCACTTAATAAAGCATTAAAAGAAACGACTAGACAACCTTCAGATGGAACGAACGATTAATATATTGTTGTCCATTTTCTTTGCCATTGCAATTGGGTTTCATGTAATTGCAGTTATCCAAAATGATGGGCAACCTCTTTGGTGGCATGCAATTTATTTTATTACTTATAGCACTGCATGGCGAATGTTATTTTCAAAAATATACTACCGCAAGTTGATATATCTACTTATGATAATATTTCCGTTTAGTACCCATCTTTACTATGGTTACAATCATTTACCGGTATTGGATTTCATGTTTTGGATATGTCTTATTGTATGTATTATTTTACCGCTTGGCGGTGTGTGGATTTGCCAAAAGCAAGTGGTATAATTCTATTAATCTTCAAATCTCAAATGCTTAATAGTAGAAGTTCTATCCATTAATTGCTTCAGTGAATCGATGCCAATTTGCAAATGTAGATTTACAAAATCAGTGGTTACCTTCTTGTCGCTTTCTTCAGTTTTCACCCCTTCTGGTATCATCGGTTGATCAGATACTAAGAGCAATGCACCTACTGGGATTTCATTGGCAAATGCCACTGAAAAGAGTGTAGCTGTTTCCATATCAATTGCCATTGCACGTATGGTACGCAGGTATTCTTTAAATTTATCATCATGTTCCCAAACGCGACGGTTAGTAGTAAAAACGGTACCAGTCCAATAATCTTGTTTATGCTCTCGGATAGTAGTAGAAATGGCTTTTTGCAAGGCAAACGAAGGCAATGCCGGCACTTCAGCTGGGAAATAATCATTGGAAGTCCCGTCGCCTCTGATTGCGGCTATCGGTAATATAAAATCTCCGATTTCATTTTTCTTTTTTAAGCCTCCACATTTGCCTAAAAACAAAGCGGCTTTGGGTTTTATGGCGGATAATAAATCCATCATTGTTGCTGCCAGTGGGCTGCCCATTCCAAAATTGATAATCGTTATATTTTTTGCAGTTGCATTGGGCATTGGTTTATCCAATCCATTTACTTCTACACCATTCCATTCGGCAAACTGATGGACATATTTATTAAAATTGGTTAGTAAAATATATTCTCCAAAGTCTTCAATATTTGTTCCTGTGTATCTTGGCAACCAATTTTGTACAATTTCTTCTTTTGACTTCATTTTATATCTTATTTAAACAATATATCTTTTCTCGACAAATCGAACACGATGGGTAGCACAACCATTTCTTTTTTATTCACCCCATTCTCAGTTGCCGGTATCCATTTCGGCATCGTTTTCACAACCCGCAAGGCTTCATTATCTAATACTATAAACGAAGAAGATTTTAAGGCACGAACATTTGTCAATGTTCCATCTTCATTTACCGTAAAGGCAATTAAAACTTTTCCTTCCCAGCGTTGCTTTTGTGCTTCATCGGGATACCGCATAGTATTATTTATAAAATCCACCAAAGCTTTATCACCACCGGTAAATTGTGGCTTCGAATTTGTCATCGTTTGCGCAAAAATGGGTAAACATATCAATCCAATTATTGCAATAGCTAAGACTGTTTTCATGGGTTTATTATTTAATTTAATACAAACAAATTGTCACTAAAAAAACAGACAATCTAAGTTGAATAATTTTAGCTATGTAAATGTAAACCCATGCCTTAGAAATCCAAGCATGTAAATATCAATAACGGTGGATAACTACATTCAAATTAAGGGAAAACACCCATTTTTTGGTAAGTTACACCAATTTTATTTAATGCATCTACATATGCTGCGGTGCGTAAGTTATGCATCTTTTTATGTTGTTTTAATATCTCTCGAATATTTTCGTAAGAGTGTATCATAGTGTCTTCTAACCCTGAACGGACAATATCTAATTCATCAGCGCCTTTCAAAATATTTCTTTCATAAGTAGATATTTTTTTACCGGTATTTCCTTCTATCAAATCAATAATTTTATTGAAGGAATTATCTTGATAGCGGTGATCTAAGCGTCCGAAACTTACATGCGATAAATTTTTCAACCACTCAAAATAAGAAACGGTAACACCGCCGGCATTCAAATACATATCGGGTACTATCAGCACTCCGTTTTTCATCAATATACTTTCTGCTTGCGGAGTTATTGGTCCATTTGCGCCCTCTCCTATTATTTTTGCTTTTATGCGTGGTGCATTTTCTTTCGTAATTTGATTTTCCAATGCAGCTGGAATTAAAATATCACATTCATACTCCATTAATTCATTGGAATTTTTAATAAATTTGGCTTTCGGATAATTTCGAATAGTTTTATTTTCTACTTGGAATTTTTTCAAGTCATCAACATCAATTCCTTTTGCATTAAATAAACCACCTTCAAACTCTGCAACGCCAACAATTACAGCCCCATTTTCTTGCATTACTTTTGCCGCATGAAATCCCACATTTCCGAATCCTTGAACAATTACTTTCTTACCTTCAATACCTACTGGCAAGCCCATTTTTTTCATATCATCTGTAAACGAGCATACATGTTTTAATCCGTAGAATATACCTCTACCGGTGGCTTCGGTGCGCCCGTGTACGCCACCTTGCCCTATAGGTTTTCCGGTTACACAAGCCGCAGCGTTCAACTCTTGTTGGTTAAATTGGGTATAGGTATCTACTATCCAGCTCATCTCTCGCTCTCCAGTTCCATAATCTGGTGCAGGCACATCTAACGAAGGACCGATAAATCCTTTTTTTATTAATTCAAAAGCATACCTACGGGTGATACGTTCTAATTCTTCTTCTGTAAATTCTTTAGGATTGATTTTTATACCGCCTTTTGCGCCACCAAACGGTACATTTACCACCGCGCATTTATAGGTCATCAAAGCGGCTAATGCCATTACCTCGTCTTGATTGACCATATCACTGTAGCGGATACCTCCTTTTGTCGGCAGTTTATGGTGGGAGTGCTGCACACGGTAGGCCTCGATTACTCGAATTTCATTTTTAATTTTTACGGGAAAGTTAATTTGGTAAACAGCATTACATACTTTGATTTGTTCAATAAGTCCTTTGGACAGTCCTGTGAATCCTGCTGCCTGATCCACATAAAATTGAACATTTTGGAAGAATTTTGTTTGTTCGCTCATACATTCGTTTTTAGATTTACGATGTGCGAATGGAGAATTGTACTATTAATTTCTCCTCAATATTCTCACATCATTTATTCTTGTTCGAGTTTCTTTACTTTTCTTTCTATATAGAAAAGGAAAAGGAAAATGCCAAGTAAAATGATGCTTGCAACTACTATAACGGTGTTGATTTTGCCATCTTGCGTCAGTGTATTGCTTACATCCATCGATTGGGCATTTAATATTTTAGAAACACTTACAAAAAGTAAAATTAAAGTTGCGTATTTTTTTGACATGTTGTACACTATTTTTTATTAAAAATTTTAAAACTCAATATTTTGTGAATGTAATATCCATTTATTGAACAAACGTACATTAAGTATTGTTTGGTCAAATTATTCTATTAAATCCAAATTATGCTTTTTGCGATATACTTTTTCTATTCGGATAAGCAATGTAGCAATCCATACGGATAGCAATATCCAACCGATTACCGCAGGATAAAATACCAATCTTAAATCACTATCTAAATCATAGCTATTAAAGCCAGGATTTCCGCCATTTCCGGGATGTAAAGATGAATTGCTAATGCGTGGAATTACATTTATAAATACCATAAACATTACAAATGCAAAAACAGAATAAACGGCAGAGAAGCGTGCTTTTTTTTCTTCATCTTCAAAAGAGCCACGCAAAATAAAGTATGCGGCATATACTAATAATGCAGCACCAGCACCATTGAGCTTTACTTCTGCAAACACCCACCATGCGCCCCAAGTAGCCCGTGCCCATACCGATCCGGTAATGATACCTAACAGTCCAAAGACAAAGCCAACTTTAGCAAATGCTGCGGCTACAATATCATCTTGAATTTTTTGTTTGCTTAAATAGCGAATACTAAAGACTAAAGACACGAACATTAGCGTCATCATAGCAAACCACATAGGTACATGAAAATACAAATTACGAATAGATTGTTCTAAAATATTCAACTCCGGTATAGGCCCTGAAAAACCACGAATTACTGTATAAAACAATAATATAATGCTTAAATATTTCCACCAGTTACTTTTCATACATAATAAATTAATCACGCCAAATATACGGAAACAATACTACTGAAAGTATGAGTGTTATCACATCTAATAATCCTATTGCTCCTAAATGCATATAAATATCTTTTTGCTGAATGGCGAAATTTGCCAAATCACTCATTTTTACAATTAATAGTAATAACGGCAGAATAATCGGAAACCCTAAAATTGCCAGTAAGGTAAAATTCTGTGTGCGTGCCGTAATTGCAGATAGTAATGTAAATAGATTGGAAAAGCCGATGGCTCCTAACAAAACCGTGAGTAAAAACAAAGATTTATTGGCAATATTTTGATTGAAAAACAAAATCATTACCAGATAAATTACCAATGAAAGCACTACAATAAGTAAGGCATTATAAATTATTTTAGCTAAAATTATTTCTAATGCTGTAGCCACAGATCGTAAATAATAGAACTGTTCATTTGCGTCTTTTATAAAAGATTTAGAAGCCGCATTTACAGTAGTAAACAAGGCTATTACCCAAAATAAAGCTACCCAAATTGGAATGGTAATATTTCCTTGAAATATGAGATAGATTAAAAAAGTAGTACCCAATACATAAATAAAAACAGTACCTAATGCTGTTTTTTGTCGCCACTCTAATTGTATTTCTTTGTGTATTAATCTGAAAATATTGCTCAACATAATTACGCTGTGATGTTACAATAAATTTAAGTACTATATACTCTGATAATTTGAAACAAAAATAAGCTATTTTAGTCGCATCACTATACGAAACAAGATAATATCTTTATATGAACTTCTATTTCCACAAATCTATACGCATTTTAATCTTTACTGTACTTGTTATATTCTTGAACGCTTGTTCCACGTCCAAAAAAATATCTTCAACAAGCAATACACATACTACACCTCCAAAACAAGAACAGAACGGCAATAAAATAAATGTAGATGGCTTATTGTGGTATGCCAAAAAACAATTGGGAACGCCCTACAAGTATGGCTCTGCAGATCCGAAGAATGGAGGATTTGACTGCTCAGGATTTATGTATTACGTTTATACTCATTTTAATATAAAAGTACCCCGCTCCTCTTATGATTATATGTCGTATGGGAAAGAAGTAAGCAGACAACAAGCACAAAAAGGAGATGTTGTCCTATTTACTGGCTCAGATGCAAACACTAAAAAAGCTGGGCATGTTGGAATAATTACCGAAAACAAGGATGGTGATATTTCATTCATACATGCTTCTACATCCAAAGGGGTGATTCTAAATAAATTAAGCGATAGTTATTATGCCAAGCGATTTTTAAGAATTGTACATATCTTACCTTAGATAAGTATCCGCTTTCCTAACTTTCATTTAATTTAATTACTTTTGTGGGCACAAATAGAGTATCTATTTTTGTATTTATAGATAAATAGAAGAAAAATTTATCGAACTACAACGTCAAGAAAAATGAAAAAAATATTAGTAGCCAATCGTGGAGAGATAGCCTTACGTGTGATGCGGACTTGCAAGTATCTGGGAATATCAACTGTAGCCATATATTCTGAAGCAGACAGAAATTCGCCGCATGTACGTTTTGCCGATGAAGCCGTATGCGTAGGCCCTGCAGCATCTAAAGAATCTTATTTAAAAATCGACACCATTATTGACGTTTGCAAACAATTAAATGTTGAAGGTGTGCACCCTGGATATGGTTTTTTGAGTGAAAATGCAGCATTTGCAAAAGCCTGCAAAGACAACGGAATCATTTTCATCGGACCAAGCGTAGAAGCTATAGAAATAATGGGTAGCAAATTAGCTGCAAAACAAGCTGTTTCCAAATTTGATGTACCTTTAGTACCTGGCACCGACCAACCGATTACAGATGTCAACGAAGCAAAAAAAATAGCTTCAGAAATAGGTTTTCCTATTTTGATAAAAGCAAGTGCTGGCGGTGGCGGCAAAGGGATGCGTATAGTAAATAAAATAGAGGAGTTTGAAGAGCAAATGAAACTTGCGGTTTCCGAAGCTACTTCTGCTTTTGGGGATGGCAGTGTATTTATCGAAAAATTTGTCACCTCCCCACGACATATCGAAATACAAGTATTAGGTGATACACAGGGTAATATTGTCTATTTATTTGAGCGAGATTGTTCCGTACAACGCCGTCATCAAAAAGTAGTAGAAGAAGCACCGAGTGCAGTGCTCACGCCTGCACTGCGCAAGCAAATGGGCGAAGCGGCCGTACAAGTGGCAAAGTCTGTAAACTATTTGGGTGCAGGTACGGTAGAGTTTATCGTAAATGCCAATTTAGATTTTTATTTTTTGGAAATGAATACTCGTTTGCAGGTGGAACATCCAGTAACGGAAATGATAACCGGAATTGACTTAGTAAAAGAACAAATTAATATTGCACGTGGCGAGCAAATTTCTTTTACACAAGAAGCGTTGAAAATAAATGGACACGCAGTGGAATTACGGGTATATGCCGAAGACCCGGACAACAATTTTTTACCAGATATTGGCAAATTGGAAACTTACCAAATTCCTATAGGCGATGGCATACGTGTTGATGATGGTTTTGACGAAGGTATGGATATTCCAATTTATTATGACCCGATGATTGCCAAACTTATAGCACACGGCAGCAACCGACAAGATGCAATTGAAAAATTGAAAAAAGCCATTCAGAATTATAAGATTGAAGGCGTAAAAACAACACTTCCATTCGGTACTTTTGTACTTAACCATCCGTCATTTACAACCGGAAATTTTGACACCAAATTTGTAGATAACTATTTCCATCCCTCAGAAATAAAAACCGACGAACTCAAACTTGCAGCATTTATTGCGGCAAAATTAACCAAAGAAAAGAATGCTGCTTTTGATGCTTCTGACAGTGCACAAAATACAACTGAAAGCAAATGGCGACAAAATAGAATGGAATAAACAGTAATTTATCGAATAATTTGTGTACATTGTTGGATAAATAAGTTCTTATGGAAGAGAAAATTCAATCATTTCTCGACTTAAATGTTTGGAAAAAGTCCCATCAACTCTCGTTGAATATTTATAAAATAACAGCCACTTTTCCCGCTAATGAGCAAGCAACATTAGTGGACCAGCTAAAACGGACAGTTACCAGCGTTGCAACGTATATTTCAGAAGGGTTTCAGAAGCGAAACAAACAAGAAAAAGTAAAATTATACACCGATGCGCAAGCGTCTTTAAACTCGTTGCATTATTTATTGATACTATCCAAAGATTTGCATTTTGCCGACACCACCGAATTATTAGAAAACACGCACGAAATACAAAAGATGATGAGCGGCTTGGTACGTTCTATTCTTGGCATAAATAAAACTATAGGACACAGCCGAGACAACGAAGCCCATAACGCTACCAACGAAGAAGGAGAATTGTTGTGATGTTGATTTAATATTCAAATGGTGCTGTGAAAATTTCTCCTACTAATTAATGGAAATGATTTATACTTTTGACGGCGGCTACACCCTTTCTCTAGCGTAGGTCGTCCTACGGAAGACCTACGCTAGGATGATATAAAATAAAAAAAGCGAAGACTAACGTCTTCGCTTTTTTTTGCAGAGAGAGAGGGATTCGAACCCCCGGACCTGTTACAGTCAACGGTTTTCAAGACCGCCGCATTCGACCGCTCTGCCATCTCTCTGTGTTTCCGAATTCTTGTATTACAATTTTTTGTAACGGACTGCAAATATACAACAGAATTTTGAATAAAGAATTACAAAAATTGTATTTTTCAAAAAAAAATAGCCGTTATTACTAACGACTATCTTCACTTTTTAGATTATTGCATTTATTTCAGGCTAAATGCTTTTTTTACTTTATCTACATAGTCCAATTTTTCCCATGTAAATAATTCTACTTGTACTTTTTTCTCGTTTTCGCGTCCTTTATTAAATATTTTCGTTACCACTTCGTTTTTACGTCCCATGTGTCCGTAAGCTGCAGTTTCACTATAAATAGGATTACGCAATTTAAAACGTTGTTCGATAGCATACGGGCGCATGTCGAATATTTTTTCTGTAATTTTCGCTATCTCTCCATCAGTCATATTTACTTTAGCAGTGCCGTTTGTGTCAATAAATAAACCGCAAGGTTTGGCTACACCAATAGCGTAAGATACTTGCACTAAAACTTCGTCTGCTACGCCTGCTGCTACTAAATTTTTAGCAATATGTCGTGTAGCATACGCTGCGCTTCTATCTACTTTACTTGGGTCTTTTCCTGAAAATGCACCACCGCCGTGCGCCCCTTTTCCGCCATACGTATCTACAATAATTTTTCTTCCTGTCAAACCTGTGTCGCCATGCGGGCCACCTATTACAAATTTTCCTGTCGGATTGATATGGTAGGTAATTTTATCGGTAAATAGTTTTTGGATAGCCGGTTTCAGCTGTTTTTTCACCCTCGGCATTATAACTTCGATAATATCTTTCTTGATTTTTGCCAGCATCTTCGCATCTGTATCGAAATCATCGTGTTGAGTAGATACTACGATTGTGTCTATTCTTACTGGTTTATTATCGTCACTGTATTCGATGGTTACTTGGCTTTTTGCATCAGGACGCAAGTATTTTAGTTCTTTACCTGCTCTTCGCGTTTTAGATAATTCTTGCAGAATTTTGTGTGCAATATCTAATGCTAAAGGCATGTAGTTATCAGTTTCTTTGGTGGCATAACCGAACATCATACCTTGATCGCCGGCACCTTGTGTATTTGCTTTAGTTTCAAAATCTTCTTTTTTAGATTTCCTATCAACACCTTGATTAATATCTGATGATTGTTCATGGATTGCTGAAAACACACCACAAGAGTTAGCTTCAAACATATATTCAGATTTTGTGTATCCTATTTTCTTGATTACATCTCTTGCTATTTCTTGAACATCTAAATAGGCTTTTGACTTTACTTCACCAGCTAATACTACTTGTCCGGTGGTTACTAATGTTTCGCATGCTACTTTTGAATCCGGGTCATAAGCTAAAAAATTATCTATCAAGGCATCGGATATTTGGTCGGCTACTTTATCTGGGTGTCCTTCTGATACAGATTCTGAGGTGAATAAATAAGGCATTTTATTTTTTGTTTTATTGAATGATTGTTATTTATTTTTTAGTGTACCAAAATTAGTTAAACTTAAAAAGAAAACAAAATTTTAAAAGTATAATAATCTATAAAAATGATAGACTATTTTATTTCACAAGTTACTAAAAGGTTATCTCCTACTATCCCTTCCAATTTATCTCCTATTTCTACCGGCCCAACGCCTTGCGGTGTACCTGTATATATTAAATCTCCTTGTTGCAGTGTGAAATACCTTGAAATATAACTGACAATTTCATCAAATGAAAAAATCAACATTGAGGTATCTCCTTGTTGCACTATTTCATTATTCTTTTTTATGGAAAAAGAAATTACTTCGTTTGGTTTTATAGAAATAAAATCGCCTATAAATGCAGCACCATCAAAGCCTTTTGCGATTTCCCAAGGCCAGCCTTTTTTCTTTTGCTCTGCCTGAATATCACGTGCCGTAAAATCAAATCCTATAGTAAATGCATCGTAATATTTATGGGCAAATTTCTTGTCTATCTTCTTTCCATTTTTACAAACGCGCAACACAATCTCGCCTTCGTAATGAACATCTTTAGAAAAATCTGGGTAGAAAAAAGGTTGTCCATTCTTCAGCAATGCTGTAGGAGGTTTCATAAAAACAACTGGATTCTCTGGGTAATCGAAATGCTTCATCTCTTTGATGTGTTCATTGTAATTGAGTCCTATGCAAAATATTTTCATATTGTTTGTTTTTAATCATTAAAAATTAGCCATGCCGCATCTATGCTCTTTTATATAAAATTTATTTATTATTATAAGTATTCATTGTATTATTTAATCCTATAGTGCAAAAAGATTTTACTATTTCAGCGGCAAAATGTATTCTTTCTTTTAATATAATTTCTTGCTCCGGTTTCCATTTTCCCAAAACAAACTCTACCTGTTTCCCTTTAGGGAAATCATTTCCGATACCAAATTTTAATCTTGGATACTCTTGAGTCATCAATTCTTCTTGTATAGATTTTAATCCATTATGTCCGGCATCACTTCCTTTTCCTCTTACACGCAATTGCCCAAACGGCAATGCTAAATCATCTACAATAACAAACACATTTTCGATAGGGATTTTAAACTCATTCATCCAATATTTTATAGCCTTTCCACTCAAATTCATGTAAGTAGTAGGTTTTATAAGGTGTAATTGTTTACCTTTAAAAGATGCTTTCGCGTAAATGGCTAATCTACTTAATTCAAAAGTAGCTTGTTGTTCATTTGCCAATGCATCTACTACATCAAAGCCAATATTATGGCGTGTATGTTCGTACTCCTTTCCTATATTTCCTAATCCGACAATTAAATATTTTGACATTTTAAAGAGGCATTAAATTTAAGCCAAAACTAAATATTTTCGCTGTAGTTTTTATTATTGCCATAAATAAAAATCGGTTGAGATGATTTACCTCAACCGACCTAAATACGTAAGCTATGCTTATTTCTTTTTAGAAGATGCTTCCGCTTTTGCAGCTTCTGTTGCAGCAGATTTCAATGCTCTTGTTATTTCAACAGATACTAATGGTATCGCTGGTGAATTTAAGATTTCGAATCCTTCTTCTTTGATATCTCTTACTTTGAATGATTGACCCAATTTTAAGTTACTGATATCGATATCGATAGTATCTTTTAAATTTTCAGGTGTAGATTTTACTTTTACTTTACGTACTTTCACCAATAATTTCCCTCCTTCTTTTACCCCTGGAGATTGTCCAACTACTCGGATAGGTACTTCTACGATAACAGGTGCTCCTGCCAATAGTTTATGGAAATCTATATGTAAGATTTCTTCTGTAACAGGGTGTACTTGCACATCTTTCAATAATGCTTCATGTGTAGTTCCGTCGATGTTGATGATGGCTTTGAAAAACTTAGGCGTGTACAAAATCCCTCTCAACTCGGATATAGTTGATGTGAAGTGTACCACCTCGTTTCCCGCATACATCACGCATGGAATATTGCCTGCAACTCTATCTGCTTTTGTGGCTACTTTCCCTACGTTTGTTCTAGCTTTTCCGCTAATGGTAATGGTTTGCATAATAATTACTTTTTTTGAATGAATAATGAATTAATAGATTTAAACTCGTGTGCATTTCGGATAGCTCTTGCAAACAGTGGTGCGACCGAAAGTACTTTTATTTTAGGGCATTTCTGACGAAGTGGAATGGTATCACATACCACTAATTCCGTTAATGCTGATGCTTCAATTTTTTCATACGCTTTTCCTGACAAAACCGGATGTGTAATAAGCGCACGAACACTCTTTGCGCCTTTCTCCATTAATAAATTGGCCGCCGCCGTAAGTGTACCGCCAGTGTCTATCAAATCATCTACCAACACTATATTTTTCCCGGTCACTTCACCTATTAAGCGCATAGATTCGATTTCATTAGCCTTAGCTCTATGTTTATCACAAATTACTAATTCAGCATTGAAATAACGTGCATAACTTCTAGCTCTTTTTATACCACCTACATCGGGTGATGCAAATACTAAATCCTCTAACTGTAATTCTTTTAAGTAAGGCATAAAAATAGCGTCAGCCTCTAAATGATCTACCGGAATATCAAAAAATCCTTGTATTTGCTGGGAGTGCAAATCCATCGTCATTACTCTATCCGCTCCGGCTGCTACTAGCATATTTGCTACCAATTTTGCGCCGATGGCAACACGCGGTTTATCTTTTCTATCTTGGCGTGCTAATCCAAAATATGGCATTACGGCTACTACATATCCTGCTGAAGCTCTTTTTGCTGCATCTATCAAAAGGAGTAGTTCAAATAGATTGTCCGCAGGGGCAAAAGTACTTTGCATACAAAATACAAAGGAGCCTCGAACACTTTCTGTAATTACAGGCTCAAACTCTCCGTCACTAAATTGCATGACTTCAACCGGTGTCAGTTCTTGTCCATAGCTTTCTGCTATTTTGGTAGAAAGATACTGTGTGCATCTACCGGAAAGGAGTTTTAAATCAGGAATTACCACCTTTATAATTGATTTTGAGGTGCAAAGATAGCATTTTATCGAGGAAATTTTGCTTTTTATCCTTAAAAATTTAGAATTTCATAATTTCGGAGAAAGTTGTAGAAATGTAAAATAAGAATGTTACTTCGTAACTATATCTATAACGGCATCTACCCATTTATCCGCTGAGTTCAGGCTTTCTACAAGGGTAATGCTTTCGCCACCGGCGTGTTCAAACAACTCTTGGTATTCAACTTGTATTTCATATATTGTTTCTAAACAATCTGCCACAAAAGCCGGGGAGAAAACTAAAATTTTCTTTTTCCCTTGTTTGGGTAGTGCTGCTAAAACAGCTGTAGTGTATGGTTCAAGCCAAACTTCTTTCCCTAATCTAGATTGAAAAGTAACGGTATATTTATCCGGAGATAGATTTAATTTTTCGACAATTAGCCGAGTGGTGGCATAGCATTGTGCCCGATAGCAATGTTGGTTTATTTCCGTAAGATTGGAACAGCAATCCTCCCGTTGAAGGCAGTGCTGTTTGGTAATATCACCATTTTTCAAATGTCGTGCCGGCAATCCATGGTAAGAAAAAACGATAAGGTCGAATGCATCTAAATTGTGTTTTTTCCCTTGAGCCACAAAAGCGTCAATAAATTTTTCGTTATCATAAAAATGATGGATAAACTTCAAATCTGGAATGGTGAGCCATTTAGAAGTAATCTCTTGCACCTTTTGGATTACAGAACCATTACATGCCGATGAATATTGTGGAAACAATGGTAATACTACTATTTTATTTACTTGTTCTTGTCGAAATTTCTCTAACGCAGCAGCAATAGATGGATTTTGGTATCTCATGGCGAAAGCCACGCTATAAGCTTCGCTGTCTAATTGGCTGCGCACTTTATCCGTTAGTTCTTTTGTATGAAATAAAAGCGGGGAGCCTTTCTCATTATCCCAAACCTCTCGGTAAGTTTTTGCAGAATTTTTATACCTAGAAGGAACGATAATTCCACGCACTAAAAGTTGGCGAGCCAACCAAGAATAATCGATAACACGTTTATCCGTCAAAAATTCTATCAAATATTTATATACATCACTATTCTTTGGACTATCAGGAGTGCCAAGATTTACCAATAAAATACCTGTCTTTTTAATCATGTATAAATTATATCCTATTTAGAAAAAGTGAACAAAGGTACTGAAAAAAAAGAATTACTGATAGCAAGCATATTATTTTATATTTTAAAATAAATATTAATTTAGATTAGTATATTTTAACACCACGTATAGATATAAATTTTACAGATTATGATTCCAATAATTACAGTATAAAACTCAAATTTTATATATTGTGGCTAAATAGATATTACCATGAATAAAAAAGGACAAGAGGAATATAAAAAAATGGTGCTTTCGCCATTTTTCAGAGCCGGATTAGTAAAAGTAATGCCAATGGGCGCAATTGCTGACTTAAAAATAACAGAACTTAATGAAACACAATGCAAAGTAACTGTACCTTATAAATATGTAAATAAAAACCCATTTAACACTACATACTGGGCAGTGCTAGGCATGGCGGCAGAGATGGCGAGTGGCGCAATGGTACAAATGTACACCCATAAAGTAAAGCCGTCCGTATCTATGTTTGTAACGGGATGTAACGGAAAATTTATAAAACGTGCAGTCGGAATTACTACATTTATATGCAAAGACGGACAGCGCATAGCAAATGCCGTACAAGAAACTATAGCAACCGGCGAAGGGCGAACGGTAACCTGCTCTTCACAAGGATTCGATAGCAAGGGTGAATTATTATTAGCGTTCGATTTTGAATGGAGTATTAAAGCTCGAAAAAAATAAAGGTTTCAGCATCTCGCTAAAACCCTTATTTTATTGTGACCGCGGCACGAATCGAA
>CAZXRF010000010.1:0-67444 GCA_964642875.1 uncultured Chitinophagales bacterium | reverse complement strand
CAAAATTTCCATACTGAAAGGCTTAGTGATATAATCATCTGCGCCAATGGTAAGTCCTTTTATTTTATCTTCTTTTAATGATTTTGCCGTTAGGAAAATAATCGGAATGTCTTTATCGTCTTTGCGGATATCTTCAGCAACGGAAAATCCGTCTTTCTTTGGCATCATCACATCTAACAATACAATATCATAAGAGCCTTTACGAAATGCAAATAAACCTTCGACGCCATCGCGCTTCAAGTCCACTTCAAATTCTTTATGCTTTAGATATTCTTGCAATAACATTCCTAAATTCGGATCATCTTCTACTAATAGTACTTTCTTTTTAATTGCGCTGTTCATATAATTTATTTTTTAGTGGTTAATCGTTTTTTATACTACGTCTGACGGTAGTTGTATGATAAATTTCGAGCCTTCTTTCAATTTACTTTCTACCCATACTTTCCCGTTGTGTTTGTCAATAATAGATTTTACATAACTCAATCCTAATCCAAATCCTTTTGTATCATGTATATTTCCTCTAGATACGCGATAGAATTTTTCAAAAACTTTTTGTTGGTCCTCTCTACTCAATCCTACTCCATTATCTTCTACCTCAATTTGTATGCCCGTTATGATATTGAAAGTGTTAATTTTTATTAACGGCATAGGTTTATCGTTATATTTTATCGCATTATCTATCAAATTATTGATGGCATTGGTAAAATGCAATTCATCTACTTTAAAAATGGGATGTTCTGCTTTCAAGTTCAATTCAATACTTCCATTCATCTCTTGCAATATCAGATTAAAACGTACTGCTGTTGCTGTAATAATGCTATGAATATCTCTGTCTTCTAAATTTAGTTGCAGCTCATCTTTCTCTAAACGGGCAATCTGTAATACTTGTTCAACGTGGTTGTATAATCGTTTGTTTTCATCGAAAATAATTCCAGCGTATTTCGCTCTATTTTCTGGATATTCAGAGATGGAATTATCTTTCAGCATTTCGCTGGCAATAGAAATGGTAGCGATTGGCGTTTTCAATTCATGGGTCATGTTATTGATAAAATCCGTTTTCATATCTGACAATTTCTTTTGTCGGAAAATAATTTTAAAAGATAAAATAAATGCTATTACCACCATTATAAAAAATGCCGCCGAAGAAAAAATCATCGGTGTCATGGAGGAGTACAAGAATTTTTTTCTATCAGGGAATAGTAGTTTTAGTGCTTTACTATCGTCAAACATGCTTCTACGGAATAAATCTACAGAATATGGCGTTTTATATAATTCTGCTAAAGGTGCATTTTTAGATAGCAATACAAAATTATTAGGTGCATATTCTGTAATGCCATAACGCACTTTAGTTTTTATGCCATGCGACTTCAAGGATTCGTCTATTATTTGTTTCAATTTTGAGGTATCTAATAACTCGGTGATAGGTTGCAAACTCGTCATCTGTTGCAACATAAATTCTTGTAAGTTATCAATTTCCAATGGATACGAATTCTTACTATTCTCTTGCGGAGAAGAGGGATTTAATAGTGGATTATAATCCTCATTTGTATTACTCCATCTCGGATGATGTGGGTCGATAATAATTGGATAGGCTTCTTGCCGTAATTTATATTCACTTTCGTTGCCATCTGCATCAGACATTTCAATTACCACCTCGCCATGTTTATTGGTGTGTACATGTCTGGAGTTTAGCATTTTGGTCACTATCGGATGGTAAGATAAATCTTCAATTTTGGTGGACATATCATTTAGTGCCTCAAATACAGCTTTATCAAAATCCTGCTCTCTGGATTTTATCGCTCCTTTAAGCCAAAAAATCTGTACTATCCCGATACCAAATAGGCCGAGAAACAACAAAACAGAGGTTAAAAGAATGAGGTTCTTATTCACTCAATAAATTTACAACTACATTGAAATTGTAAATGTTAACAATACTTAATACGTTCATATTGTATTTTTTAATCTGTATTCATTAAAAATAGAAAGAAACTGAGATTCAAATTCTGTAATTTTAATTCCATGAAAAAAATAAACACAGCTATACTCCTAATTATAACTTGCATTATTAGTGCATGCTGCCAACCATCCGTTGTAGAAGCTGGAAAAATTTATCCGCATATACCTTTGAAAAAGGATACTTCATTATCTTATGCTGTTTATATTCCTAAAAAGATAAAAACAAATTTGGCATTTATATTTTTCGATCCACATGGCAGCGGACTAATACCAGTGCAATTATACCAACCTCTTGCTGATGAATTTGGCATACTACTAATAGGTAATAATAACGCTGCAAACGGAATGGATTTTTCTTTGATTGCTACGCATTTCTCTACTTTATTAAACGAGATAAAAAAGGATTATCAACTAAAGGAAACGGCTATTGCATTATGGGGTTTTTCTGGTGGTGCTAAAGCCGCCATGTATAACGCTGGTCTTAATAATGCCATACATTATTGTATTTATGGAGGTGCAGTATCAGAAACCCAAAACAACAATACAGCTATTTTGGGCTTTAATGGAAGACAAGACATGAACTATACTGACTTATTAGAATACGCCATGCAGCAGCAGCAAAATACACACCATTTCCAAATAGAATATAACAACAAACATGCTTGGGTAGATACCACAACCGCTAAAGATGCTTTCCGCTGGGTATTGTTTGATAAAATGCGAAATAAAGAAATTCCAACTAACAAAAAAATAATCCGAGATGCCTATAATTGTTATCAAAAGGAAGTAAAAAAAGCATACGATGGCAAGCAGTATATAGCGGCATATCAGGCGTGTGCGAAAGCAATTTATTTATTAAAATCCCTTACTGACTTAAACTATTTTATTCATCAAGAAGAAAAAATTTCAAAATTAGCTTTATTTAAAGTAGAAGTAGAAAAATGGCAGGCAACTTTACAACAAGAAATGCAATTAAAAGCACAATACAATGCTTATTATTTTTCAAAAGATACTTTGTATTGGAAAATAGAAATAGAACAATTACAGAAAAAATCAACCACTGACGCAACTGGTATGCAAGCTCGTTTATTAGGATTTCTATCCTTAATGAGTTATTCTTATGCTACACGTGCATTTGCGGAAAGCAACTTATCCGCATTAGCTCAAATTTTATTTATATACCAACATGCCGACCCTACTAATGCGGAGCAAGCATTTATGCGGGCAAAACTTTATTTATTAAACAACAATTTAGACTTAGCAAAATCAACTTTACAAGAAGCTATACAATTAGGAATTGACAGTAATAGAATAAATAATGATGCAACAGTCAAAGGGTTAATAAATCCTTTGAAAAACTAAAAATTATTTCAGTATAATGCGTTTAGCTTCTTCAATTTTAGTATCGATTTGTCCGGTATAAAAATGGTACGACATAATAAAATCAGAAGCTAAACTAAATAATGGGTATTTAAAAGTAGCTGGTTTATTTTTTTCAAACACAAAATGCCCTACCCATGCAAAAGCATAACCTACCACTGGAAGTAGAAATAAAATTTTTGCATTTCCAAAATAAATTGAAGCTGCCACCACCAACAACAACAGCGTTGTACCGGTATAATGCAGTGCACGACAAACTGGGTCGAGGTGTTCTGTTAAATAATACGGATAAAATTCTTTTAAAGTTTGATATCGTTGTTCTTCCATCATAGCTATTTAGTACTCTAAATGTAAGTATAATTCAGATATAATATCTCCATTTACATTATAAACATTCCTTTTTTTACTTTTGTAAAATGAAAATCCGAAGCAAGGCTTATTTAAACATGCACATTGCCACATTTTTATGGGGTATTACCGCCATTTTAGGACGCGTAATTTCCATTCAAGAATTTCCGTTGGTGTGGTTTCGAGTGTTTATTGTAAGCATTGCCATGAGTTTTATTCCTAAACTTATTTTGCAATTAAGGCAACTAAAACGCAAAGAAATATACATTGTAAGCGGTATAGGCATTCTGCTTACAATACATTGGTTATTGTGGTACGGCTCTATAAAATACGCTAATGCATCTGTGGCAGTTAGCTGCATTGCTTGTATTAGTTTATTTGTTTCTATTTTAGAACCCTTGCTCCTCAAAACACCATTCGACTCCTCTAATTTATTTTTAGGAATTATTGTAATACCCGGTATTTTATTAATCAATCAATCCCTTGAATTAAATTATAAAATCGGATTTCTGTTAGGCATTCTTTCAGCTGTTTTTGCTGCTTTATTTACTATTTACAACAAAAAACATACGCAGCATATTTCGCCCAACCTCATCACTTTTATACAAATGCTGAGTGGTTTAATATTCCTAACTGTTTTGCTTCCATTTTATATGTATTGGCAGCCCGGAAATTTTCATTTCCCCAATCAAAAAGACTTTATTTTATTATTGATTTTAGCTTTAGGTTGCACCGTTATTCCCTATAATTTATTTCTGCGAACATTAAAAGTAACCGATGCATTTACCACCACATTAATCAATAATTTGGAACCTGTTTATGGCATCGTATTAGCAGCAATTTTGTTGGGCGAAAGCAAAGAACTTAATTGGAAATTTTATGCCGGCACTGCCATTATATTATCGGCAGTATTTATGCATGCATTTTTAACACACCGCCAACAAAAGTTAGAAAAAACAAAGTAAATCCAAATTTTCATTTTTATGCAAGAGGCATTAAAACCGGAAATATTAATAGAATTAACCCACATGAAAATGCCGTTTGGGAAATACAAAGACCGTCTACTCTGCGATTTACCGGTTTCGTATTTAGAATGGTTTGCCGCCAAAGGATTTCCAGACGGAAAATTAGGCATGTTGCTTTCTACCCTTTATGTAATAAAAACAAATGGATTAGAATATCTATTAACGCCAATAAAAAAGATTACTAAAAAAAATTAACTTTACCTAAAAAATATGACCTTTGAAGAACGCGTAAAACTGTCGGAAACACATATATTTAAAGCGGTGTTCCCAAATACTACCAATCATTACGACACCCTTTTTGGGGGTACCGCCATGCAACTAATGGATGAAGTTGCTTTTATAACTGCCACTCGATTTTCTCGACTGAAAATGGTAACGGTATCTTCCGATAAAATAGATTTTAATGTACCCATTCCCAGCGGTACTATCATTGAATTAGTAGGCAAAGTAGTACGCTTGGGGCATACCAGCCTCGAAATTACAGTAGATATTTATATCGAATTGATGAATTCCGACAAGCGCGAACTCGCCATCAACGGTTTGTTTAAATTTGTAGCCGTAGGCGAAGACAAACGTCCTATAAAAATTGATGTAACTAGCATAAAAAAAGATTAACGCTATGAAAAATTTCATACTATCGCTTTTGATATTGGTTAATATTACAACCACCTTCTCACAAGATACAGGTTTGCAAATTGAGCATAATGCTACTTGGCAGCAAATTATAGATAAAGCAAAAAAAGAAAATAAATTTATTTTTTTAGATGCTTATGCCAGCTGGTGCGGCCCTTGTAAATGGATGGCAAAAGAAGTATTTCCAACCCCTGAAGTGGGCAGTGCCTTAAATCCATTTTATGTTTCCGCAAAAATAGATATGGAAAAAGGCGAAGGTATAGCATTAGCAAAAAAGTACAAGGTTCAAAGTTATCCTACTTATTTATTTTTCAATGCCAGTGGCGAATTAGTGCATAGAAGTTTGGGCGCTATGCCGGCAAAAGATTTTATTGCACTTTGCCAGAATACGCTAAAGCCAGAACATCAATTTATTTCTTTAAAAAAACAATATGAAGCAGGTAGCAGAGATACTGCATTTTTGAGAAACTTCGCACAAAAAGCCAATGATGCACAAGATAGTTTGGCGCAACCCGCATTCGTACAATTTCTTGCTGCAACAAACTATGATTTATCGCCGACAAATATGCACCTCATCAGCTATATGACCAATAGCATTCACGATACGGGCTACAGTATTATACTTGCGAATAAAGAAAAATTTATACAAACAATCGGTAAGCCTGAAATTGAAAATTTACTCGAAGAATTAGTGTGGAATGAAGCTAAGAAAGCAGGAAAAAAAGGAACGGACAAAGAAGCATTTAAAAAAATTATCCAACAATATTTACCAGAAAAGACAGAATTGCTTTGTGCAGAATATGAACTTAGTTTATTAAAGCGCAGCGGAAACTGGAAAGCCTATTTACCGAAAGCGATAGCATTTGCCCATAAATATGCTGCTGCTGATTACGAACGATTAAATAGTATTGCTGGCACAATTTGGGAAAACTACAAAGATAAAGCAACGATACAAAAAGGATTAGAGTATGCATTGCGCTCCATAAAACTCAATAGCAACTTCGACAATAACGATACTGCCGCCAGATTATACGGCAAATTAAACGACAATAAAAATGCAAAAATCTATGCAACAACGGCATTGGATTTGGCTAAAAAAGCCGGTGTGGAAACATTTGCAATAGAAGCGTTTTTAAACTCGCTGAAATAACTATTTTTTTATTGGCGTTACAGATTTTGTGTCGGCTAATGTAATTTTCACCATCTCACTTTTGCTCATATCTGAATTTAAAATATAAGTGCGGGCGGTAGTGCCATCATCAATAGAAATTGCGGCAGTATTGGGCGGAATATTCCCTAAATTCTCGGCAAACAACAACAGTTGGTTGTCTTTCTTTTTTAATTCAATAGGTATGGTATATTTTTCATTTTTCAATGGAAAATTGGTTAAAACCCAAACGTTGTTGAGTTTAAGCGATATCACATCACCATCTTCTTTATTGTTATCCCAAACCTGTAGAATAATTTTAGTTTTTTTTACTGAACATTCTTTAGAGGAAACTACTTTTCTGCGAACTACTTCATCTGCTCTATATTTTTTAAAGACAATCATAGAATCAGCTTTCTTTTCTAACGTTGAGTGAGAAGTGTCTGCATCTAAAGGTTGCAATATTACAGAAGTAAAACATTCAAATCCTGGAACAAAATTGCCATCACCGTCGAGATTGGTAAATTCTTCTATTTTGTGATAAACTGCATTTCTATATAAATCCAATTTTATTTGATTTGCTGTATTTTGTTTTAATAAAAAATACCCTGTAAAACAATCTTCAATATGTAGATACGGATAGGGAAACTCGCTTACTTTAGTCATTTTTTTTATAACTAACTTTTTACTATCTACTAAATTCAATTGTAATAAAAACTCCCCATTATAGTCATCGCTAAAAAGTTTCATTTTCATGGTATATTCACCAGATTTCTTTTTTTCCGTCATATCAGCATTGATAAAATAATTTCTATTATCCACATGTCCGATTATAACTCCTCTCCATTTACCGGATAAACTTTCATCTGCAAATGATCTTTTTACGGCAAATGAAATCAAAAAAATAATTATCCAAATAAATTTCATATTATACTATTTGATTATACAATCTTATACTTTCTACTGCAGCTTTCACATCGTGTACTCGCAATATGGCAGCACCATGCATTAAAGCGACCATATTAACAGCAGTGGTTGCATTAAGTGCCTCATCCGGAGTTATTTCCAATAATTTATACAACATACTTTTACGCGACAAACCGGCTAAAATAGGTCTTCCTAACTGCTCTAATATATGTAAATTCTTTAATAAATAAAAATTCTGTTCTATGCTTTTTGAAAACCCAAAACCAGGATCAATGATAATATCATGCACGCCTACACTATTTGCTTTTTTAAGTTGCAAATTAATATCATCAATTATATTCGATAAAAAGCTAGCATACACTGTAGGTTGATGCATAGTATCAAAATTACCTCGACGGTGCATTAAAATATAAGGGCATTGGTATTTTGCAGCAATAACAAAAATTTTATCATCTTCAGTTCCACCCGAAATATCATTTAATATTGATGCCCCCAATTGTATTGCTATTTCAGCTACTTTACTTCTAAAAGTGTCTATACTGATAATTGCTTTCGGAAAATGAAAATGGATTTTTTCTATCGAAGCAGCAATGTTTTGTATTTCTTGTTCTTCAGAGGCAAATACAGCATTTGGGCGAGTGGACATGCCTCCAATATCCAAAATGGTAGCACCGTCTTGCAGCATTTTTTCTGCTTGCCTTAAAACATCATCTGCGTTCGAATATTTGCCCCCATCAAAAAAAGAATCCGGTGTACAATTTATAATTCCCATTACAATAGGATGTTCTACAGGCAATGGCACACCCTTACAATTCAGTGTAAATTTTTTCATAAATACGATACGAAGTCGGCTTTTTAATTGAAAACAAAGCTAAAGTTATGTATTTTAGCGGTTTATGGTAATATTTTTTATAGCCAATACATAACATATTTATTATCAATAAATTAAAAATGAAAGAAAGAACATTACAACAATATGAAACTGCTTTTGCAAAATGCAAAGAAGTGTTTTTGAAAAAAACCAAAGATTATGGTACATCGTGGCGTATTTTGCGGGCACGCTCCATTACTGACCAGATATATATAAAAGCCAAACGCATACGCACAATTGATGAAACCGGAGAGAACAAAGTTGGCGACAGCATAGAATCTGAATTTGTTGGATGTGTAAATTATGGCATTATTGCAATACTTCAATTACAGATGGAAGACAAAAAAGAGTTGCCCATTGAGCTAAAATACGAAGAAACAGCGTTGCTTTTTGATGAGCAATACAATACCATTAAAAAATTATTTTTAGCTAAGAATCACGATTATGGAGAGGCTTGGCGAGATATGCGCATTAGTTCATTCACCGATTTAATTTTATCTAAATTACATCGTATAAAGCAAATAGAAGAAAACAAAGGACAAACTTTAATTTCTGAAGGAATTGATGCAAATTACATGGACATTGTTAATTACGCAATTTTTGCATTGATAAAATTAAATGAACAAAATCACTAATATTTCGTTTTACATTTTTTACTAATCACTACCTTATAATATGGATTTAATTACACTCATCGGACTATTTGCAACAATAGCAGTTGTATTCACTTTTATTGGAAAAACAATATTTAAACAAAACAATATTTTGATTAATTTCTTGCGCTATTTTGTAGGCGTATGGTTTGTATTTTCCGGTGTTGTAAAAGCCATCGATCCATCGGGAACAGCAATAAAAATGGAGGAATATTTTGAGATATTTGAAAAGTCTTTATCTGCGTTTGCAACATTGTGGAAATATTCTATTGAACATGCATTAGCCATTTCCTTTATAATGATAATTTTTGAAATATACTTGGGATTCGCCTTGATTTTAGGCACATGGAAAAAATTAACCATTTGGCTTTTAGTTTTATTAATTGCATTTTTTACCTTCCTAACTGGATACTCTGCAAAAACAGGAAAAGTAACAGATTGTGGCTGTTTTGGTGATTTCTTAAAGTTAGCACCCATTCAATCATTTTACAAAGATGTATTTCTTTCTGTATTAATTTTAATAATTTTATTTGGTCAAAAATCAGTAAAAGAAATATTTGGAAAAGTAGTAAATCGTGGGCTTTTAATTTTATTAACAATTGCTTCTATTGTATTTGCTTACAGAAATATTTATTACGAACCAATTATTGATTTTCGCCCATACAAAGCCGGAGTATCAATTCCGGAAGGATTAAAATTACCGGCAAATGCGAAACCTTATAAATATGAAAATACGTTTATCTATAAAAATAAAGCCAATGGAGAAGTGAAAGCCTTTAAAGGGACTTGGCCGCAGGACTTAGATAATTGGACATTTGTGGACAGAAAGGATGTAATGATTCAGAAAGGGGATGATCCAAAACTAAAAGATTTCGCAATAAAAGATGTAAACGGAGGCGACAATACAGCATCTTTTTTTGAAGAAGAAGAATATGTTTTCTTCATCATTATTCCCGAATTAAAGAAAGTAAACGATGCTGGATTTGACAAAATAAAAACTGTAGCCGAAGCAGCAGAAAAAGACAATAAATACGCCTTTATATTAACCGGAAGTTTGATTGATGAAGTAAAGAAATTTGAAGAACAACACCAAGCACATTTTGAAATATACAATACAGATGCAACGCCTTTAAAAACAATTATGCGCTCTAATCCGGGCTTATTAATTCTTAAAAAAGGCGTGATTATTGCAAAATATCATTACAATGAACTTCCTGATTATGCAACAATAAAAAAAGATGTATTGAAATAAGTATATTGTGACAATAATTTTATGGTCAAATTTATTTTAAGCAAATTTTTCTACGGAGTATTAGTATTGATTGGGGTAGTTTTTATCATTTTTGCCTTGTTTAATATTCTTCCTGTCGATCCGGCGCGTCTTACATTAGGACAACGAGCTGACGTGGAATCGGTAGAAGCCATCAACAAAGAATTAGGATTAAACAAGCCTAAATATATTCAGTTAGCCTTATATATTAATGACCTCTCTCCTATTTCTGTAAACGATACCGGAGCAATAACACAAGAAAAATATGGTTATATAAAACTCTTTAACATAAGTAAAGGAAAAGTTATTGTAGTAAAATCACCTTACTTACGAAGATCTTATCAAACCAAAGAAAATGTAGTAAGTATTATAAAACGTGCTTTACCGCAAACTATTATTTTAGCCTTTGCTGCAATGGCATTAGCCATAGTAATTGGAATATTTTTAGGCGTAGTTGCCGCTGTAAAACAACATTCTTGGTTCGATAATATTGCAATGTCAATATCGGTGTTAGGCATTTCTGTTCCATCCTATTTTTCAGCTATTGTATTAGGTTATTTTTTTGGAATTGTGCTGCACAAATATACTGGTTTGGAACAAACCGGCGGACTAACAATGATAGATGATTATGGCAATGAAATAATGATGTATAAAAACCTTATTCTGCCAGCAATTGCTTTAGGTTCAAGGCCAATTGGAATAATATTTCAGCTAACAAGAAGCACAATGTTAGATGTACTTTCGCAAGATTTTGTGCGCACCGCTAAAGCGAAAGGCTTAGATTCCATTACCATTTTATTCAAGCATGCTTTGCGCAATGCTTTAAATCCGGTGGTGACAGCCGTTTCGGGTTGGTTTGCCTCGTTATTAGCAGGTGCATTTTTTGTAGAAGTGATATTTGACATTAAAGGCTTAGGATATACTGCTGTAGATGCATTGCAGAAATTTGATTTTCCAGTAGCGATGGGTACTGTATTATTTACTGCGGTGGTATTTATTGTAATGAATTTCTTGGTAGATATCCTTTATGCTATTTTAGATCCGCGCATCCGAATTGGAAAATAATTATTTCATTTTTTATCTTAAAAAAATTGCTTCATGCTTATATTTTTAATTGGATTTATGGGATGTGGAAAATCGTACACCGGCAGGCATTTAGCACCATTGTTGGGGTATGAATATGTGGATATGGATAAATGGATAGAAGAAAAAGAAGATTTATCCATCAAAGAAATTTTCGAACAAAAAGGAGAAAGTTATTTTCGAGAATTGGAAAAAACATATCTACAACAGCTAGATGTGCATCAAAATCTAATTGTAAGTACAGGCGGCGGAGTGCCTTGTTTTTTCGACAATATAAAAGTAATGAACGAAAAAGGCATTACCATTTATCTCAATAGAAGTAAGGAAAAAGTAATAGAACGCTGGATAAAAGGGCAACACAAACGCCCCTTGTTAGCAGGGCTTACCCCAGAGCAATTAGCCGACTTTTATGACGAACGATTATCGGCTAGGAAACCATTTTACGAGCAAGCCCAGCTACATGTAGGCGATGCGGACGTAGAGACTGTAGCGAAATTAATACTACAAAAATTGGTTTAATTTATTTTAATTTTCTTTCCCAAGAAATGGGGTTGTGTGTTTAAAACATACAAATCTAAAAACATTAAAACCCGTGCAGCTTTTTCTCTAAAAAAAGTATATAATCCATTTCTGAATCCAACATCACTGGCATTAAAAGCTATCGCATGTAATCCGTATTTTTGAGCGATAAATAATGCGCGTTTATTATGAAATGGCTGCGAGATAATTGTAACACTTTGCTGTCCAAAAATTTCTTTACATCGTATAACGGAATCATGCGTTCTAAAGCCGGCAAAATCGCAAACCATACAAGAATCTGGAATCCCCATTGCTCTAAAGGTGTCCATAAAATCTTCTGGTTCATTATAGCCATGCCAGCCATTATCTCCTGAAATTAAAATTTTATCTATCTTTTTTGCTTTCCAAAGTTTATATGCTGCCTCGGCTCTGTATTGCCAAAATGGATTAATCGTTACATGATCGTCCATTGTTTTACAAGTTCCTAGCAATAACCCAACTTTATGATATGGGATTTTATCTATAGAGGAATACAATTTACCATCAGCATTTTTATCTACTGCAAAAGAGCATACTGCAATTATAACGAATAACAGGATAGCTAATGGAAGATAAACACGGAAAATAAATTTCTTCTTTAAAAAATATTGAATACAAAGCATTTGCGTTACTTAATCTTATAAAAGTATTTCAACTGCAAATCTAAAGGAAGTGAAGCATACTTGTAAAGATTTTCTTTATACGGCACATTATTTTTCTCTAAAAGCTGCACCAAATTATATCCAGTAGTACCGATATAAAAACGCTTGTCGTCTAATTCATTATAAAATTGAATTTCCGATTTATCTTTTTCATTAAAGGAAAAATTCTGTGCATACATTCCATCGTGTTCAACAATATATGGCGGTGGTGTAATTTGGGTGAAATCTTCTTTTAATATTCGTTCCATTTTCAAACATGTACCTTCTAATTTTTCCCAAAAGTTTTCAATGTTCGAAATATTGTCTTTATATTTTTTTACAAAATCTCTTTGGCGGTTGGCCCTTACTTTTAAAAACTGGGTGAAAAATTTTATCTCATCCTCCATCGATGTAGCCGCTACTGCCTTTTCCAACAAATCATTTTCCAATTTCACAGAATCTTTGTACGATTTATCTTTTAAGTAATACACCTGCAGACTATCCATATCCATCCATTTTTTTTCATCATATAAGCGCAGTACGTAGGTAAGAATTGCTTCGTTGGAGTATTGATATTGATGATACAGTTCATGCATTAATGCGATAGACCATTGCTGGGTATTGGTAATATTTTCTTTTTCTCGTTTCATTAGTTCCGGTGAGCTGCAAAACAAAACTGGTCGTCTGTAGTTTATAAATACTTTTGCTTTAGGGTTAAATTGAAACTGCGTTTCCATTACATAAGGCGTACTGTCAAACGGCATTCTTAATTTCCAAATACTCCAATCATATTCATTTTCCAATACAGAATATTTACTCACTTTGTCTTTCATTTCTGATAATGGATTAATGAAATACGAGGCAGAATCATTAAAATATACTATAGTTCCTGGAAAATTATTGGCCGAAAAATCTTTCCAGTAAATTTTACCTACAAAATTTTTGATGAGTTTAATATATTCAAAACGTTCTTCAATTAGTTTTTCTTGTTCCGTTGGTTTTAAAATCACTTGAGCGTATGAACTACGTGCGACAACGAAAAGTAATAATAGTGCAACAATTCTTGATTTCATGGCATAGTATTTTGGGTATAAGAATGTAAAGAATATTTGTATCTAATTGGCTAATCAATACTGAATATTATTTGCATTTTCATAGATGAACAATAATGGTTTTAAAGTATAATATACTACAGATATTACACATTTGCAAAAAAATTAAAACAAATATGCGCCCTCGGGTTCTCCAGCATCAATCTTCACAATAATATGCTCATTTAAAGTAGTGGCGATTGGAAATCCCACAATATCTGCTTTTATAGGAAACGTTTTGTGGGTTCTGTCCACCAATACGGCAATAACAATTTTCATAGGAGCAAATTGGGTTAATGGTTGTAAAGCATAAAATAATGTTCTTCCCGAATTTCCAACATCATCTACTAATATTATTGTTTTATGATTTAGGTTAATAGGATCTTTCAAATAAGGTGCTTCTGATAGAGGTGCTGGTTTATTTATACAAATAGAGGAAAACTCTACTTGTTTTGTACTATCATATTTAGATATTTTGTTGGCAAGTATTTTAGCCAAGTCAATACCTCCTCCCGGTTCGATACCTATAATAACCAATTCTGCACTACCATAAGTTAGTTCTAAAGCTTGAAATGCCATTCTATCTAATTTCAATTCAATCTTTTTGGCATCTAAAATCTTTTGCGCTGAAGCAGGAATAAGCATATAAATAATTTAGATTGTTTCTAAATAAAAACGATTTAAACATTCTTTCAAATACGGATTTAAAAATAAGTAGATAATGCTGTATTTTCGCAATAAAATCAAACTTTTTACTAATGACTTTTCTATCTATCGTACAAATTATCCTGTTTATTGCATTAGTAGGCACAAGTTTCTTTATTGCTTTTAGGAAATTTAAAGAAATTTATGACAATATCATGATGGGACAGCCGGAACAAATCAACACAACGCTTGGATTCCGGCTAAAAAAAATGCTCTTAATTGCCTTTGGGCAAAAGAAAATGTTCAAAATAACTTTTCCTGCGCTTTTACATCTTGTTATTTATGTTTCATTTATAATAACACAAATCGAGCTCATCGAAATATTTATTGATGGATTAACTGGCGGGCACAGAACACTTTATCATGCATTTGAAAACATCGGATTTTTACACGCTCTTTATGTATTTGTCATCAATTTTATCGAAGTTCTTTCCTTATTAACTTTCTTTGTTACTATCTTATTTATTTTAAGAAGAACATCATTTAAAGTAGCCAGATTCCAAAAACCGGAAATGAAAGGATGGCCAAAAAAAGATGGTTTAATCATCTTAGGGTTTGAGTTGACTTTAATTACATTTATATTTTTAATGAATGGAGCGGATAGTGCATTGCACCTTAAAGAAACCGGACATGGATACGGATTTTTATTAAGTGGCAGCTTAGGCAGCACTATGCTAGGTATGTCAAACTTTAGTTTGGAAGCACTAGAGAAATTAGGATGGTGGGGACATTTAAGCATGGTATTGACATTCATGGTGTATCTTCCTTACTCAAAACATTTACATATTCTACTAGCCTTCCCTAATACATTTTTTTCACGTCCGGAACCTAAAGGTGAGATTAAAAATATGCCAGCGATACAACATGAAGTACAATCTATGATAGACCCAAGCTTTGTAGCACCAGCAACTGATGGAGAAATAAAATTTGGAGCAAAAGATGTATATGATTTATCTTGGAAAAGTTTATTAGATGCCTATAGCTGTACGGAATGCGGCAGATGTACGGCTGCATGCCCTGCAAATATTACAGGAAAAAAATTATCTCCTAGAAAAATAATGATGGCAACGAGAGACAGGATGGAAGATATTTCGGAATGTAAAAAAGAGCATGGCCCTGATTTTGTGGACAATAAATCTTTATTAGGAGATTATATAACTACGGAAGAATTAAGAGCTTGTACTACTTGCAATGCTTGTGTGGAAGAATGTCCTGTAAATATTTCTCCTTTAAATATTATTTTGGAACTTCGAAGAAACTTAATTATGGAACAATCCGATTCGCCTAACGAATGGAATAATATGTTTGCGAATATGGAAAACAATCAAGCACCATGGCAGTTTTCACCCAATGACCGTTTGAATTGGACAAATGATTTGAACTAAAATTTTAAAAAATTATAACAACAACAGATTATGCAATATAAAGTACCAGTAATGGCAGAATTGGCTGCCGAAGGAAAAACACCAGATGTGATTTTTTGGGTAGGCTGTGCGGGAAGTTTTGACCAACGCGCTCAACGTGTAACATTAGCATTTACAAAAATATTGAACCAATTATCTATAAATTTTGCAGTACTAGGTACAGAAGAAGCTTGCACGGGTGATCCTGCTAGACGAGCAGGAAATGAATTTGTATTCCAGATGCTAGCACAACAAAATATTGCCACTTTGAACGGGTACGGCATAACAAAAATACTAACTACTTGTCCGCATTGTTTTAACACTATTAAAAATGAATACCCTGCATTAGGGGGAAATTATGAAGTATTACATCACGCAACCTATTTGCAACAATTAATAAATGATGGCAAATTAAAAGTAGAAGGCGGTGCATATAAAGGAAAACGAATTACTTACCACGATTCTTGTTATTTAGGTAGAGCTAACGATATTTACGAAGCTCCGCGCACAGTAATAGAAGCCTTAGATGCTGACTTGGTAGAAATAGACAAAAGTAAAGCAAGCGGATTATGCTGTGGTGCCGGCGGTGCGCAAATGTGGAAAGAAGATGAACCAGGTAGTAAACGAATAAATACACAACGTACTGAGCAATTGATGGAGGTGTATCCTGATGTGATAGCTGTGGCTTGTCCTTATTGCAATACGATGTTGACAGATGGAGTAAAAACAGAAAATAAACAAGAAGAAATTAAAGTTTTAGATATCGCCGAGTTAATAGCTCAAAACAACGGATACTAAACTATTGTTACTACATAAATGGAAATATCAATTTTAAAAGAACGAATTTAGTACAACATGTTAACGCCCTATCATTTATTTCCTGACGATGCAAAAGTTTGGATTTATCAAGCAAATCGTAATTTTACGCAAGATGAAATTGGAGAAATAAGCGAAATAATAGAAAACTTTGCCGACCAATGGAAATCACACGGAAAAGACATTGCAGCATACGCTTCCATTTACTACCGTCGCTTTATTGTATTTGCGGCTGATGAACATAAATGCCACGTAGGCGGCTGCTCTATTGCCGATTCTATACGGTTAATTCAAGATCTAGAACAAGCCTTAAATATCCACTTTTTTGATCGTTTGAAAGTTTGCTATAAAATAAATAGTGACATGGTGGGTAGTTTCCCATTGAGCCAACTCAATGAAATGCTAGCTGCTGGTAAAATTTCAGACGATACTATTCTTTTTAATAATTCGGTAAGCAACAAAAAAGATTTTGAAACAAAATGGCAAGTGCCTTTAAAAAGTTCTCCATTTGTTCGTTTCGTAGGATAATCTGTAAATTTTTACTACTTTTAGTATCAAGATGAAGCAAAAATCATTTATTACTATTGCTATTTTAATATTTTTGGTAAGCAGTTGCGCCCGGCCATATCGAAAAATTAATATGTCTGCCGTACCGTTTAACGAATTTAGAAGCGATCAAAATATCAGTTATTCCATACGACAAGGCGTATTATACAATATGCGCAATTTTTTCTTTGCCCGCAGGGAAATGAAAAAGAATTTATCGTTGGTGGCATTAAAAATTGTAAATAACAGTGATACCGCAATAAATATTAACGACTTAAGATTTACTTGTGGGGCATTATTACCTATTCAGCAAATTGGAGTGAATGAATATTTTAATGTCCTTAAACAAAAACCAGCATTGTATTGGTTATATTCCGTGGGTGCAGTAGTTTATCCTAAGCCGGCAGTATATACCGACCCTGTTACAAATAATCAATTTCCTAAACCCAATAATCCTAAAAAATTCATAAAAAACGGTAAACAGTTTATTCCTATTCCAATTGGACTTCCGGTAGCTGCTGCCAATTATGCGATAGCATACAGATCCAACAAAAAAATGTTGCTAGATTTACAATTATTGAATTTGACCAATCGCGTCATACAACCACACGATACGATTCAAGGTATATTAATGTTTAAAAACACTGCAAATTGTAGTGATATATATATATCAACAGTTAAATAATTTTTTTATTCTTCCTCTCTTTCTACATTCTTTAATGCCATTAGCAAAGTGTAGGCACCTTTAAAGACTATCTTTTTATCAGCAAAAACTTGCGCATTTCGAATCTCTGTAAATCCGTTTTCAGTATTTCCAATTTGCACTTCTTGTATTTCAAATTGTTTATTGCCGTTCTCTATAAACACATAATTTTTATTTTCGAAATGTACAATTGCATTTTCCGGCAAAACAGTTACAGGGGTATTAGAAAGTTCAATATCAGCATTCATAAACATGCCTGGCAGTAATGTTTTATCATATTGTTTAAAATGACAATGAACTTGTGTGGAATTATCAACATTCAAATTTTTACTGATTATGATAATTTCACATTCATATTTTTTTTCGGGATGGGTATTGGTGTAAGCAAATAATTTTTGACCGATGGAAAGTTTGCTTAAATCTTTATCGAATACCGTTAACGCTAAATGAATATCACTCGGATTTACCAGCTCAAATAGTACTTCACTAGGCGTTACATATTTACCAATATTGACATTTACAGCCGATACAAAACCTGATATTGGGGAATAAATATTTACACTTTTAGAAATTGAATTAGGTGTAATTATTTGTGGGTTCATGCCAATCAACTTCAGTTTTTGCTCTAATGCTTTCATCAAAATATTTTGTGTTTGATAGTTAGCTTTGACTTGTTCAAAAACTTTATCGCTTGCTGCTTTGCTTAAATTTAATTCTTTTTGACGTAAGTATTCACTTTCATTATATTCAAATTGTGCTTTCGCTGTAAGATAATCTTGTTGTAATTGTATATACTGAGGGTCTTCCATAACAGCGAGTACTTCGCCTTTATTCACATGCATCCCTGGCAGCAATTGAGTAGATTTCAAGTATCCACCCAAGGGTACACTTATCGACACCATATTTTGTGGCGGTACATCTATTTTACCATTTAATTTTATGGTGGAGGAAATGGCTTTAGTTTCAATTATACCTGTTACAATTCCGGCATTTTTATATTGCGCATTGGTAAGTATTACTGTATTGCTTTGAATAGCAGCAGCAGTTTGTTGTTCTGGTTTCGGATTATTATTACACGAAGAAAGAAGCACTATTGAACTTATGATGATAATTATTTTTTTCATTTCATTATTTATTTATTTTGATAATAATTTAATTCTGCCAATGAATAGTTTCTATTGTGAAGAGCCTCCACATAATCACTTTGTATGGTTATCACTTGGTTCATCAGTAATACCCATTCTAAATAATTTATTTCTCCATTAGAAAATTGTTTGTTTGCGACAATCTTTATTTCATCGGCATTTTTCAATGCAGTATTTTCAAAATATAAAACAGTAGTTTGATATTTTTGATATTGTATCCACGCAGCTGCATAATCAGATTTTAATTTATCTAAATTAGCTTCGTACTCATTAGCGGCTACTTGTTCATTTATTTTTGATGCAGTGATTTTTGCTTTTTGTCCGCTTCTAAAAATCGGAATACCCAGGCCTATTTGTGCTGAATGAAAACGAGGCGTATGGTTATAAGCAATATTATTTGCCCCCACTCCTTTCATGCTCATCAAATTATAGCCAAAGGAAAAATCCGGTAAAAGTTTAGCGTGTTCCATTTTGGTATTTGCTGTTGCAATACGTTGTTGCTGCTTCCAATATTGCATTAATGGGTGAATTGCTAAAACAGTGGTGTCCAATATAGAAAAACTATTTATAGCTGCATCTTTATTATCCGGAACAAACATGGTGGTAGTGTTAAGTAACAACTGAAATTTCAGCTGTAGGGTTTCATTATCAGAGGCCAACTGCACAAGCTGTAAGGCAATTTGTTCTCGTTGATTTTCTGCACTGATTTTTTCTAAAATATTGTTTTCTCCTTTTTTAAACCGTAAAGTAGATTTACTCAAAAATTCGGCAAATAAGCTATCGTTCTTTAATAGTATTTTCTTCTTTTCTTGTAAATAAAGTAAATCATAAAAGACGTCAGATACCATTTTTATTAACTCCACTTCTTTTACACGAGCATTTAAGACACTACTTTTCCATTCTTCGCTCAAAACATTTTTTTGTGTAGCATATACCTTTGGAAAACTTACTGTTTGCAGAAAACCCATTTTTACATCGGGAAAAATGCTATTGATTTGTCCAAATTCTGTATTAAAATTAGTAGCAGGAATATTTACCCCCGATTTGATAAGTTTTTTATGGTAATCAGATTTTAATTTTTCATTTTTTAAAAGCAGATTATTTGCTAATGCCTTATCTATAGCTTGCTGAAGTGTAATAAAATTTTGAGCATTTGCATTAGAGTGTACAAAAATAAACGCGAACAAAAGAACGGAAATTGATTTTATTGAATTCTTTTTCATAAGAAAACCGCTATTAAAAATGATGTATAAGATTGGAAGTACAAAAAGCGTTAATAAGGTTGCTACTAACAAACCACCAATAACTACGGTAGCTAAGGGTCGTTGCACTTCGGCACCTTCACCGTGGCTAAGCGCCATTGGAAGAAACCCTAATGAAGCAACAAATGCCGTCATTAATACAGGTCGCAAACGAGTTTTAGTTCCCATAATTACAATACGTTTTAAATCGGTATAACCTTCGCTTTTCAGTCTATTAAATTCTGCAACTAACACAATGCCATTTAATACGGATACGCCAAATAATGCAATAAACCCAATGCCTGCACTAACGCTAAAAGGAATACCACGAATTGCTAAAGCAATGATTCCACCAATAGCTGAAAGTGGAATTGCTGTATAAATCAAAAGCCCTTGTTTTATTGAACCAAAAGCAAAATATAGCAATAGAAAAATCAATAGTAATGATATCGGAACGGCAATATATAATCTTGATTTTGCTGCTTCTAAATTTTCAAAAGCACCTCCATAGGTAATAAAATATCCGGGAGGTAGTTTTATTTGGTGTTCAATTTTCTGTTGGAGTTCTTGTACAGTACTTTGAATATCTCTTTCTCTGACGTTAAAGCCAACAATAATTCTACGTTGAGAATTTTCTCTTTGTATTTGATTAGGACCTTCCACAATATCTACTGCTGCAACTGTATTTAAAGGTATTTGCGTACCTCTCGGTGTAGCAATTAAAAGATTCTGAATATCCTCCAATTTTTTTCTATTATCTCCTGATAAGCGAACAACAAGATCAAATCTTTTTTCACCTTCATATACCATGCCACTACTCTCACCAGCAAAGGCGGTATTTATTATTCGATTGATATCGCTAACACTTAATCCATATTGCGCAATTGTTGCTCGGTTATATTTTATTACTATCTGCGGCATTCCAGTAACTGATTCTACATATAGGGCTTCTGTACCTTTAACGCTTTTGGTAATTTTACCCAACTTACTTGCATACCATGCCAACGTATCTAAGTTTTCACCATAAATTTTACAAACAACATCTTGTCGTGCGCCTGACATTAATTCATTAAAACGCATTGCTACGGGATATTGAAAACCAAACGTAACCCCAGGCACTACTTCTAATGCTTTTGCCATCTTTTCCTCCAATTCAGAATAAGTTTTTGCAGATGTCCATTTACTGCGGTCTTTTAAAATAATCATTAAATCAGTAGCATCAATTGGCATTGGATCGGTAGGCACTTCACTGCTTCCGGTTTTACCTACTACTTGCTCTACTTCAGGAAAATTTTCAAGTAATATTTTCGAGGCTTTTGAAACGGCATCGATTGTAGTATTTAAATTGCTACCAGGCAGCACGCGTGTTTCAACAGCAAAATCCCCTTCAGGCAAAGATGGGATAAATTCTCCTCCTAAGGTAGAAAGAATAAATAAAGAAAGAATAAATAGCCCTACCACAGCAATTAATACTGATTTTTGGTAGCGAATAATTTTCAATAAATATTTTTGGTAAAATTGCTCTAACCGATACATCATCTTATCTGAAATCGTTTTTTTGTGTGTGATATTTTTACTTAAAAACAATGTACTCATCATCGGCACGTACGTTAAAGAAAGTAAAAATGCTCCTAATAATGCAAATGCAACTGTTTGGGCCATAGGTTTAAACATTTTCCCTTCTATTCCTTCTAAAGTAAATATGGGCAGATATACAATTAATATGATAATTTGTCCAAATACAGCACTATTCATCATACGCGAAGCGGAAGTTTTCACCTCATTATCCATTTCATTTTGAGAAAGCGTATTTACCTTCACAAACAACTTACTATGCGACAGTTTATGCATCACGGCTTCTACAATAATTACAGCGCCGTCTACTATTAAACCGAAATCCAATGCCCCTAGGCTCATTAAATTTCCGCTCACCCCAAATGTGTTCATTAAAATAATAGCAAATAACATAGACAGCGGAATAACAGAAGCAACTAATAGTCCTGCTCTTAAATTACCTAAGAATAGTACCAATACAAAAATGACAATAAGCGCGCCTTCTAAAAGGTTTTTAGTTACTGTACCGATAGCGTTATTAACCATTTTAGTCCTATCTAAGAAGGGCTCCACCACTACCCCTTCAGGTAACGATTTTTGAATTTTAGCAATACGTTCTTTAATATTTTTAATTACTTCATTGCTATTTGCTCCTTTTAACATCATTACTACAGCTCCAGATACTTGTTGTTCTCCATTATAAGTCATTGCACCGTATCTCGGTGCACTTCCCAACCTTACGTCACCCACATCACGTATAAGGAGCGGCAAACCATTAGGCATATTTTTCACTACAATATTTTGTATATCATCAATTGTACTCACCAATCCTTCACTTCTTATAAATAGAACAATAGGACCTTTTTCAATATATGAACCACCAGTGTTTTGGTTGTTTTTTTCTAATGCTGAATATACATCTCCGATGGTGATTCCATACGCCATTAATTTTTCCGGCACTACAGCAATTTCATATTGTTTAAGTAACCCACCAAAACTGCTTACTTCTGCCACTCCTTTTACACCTAATAATTGACGGCGCACTAACCAATCTTGGATGGTGCGTAATTCCATAGCATTGTATTTATTTTCATAGCCATTTTTGGGGCGAACTGTGTATTGATAAATTTCACCCAATCCTGTAGTAACTGGAGCTAATACCGGAGTTCCAAATCCTTTCGGTATTTGCTCTTGCGCTTGTTGCAACCGCTCTGAAACTTGTTGCCTAGCCCAATATACATCAGTTTTATCGTTAAAAACGATAGTAACTACTGATAGCCCAAATCGAGAAAAACTACGCAGTTCTATCAATCCAGGAATATTGCTGTTAGCCTGTTCAATTGGAAACGTTATCAAACGCTCGATATCAGGCGCCCCTAATGCAGGTGCAACTGTGATTACTTGCACTTGATTATTTGTAATATCTGGCACTGCATCAATGGGCAGATTATTTACTTCATATATTCCATAGGAAATTAAACCCAATACAAATAAACCAATGATAAGCTTGTTCTTTATTGAGAACTCAATTATTTTATTTAGCATTTTCGCATTTATTTTAGATTTTCAAATTGCATCTGCATTTAGCAAATAATAAAGGAATAATAGTAATACTTTCAGGTATTACAATGGCATTAAATAAGCCCCTTCATTTATTAATTGAGAAGAAAAACTACGATAAACGCGGCGGTTGCCAAATGTTATTGATTATAGTGTTGGTGAATTCTTGTTGATGGTAGATAATATTGCTATTTCTAGTATATACAAGAACATTATTAGCCATAAACATAAGTGGTGGCTCTAATGAAACAACATGAGCAAAATGTACATTTGTAGTTTTAAATGGCAAATTCTCATGGTCGTGGTGCTTGTCGTTATGCTGATGGTTAATCTGTTCGCCGTAATGTTTTGCTAAAAAATCAAAAAAAGAAATATCAGTATCTTCTTGTGCATGTTCAGTATAATGTTCAAACAGCACGGGTAATTTCAGTACTTCACCAAATGAGGTATTTGCACACATAAAAATGAAGATAAATGATATGCTCCAAAACTTCTGCATTATACAAATTTACTATCCACCCTATTTTTTAAAACACCTAAAATGTTAAAAATTCTTACAAATAGATTATGCTTATGTAATTCTAAGGATTAAAAGGTTTGTGTATCTTCGTCCAACCAAAAACAAACATTAAAAATGAAACCGACATCAGACACTAAAACAATCGATACCTTAATACAACGTTTTTTAGTAATTGGGAAAACGGAAGGTTATAGTTATTTGATTCTATTACTCATTGCAATGCCTTTAAAATATGCAGCAGGATTTCCGATTGCCGTTCGAATTGCAGGCTCATTGCATGGAATTTTATTTATAGCATTCGTATATTATATTTTAAAAATGCTACAAGCCAATCGGTTAGTCCCTAAAAAAGCAGTTTTTGCCTTTATATTATCTCTCCTACCATTTGGCACTTTTTATCTAAAAAAATTGCTATAATATCATTTTTACAGTCATTTTGTCAGTGATTTTTCGTTGGCACGTTCCTTGAATAATATCATAAAAAAACAACGAAAATTAATAATTATGGGAAAAATAATCGGAATTGACTTAGGAACTACCAACTCATGCGTTGCCGTAATGGAAGGCAGCGAGCCGGTAGTAATTACAACTGATGAAGGACAAAGAACCTTACCTTCAATCGTAGGTTTTTTAGAAAATGGAGAACGTAAAGTAGGCGCACCGGCAAAGCGTCAGGCTATTACCAACCCTAAAAACACAGTTTCTTCTATTAAACGCTTTATGGGTAAACATTATAGCGATACGGCTAAAGAACAGAAATATGTTGCCTACAACGTAGAACAAGGAGATAATGATACTGTGCGTGTACGGCTACATGACAGATTGTACACACCTCAAGAAATCTCTGCTATTATCTTACAAAAATGTAAAAAAATGGCAGAAGACTATTTAGGTCAGACAGTATCTGAAGCCGTAATAACTGTTCCTGCTTATTTCAATGACTCTGAACGTCAAGCTACAAAAGAAGCTGGATTAATAGCAGGATTAGATGTAAAACGAATTATCAATGAGCCTACAGCAGCAGCTTTGGCTTATGGTTTAGACAAAGGTGGCAAAGACATGAAAATTGCTGTGTACGATTTAGGTGGTGGTACATTCGATATTTCAATCTTAGAATTAGGCGATGGCGTTTTTGAAGTAAAATCTACTAATGGCGACGTGCACTTAGGAGGTGATGACTTTGACCAAGTAATTATAGATTGGTTAGCAGATGAATTTCAAAATGAAGAGCGTATCGATTTAAGAAAAGATCCAATGGCGCTGCAACGTTTGAAAGAAGCGGCTGAAAAAGCAAAAATTGAGTTATCCTCAGCATCTGAAACAGAAATTAATTTACCATACATCACTGCTGTTGATGGAGTGCCTAAACACTTAGTAAAAAAATTATCTCGTGCAAAATTTGAGCAATTAAGTGATAGCTTAGTAGAAAGAACATTAGAGCCATGTAGAAAAGCATTAAAAGATGCGAATCTTTCTGCATCTCAAATCGACGAAGTAATATTAGTAGGAGGATCTACACGTATTCCAAAAATACAGGAAGTAGTAGAGAAATTCTTTGGCAAAAAACCATCTAAAGGAGTAAACCCAGATGAAGTAGTTGCACTTGGTGCCGCTATTCAAGGAGGTGTATTAACCGGAGATGTGAAAGATGTATTACTATTAGACGTTACACCGCTTTCCTTAGGTATAGAAACGTATGGTGGTGTATTTACTAAATTAATAGAATCAAATACCACTATTCCATCTAAAAAATCGGAAACATTTTCTACCGCAGCAGACAACCAACCCTCAGTAGAATTAAACGTATTGCAAGGTGAACGTCCGATGGCAAAAGACAACAAAAGCTTAGGTCGTTTCCACTTAGATAGTATTCCACCAGCACCGCGTGGCGTACCTCAAATTGAGGTAACTTTCGATATCGATGCGAACGGTATTTTGAGCGTAACTGCTAAAGACAAAGGCACCGGAAAAGAACAAAATATCCGCATCACGGCATCTACAGGTTTGAGCAAAGACGAGATAGAAAAGATGAAAGCAGAAGCTAAAGCAAATGAAGCATCTGATAAAGAAGCTAGAGCAAAGGTAGATAAGATGAACGAGGCTGACAACTTGATTTTCCAAAGTGAAAAACAATTGAAAGAATTTGGTGACAAACTTCCAGCAGATAAAAAAAGTGCTATTGAAAGTGCTGTAAATAAACTAAAAGAAGCACATAAAGTACAAGATATGGCTGGCATTGAAGTAGCATTGACTGAACTAAACAATGCTTGGCAAGCTGCTTCTCAAGACATGTATAATGCATCACAGCAAGGAGGTGCACAAAATACTGAAGGTGATACGCACCAAGCCGGAAATACAGATGATGTGCAAGATGCAGAAGTAGTAGAAGAAGTGAAATAAGAAGTAACTAGCAAATACTATTATTCCTAATTAAAAAAGCGTGGCAAATTTGTCACGCTTTTTTATAATTATAAAAATGTATTTTCATTTCGGTATAACATAATTTAGAATTAAAAAATTGATTATTCTCGTTACATTTCGGATATTTGAACAAAGCATTTTTAATGAAAAAAACTTTTCACAGAATAATTATGGCATTATGCATTTTAGGCTGCACTGCTTGTTTTGATATTCAAGAAAATCTTTTCTTAAAAAAAGACGGCTCTGGAAATTTCTCTTTTCTTGTAAACCTAGAACAAGCAAAATCAATGCTAAGCATGTTTGGCGAATTTGCTACTTCAGAAAACAGCAACAGTAGTAAACAAAGTAATAACAGCACCTCTTTCAGCAAATTCAATGAATCATTTGAAAAAACAAAACAAAAACTGAAAAACACAGAAGGGCTAAGCAACGTCAAAATTATTGAAGACACTATACATTTTAATTTTGGAATTTCATTTGACTTTAAAGATGTAAACGCACTCAATTCTGGCTTAAACCAACTCTTTAAAGACGACAACGATACCACACATCAAAACATACAATTCTTTGAATACAAAGGAAACCAACTAACCAGATTGGAAGTCTTAGATACAAAATCCATGTTAGGAAATTCAAAATCAATAGATGGATTAAGAAAACCAGAAAATGCACATCAACAATTCGACCCTGAAAAATTTTTCAATACCGTAAGTTATACCGCTACGTATGAATTTGAAAATAAAATAAGCAGCGTGAAAAATGAAAACTCCTTGCTATCGCCAAATCTTCAAAAAGTAACCTTAAAAATATTTCCCTTTACGACACCCAAAGATAGCACTGAAAAAAAGCAAACCATCGCAAACACCATCACCTTTAAATAATAAGGAACGCCACAATGAATACAGCGCGCAACTGGACATTACTTACATTATTTACCATTCTATCCTTCTTTGCAGTAAAATGGTTAGCTGCCTATCAGGAGCGCAAAAACACAATTACAGAACCTACTGTAGAAACCGATATCGAACAAATAAAAGAAAGAGGGACACTGCGTGTTATTTTAGAATATAATTCCATCAGTTATTTTATATACAAAGGTCAACGCTTAGGATTTGAGTATGAACTTATGCAACATTTTGCGCAATCAATAGGCGTAAAGCTTGAATTAGTAGTAGCAAAACCATCAGAAGATCCATACAATTTATTAAATGAAGGCAAAGGTGATATTATAGCAAATGGGCTATTTAGCAATAGTAAAACAAAACAACAAGTAGCTTTAACTAATCCTTACAGAAATATTGAACAAGTAATTGTACAACGAAAAACAGGCATCAGCATCAACCCTACAGATAGTATGCAAAAACGGGATACTGCACTACAAAACGTTACAGAGCTCTCCAATAAAATAGTATATGTGTCGGATAATTCTATCTACTACAATCGTCTTAAAGAACTATCCGACTCCGATGGAATAAATTTGGATGTGCGCATTTTACCAAACAACAGAGGAACAGACGATATTATTGAAGCTGTTGCAGATGGGGAAATTGATTATACCATTGCCAATAAAGATATAGCGATGGTTAATAAATCATATTTTGAAAATTTGAATATTGATGTAGCAATAGATAAACCCGAGCCGCTACATTGGGCGGTACGAAAAAATGCACCGCATTTATTATCTACTCTTAATTATTGGATGAAAAAATTTGAAGCAGAAAAAATTTATACAGCTATTTACTATAAGTATTTTAATGAAGTAAAAAATGTAACCTATAGCTACAATGATGATGCCACTTTACAACAAGGCATGATTTCCCATTATGATCATATTATACAACGATATGCTAAAAACATAAATTGGGATTGGCGATTAGTGGCAGCTGTTATCAATCAAGAATCGGGGTTTAACCCTAATGCAAGAAGCTGGTGTGGCGCACAAGGTCTTATGCAATTAATGCCCGGAACTGCCCGTCAATTAGGCGTTTACAACAACGTTTACAATCCGGAAATAAACATACAAGCTGGAACAAATTATTTAAAACAAATAGAAAAAACTTGGGCAAACATACAAGATTATACCCAACGAGTAAAATTCATTTTGGCATCTTATAATGCTGGCGTAGGACACGTTGCCGATGCTGCCCGCCTTGCCGAAAAAAATGGGTACCCCAAAGATAAATGGGACGGTGCAGTAGAGTATTTTATGTTGTATAAATCTAACCCTGTATATTATAACGACCCAGTGGTGAAATATGGCTATTGCAGAGGGCAAGAACCATTTAATTATGTTAGAAATATCATTAAAAAATATTTTGATTACGAAACAAAAATAAACTACTCTTCAGCTGCACAAACCCCATTAGCAATGCGCCTACAGCAACTCGAGAATGTACCTTTTGATGGTGTAGAAGGCATGTATAATCCAATGCAGGGACTAATATCACGCTCTGCGCGTAGAGAATTATTTTTATCGCATAAACTCTTTGAAGACGAAACCCAATTGGTACCGCGCAATGCTTCTAAAAATCCCTTCGACATACCCAAAAAAGAATTATTTGTTAGAACTGAATCCAATCCAGATTCAACAAGACAGTTATTTAAAGGCAAACGACCACTTTTCCAAGTGCAGCAACCAACGTCTACATCAAATGGTTTACAACCTAGTAATAATGAAAGTAAAATAAACAACCTGAAACCACGACGATAAGTACATGCCTATTTTTTATAACAATCTATCTATTAATTAAAAACTGTATCTTTGTTTTTATAAAATTTAAAAAAAGGAATTTTGGAATTTAGTGAATTTGGATTTGATGAGCGCGTGATGGAAGGGATTGCTGCCATGAATTATAAAACAGCAACTCCCGTACAAGAACACGTAATTCCCATCATACAAGCAGGAAAAGATTTGATTGCCTCTGCACAAACAGGCACAGGGAAAACTGCTGCATTTTTATTACCTGTATTAAACGAATTAATTACAAAAGAAAGACAGGAAGACCAAATAAATGCACTAATTGTTGTACCTACACGAGAATTAGCCGTACAAATAGCTCAAAACTTAGAAGCATTTTCCTACTTTACATCTATTTCTTCTATTGCAATTTATGGTGGCAGCGATGGTTCTACTTTTGAGAACGAAAAGAGAGCTTTATCGCACGGAGCAGATATTGTAATTTGCACACCAGGAAGGATGATTAGCCATTTAGCATCGGGCTATGTACAATTGAAAGGACTAAAATACCTGATTTTAGATGAAGCAGACCGTATGTTGGATATGGGTTTTCAGGAAGATATAATGAAAATAATCCGATATCTGCCAGACAACAAACAAACATTACTATTCTCAGCTACCATGCCGTCAAAAATTCGGCAATTAGGATTAACTATTTTAAAAAATCCGGAGCAAATAAATATCTCTATTTCCAAACCACCTGAAAAGATTATTCAGAAGGCTTATATTTTATATGAAACACAAAAATCGCCAATCGTACAATACATATTAAAAGATACACAATACAATAAAATTGTAGTTTTTTGCTCTAAAAAAGAGAATGTAAAAAAACTCAGCCGAGAGCTAAACCGTGCAGGGATAAAAAATGAAGAAATACACTCTGATTTAGAACAAAACGAAAGAGAAAACGTATTACTAAATTTTAGGAGTGGAAAAACACATATTATTGTTGCTACCGATGTAATTTCAAGAGGGATAGATATCGAAGATATAGATTTAGTGATAAATTATGATGTTCCCAATGACGGCGAAGATTACGTGCACCGCATCGGACGAACGGCACGAGCTGAGACTGATGGTACAGCAATTACGTTAGTAAATGAAGCAGAACAAATAAAGCTATTAACCATAGAAGAATTATTAGGGCATCCGGTGCCTAAGGCTACAATAGATGCTTCGTTTGGAGAAACTCCCGCTTATCATCCACATCCAAAAAAGAAATTTAACTCCAACAAAAAACGAAAGCCATTTAGAAAAAATGGAGCACCTCGCCCACCTAAACAATTCTAAAAATTGTTGGAGAAATTTTTATTACATTATAATTCAAATTTCCAACTACTATATCTATCAATTAAAAAAATCTTAAAAGTAAGTCAGCATACTGAATTTAGGGTTATATATAGTATTTTTGATATCTAAATTCCACCACGTGAGTATGATTGATCGTCCGACGGACAGTTTACCAAAAGCAAAGTTAAATAAAGCATCTTTCAATAAATTACTGCAACTTTTTGCATATATACAGCCCTACAAATGGTATTTTATAGCAGGAATGGTTTGTTTAGTATTTTCGAGTACTACCGTAATGGCATTCCCCAAAAGTATAGGTCTTTTAGTGGACGCATCTATTGGGAAAGCAACAGGAATAATAAATAACCGAGGGCAAGTAGCCCTATTGCTTTTTGGAATAATTTTACTACAAAGCATTTTTTCATTTTCAAGAGTTTGGTTTTTTACTCAAGTAAATGAACGTGCATTGGCAAATATCAGAAGAGATTTATATAATAAAATGATTTGTTTGCCTATCTCCTATTTTGAAGAAAAAAGAGTGGGCGAATTAAATAGTAGAATTACCAATGATGTAGCAGCATTGCAAGATACTTTATCTATTACATTAGCAGAATTTTTCAGGCAATCTACAACGCTTATTGTAGGTATATGTTTATTATTTTACAGAAGTGTTCATCTTACACTTATCATGTTGATGTCATTTCCTGTTATTATTATTTTGGCTGTATTTTTTGGAAAGTTTATTCGCAAGATATCCAAACATACACAAGATGCATTGGCAGAAGCAAATATTGTGGTAAATGAAACATTCCAAGGAATCAATATAGTTAAAGCATATGTAAATGAACTTTTTGAATCTAAACGATTTGATACTGGTGTTACAAAATCCATGGAGCTTGGCTTAAAAGGTGGTATTTACAGAGGTGCATTTATTTCATTTATCATTTTTGCTTTATTTGGTTCTTTTATTTTTGTACTATGGCAAGGAAGTGGTTTAGTAGCATTAAACACACAAACAAATGGAGCCGAAGGTATTACTTTAGGTGCATTGATAGAGTTTTTGATGTACACAATATTTATTGGGGGATCGCTTGCCGGCATGAGTGATACTTATACACGCTTATTAAAATCTATCGGAGCTTCGGAGCGAATTATTGATATAATACATAGCGAGCAAGAAACAGATACAGAGCCATTTGTTTTTTCAAAATTAAAGGGAGCAATACAATTTCAGGATGTAAATTTCTGCTACCCTACTCGTAGTGATGTTCAAGTACTAAAAGGCATGAATTTTTCTATTCAACCTGGTGAAAAAATTGCATTGGTAGGGCCATCTGGTGCAGGAAAATCAACTATAATTCAATTATTATTAAAATTCTACACTATAAATTCTGGAAAAATTTTAATCGACGACAATAATATCGATAAACTATCGGTAAAAGAATTGCGCTCCAATATGGCAATTGTACCGCAAGAAGTAATGCTATTTGGCGGTACTATTCGAGAGAATATTTTATATGGAAAATTAAATGCTACAGAAGAAGAGTTACTGAATGCTACAAAAAAAGCAAATGCCTTAGAGTTTATTTCTAAATTTCCGGAAGGAATGGATACAATTGTAGGTGAGCGCGGAATAAAATTATCTGGTGGTCAACGCCAGCGAATCGCCATTGCCCGAGCTATTTTAAAAGACCCTGCCATTTTGCTTTTAGATGAAGCGACAAGCGCATTAGATGCAGAGTCAGAAAAATTAGTACAATCAGCATTAGATACTTTAATGGAAGGGAGAACGACTATTATCATTGCTCATCGTTTGTCTACGATTCGAAATGTGGACAAAATATTAGTGATCAATCACGGACACGTTACGGAAGAAGGTAACCACCAAGCATTAAGTTTATTGAATGATGGGCTTTACAACCATTTATTAAAATTACAATATCAATTAAATTAGGTATTCAGATTAATTTCAAAAAATTACTCTATTTTATTGTGTTGTAATGTTACATTAGTAAAACGTAAGTTTCTAACATCACATACGCCATTTTCAATTACAGCATCTAAATCGGCATCCAACTCACCTGTAGCAAGGTTAGTAGTTCTGTTGTACCCTGTTAATTTTAATCTACCGCGATTATTGTGTATAGTGCCGCCGTACATAGCATTCACTCCGTCTTTATTTTTTATAAATGCTGTAACTAATATTTTCTGTCCTGTATCAAAAGCAAAAGAGAAAGGAATTTTGTTCAACAAAGCTAAATCTCTGATTGCTATATAAATTTCCATTTTGTTCGTCTCATCATACATTTTAATAATATAATACTGATCATTGTCAATCATATTCATCCCACTATCCATTGGATGGTCTAATGGATATTTACTTGCATCTACTCCATTAAACTGTCTCCCCATTACTAAACCTCTGCATATAATTTCTTTCTTTAATTTATTTAGTAAATAACTAGAGTCTATTGGTTCAGATTGGATGATTGTGGGTTTGGCTAAATGAAGTCGGTATCGGAATTTATACAACCCTAGTGTTAATAAAAGCACTAATAACGGCACTACCTTCCACAATGATTTTAAATTATTCATAACGTTGTATCTAAAATTAAAACTTAGCTGATTGCAAGATAATAAATTTATGTTTTGATTTTCATTTTAAAACCTATCCATCGAAATTTCAGGTAATATTTTAAAATTTTGCTCTAAAAAATCTGCCAAATAGTTAGAAAAATAGGGGGTTAATGAAACTCCTTTAGTTCCCATGCCATTAAATACAAATAAATTCTGATGTTCAGGATGCCTGCCAACTACAGGTCGTCTATCGCGCATGGCTGGGCGTATGGCTGCGCTTTCTTCTACAATCGTAAATTCATCACCAGATATTTTTTTATATTTCTGTAAAATCTCTTCTCGTCCAGCATCCGTTACGTTTTCTTCCATATCATCCCAAATAAATGTTGATCCAACTTTAAATAAATGATTGCCGATAGGAATAACAAAAATATTTTTATTTAGTACACTATCTGTTTCTAATTTTTCAGAATGAATTAGAAGTTGTTCTCCTTTTGCAAAACAAAATGGTATCCATTTAAAAAATGGGTTTTGATAGGCTTTATAGCCTTCGCAAAAAATAATCTTGTCGGCTTCTATATTTTTGTATTGCAAAGTATCGGAAATTTGAAGTTTATCGTACTCAAAATGTTCTTCTAATAATCTATTTTGAGATTTCAAGAATACTCTTGTTGCTTTAGTAAATTCAGGAACGCTAACGCCAAATGCTTGTTTTATAACTCCTGCACCAAACGGTGCATTTATAGAAGGATGTATATCTTCAGGCGAAATCATATCGCCCATATAAGGCGCATACACTACATCAGCTTGTCGTTTTTTCCATTGCTCAATATCGTCAATAGAAGAAAATATTTTAAGCAACTTATTTTCGTGTACAAATTGCGTTTGCAGCAACACTTCTAAGTTTTTATAGGTTTGTTTGGCAAAAGGCAATATCTCATCTATCATCCAAGTTTTCACCATCTTTCTTCCAGTAATTGGGTTTACCACACCAGAGGCAATATTTGAGGAAGATTTAGAATGAAATTGATCGATTACTAACACATTTTTTCCTCTCGACAATAGGGTATGCGCTACCATACTTCCAGCTATTCCTTGCCCAACAATAATGTATTCAAATTTGGTATTCATATTCCTATTTTATTGCTTTAGTCATTTCTCTTTTTCCTATTGGGCCGGGTAATGCTATTACATCAAAACCAACTGATTTCATTGTACGTTTTACTATTCCTTTTGCGCAATAGGTAACTAATACTCCGTTTTTCTTTAAGGCATTATACATTATCCTAAATATTTCTTCTGTCCATAATTCTGGCTGTGCAGATGGCGCAAAAGCATCAAAATATATTAAATCAAAAGTATCTATAAATTTAATTTCTTTAAAATCAGATTTTATTTTGTTCAGAAAGAAATTGTGTTCTATGTTTGTCATTTTCTCCCATTCACTACCATGAATTTTCATAAACAAATCTCTACAATTTGGATTATCTAATAATGTACAAAAATTCAAATGATTAATAAATTCAGGCGAAATTGGATATTTTTCAATAGAGGTATATTGGATAGATGTAGTATGATTCCTGCTTTCGATTCCCGTAAGTAATGCATTTAATCCTGTTCCAAATCCAATTTCCAAAATTTGTATTTCATCTTTCGTTGCTAATATTGGGATTAATCCTGCATTGATAAAAACATGTATAGACTCTTGTATCGCACCATGAATAGAATGATAATGTTCATCTAAATCGGGTATAAAAAGTGAAGTGCTACCATCACCGGTAATCACCAGTTTTGTTTCCATTATTGCTTTATCAATTTTGAATAAAAACTATGCTCTGTACCTTGTATCTGCAAAAAATATGGACTATTGGGCCAATGCATAAAATCAGAAATACCCAAGGGGTTTATTCCATTTTGTAGTACATATTTTTTTGAAAATTGAAGTTGACCTAAAGTATTGTAAACACTTATATTTGCAGGCATTGTCGCAGCATTTTTCATAGAAATAACAATATCATTATTTGCGATATAAGATATTGCAGAAGTGCTATTTTGTTGTATGCCAACTGTTGGTGCAAAGTAAACAGAATCAATTAAACTGTAAGTAACCTGATTGGTATTATCTTCCATTTTCAATCGGTAATAATAAATCCCTGAAGTTGTGTTTAGCTCATGTAAAAAATTATAGTTTGTTAATGCATTAGAAAATCCGGCAGCAGGCACGGTATCAACATCAATAAAAGTAATTCCATCAAATGAATACTGAACTACAAAATCTCTACTATTAATTTCTCTGGAAGTTTGCCATTGCAAGTACACATCATCGTTCAGAATTTGTGCAGAGAAGTCTTGTATATTTATATTTTGAATAGCATTCGCATCTTGCTTAGTGCTGATGAGATAAAATTCACCTAAGGTATCGGTTTGGAATTCTACATAATACCCATTTTGGAAAGGATAAAATCTGATGTCTTGCGGCGTGTAATATTTGTAATAAGCTCTTACGTGATTATCACTAATATCTAAATCGGTATTTAATCCAATATAACGTATCAAGCCGATATCTCCCATTCTATTGATAGAGTCTTCGTTTAAAATAAAATTAGTGTATTCTGTATTTAATACATATAATCTTACGGTGTAATTGCTCACTATTGCATTTTGTGGTTTTATAACCCAATTGCGAGGAAATATATTTTTATTATTAAATACTTTATGTTTAACGGAATCTGCTTCGTAACCTAAAACTACATTGCCAATATTCTTATTATTATCAAATAATTCGGCCACAATTTTTCCATTTCTATAAAATGAAATCCAGCCGTTTGCAGTAGAGTTTGCTGAAACATATACAGAATCTGATGTTGCAATATCTTGGTAATTAGTAAAAATATGTACATCATCAATTCCAATTCCATCTGCCACTAAATAATCATCTGAAAGCAATCGGATACGATACATAAAATTCTCTGGATGATTGATATTCGCTAATGGTACTTTAGTGTGGGCAACTTGCCACGGAAAAGTAGCAATATCCCAGTGGGGTTTATTTTGATAACCATTATACCAATTCAATCCACAATTATAACATCCCAATCTATACCATGTTGTACCATCAGTAGAGTATTCGGCAAAAGCGGAATCTGAAAGTGTTTGCATATCGCTAATAAAATTAAATGCTATCATCGGGTCGGTTGTCAATGTAGAAAAATCCATACAACCCATGTAAAGATAGGAATCTTCATTAAAATTATATCCTTTCGTAATTCCAGTTGTCCATGCTTTATTTCCTTGCGCAGCATCGTTTATCGTGTATTTTTGCGGAGTACCCCATGCCCACGAATTATTTTCACCTTCTGCAAAAACATTTCCATTATTACTTTCAAAGTCATTATAGTAAGGAAACGAATCTATAGTTTTCATCACGATTTGTGATGTTGAAAGTGTATCATTCCATGGATATAAATCTCCAGCATTTTTCACCCATGCTTTTAATAAATATTGTCCGGGCAAAGTGGTATTGATTAAAGTAGAAAAAGTATAAGTAAGCGTATCGTTAGGTACAATTGTAGCGGGTATATTTTCTGCAACAATTGCACTATTACCTACTTGGTAAAACACGGGTAAATTTGTAACAGACTGTGCCGAATTATTATATACTGTAATGCTTATAGGTTGTGGTGAAATTGTTTTAGAGCAATTTACTTTTTTTGTAGAAACATTTATTGTTGCAATATCTTGCCCCGCTACATACAATTTAAAATCATCAAAAGTATAGCCGCCATTTCCGTAAGGTGTATATGCTGTTTTAGCTCCAGATTGTACAATTTTTATTTGAGTAGAAGAGGAAAAACTTTGGTTATTTTCTACTTTTAGAATTTCATATAAATTGATTCCCTGTATTTCTTGATACGTACCTAGCGCTCCTCTATTGGCATATAAATCTATTATATTCACCCAAGGTTTTGTATCATCTCCTCGTGCAAGAATATAATTTGCCGTATCTGTTTCTCCTCTATTCATATAATAAAAATCAAAGTAAATTAAGGAGTCCGTATAATTGGATAAATTGTATGTAAATATCATTTCGTTTCTTGCACGCCCTACGCCGGAATAATTATCTAAGGTAATGGCTCTTTTTCCGGTGTGTGCATACAAATTGCCTTCATTCGAGCGCAACATTCCTTTATTTTGAGGGTAATAATCTGCATATTCCAATCCATTTAAACCAAAAACAGCATTTGACTGCTGAGTATTTATTGTTTCAAAAGATTCGGACATAGGCAACGTTACCGGCGCATTTGCAAGTTGACGGATAACGAATTGCAATGTATCATTAGCAGAATTATTATCGCCAGTTAAATTTGTCCAAGCCACCACATTATAATTACCTACACTGCTCAAATTCTCATTTATAGTAAAATAAATTATGGCTGTATCATTAGAATTTACAGTTCTTGCGAGCGTTGCTGTGCGTACAATTCCACCATTAATACTATAAGATACCGTAATAGTATTCTGTGCAGCTGTACCATAATTTTTAATTACAAAAGACAACTTTTGAGTTGCCGATAATGCAGATGAGGTAAACAACCTTCCGCCCATAGGACTATTAATAGCATAAATCCCTACATCATTTGTGGTGGTGCAAGCACCTGCTTGAGGTGAAAATCCTTTACTTAAACTATGATTTCCTTCGACACCGTTTTTTACAGCAGCTATAGAATAGAAATAACTTTTACCGTTTATTAAGTTGCTAATCGTGTAAGTTGTAAGATTGGTTTCTGCTATAAATGTCCATGTTGTATCTACAAATAAATAAACCCGATAAGAGGAAGCACCGGGCGCGGCCCCCCAATTAATTTTAACGGTTTTATCGCAAACGGTATGGCTAATAGAATTATAGTTTGTTTGCGTACCAATTGTAAATGGAGCAGCAGAAACAGCAACATTATTTCCCGAAGTAATTTTCACTAAACATTGGTTGCTAATAACTGATGGCAATGTCCAAGAATATATTTGTGTAGATAATTGTTGAGGATTTACCACTGATTGCCATGAAGCACCATTATCAGGAGAGAATTCAATTTTTGAAGTAGAGTCAATCGTATTATTGTACCAACGTATGGTTGTAGTTCCGGGATCCAATATTTCGCCGCCGTTAGGATGTGTCAATTCAATTTTGCGCTCTTGAGAAAAATAAGCTACTGCATAATCTTGAGGTCCGTAAGGCACGGAAGTACCTTTTACGACAATAGTATAGTTTCCTGCTTGTGGTTTGTCAATTGTAACCTGTTCGTTATTATTTACATTATCTATTCCTCGTAATGCTGTATTTCTTGGCTTTGAAGGATTTAATTTCCATGGCAAAATAGTATCTCCTGAAGGGGTTACCACTTTCAAGTCTAAGTTATTTACTAAAGATTGTGCAGCCGCAGGGTTTCCTTCTTTATCTGTCCATGATAAAGTAACTTTTAAGTGAGCAGTATTATTTGGCACTGTAATGGTGTTTGTATTAAACCCATTTTGAGCAATGGAATTTTCCACAAACAAATGATTAGCAATAGAGGAAACTGCTCTATTGGCATCGGGAATACCAAAGCCAAATTTATAATCAGGACCTGGATTTCCTAAATCTCGAGCAGTATTAAACAATACTGCTTTTACTAAAGCAGCATTCGGCATTGTGCCATTATCTTGTTGGTACTTTTGGTATAATAATGTAGCAATTCCTGCTACTCCCGGTGCAGAATAAGAAGAACCCCATACGGTACCGATTCCATTATTAGGATATAAAATGGTAACTGCAAATCCTTTAGAAGTTAATTCCGGTTTCAAGCGACCGTCTTCAGTTGGTCCGCGTCCGCTATTTTCAACTAATCTTTTGTCGGCAAAAAGCCAACCTACGGTAATGGCATTTTTACAACCTTGAAATCCGATATCTACGGAGCTAAACGTATCGGTAACTGAGCCGCAATTATTAGTAGCGGTATTTCCCACTGCCACCACGGGCAGCATTGTCGGGTTATTGTGTACGGCTTTATCTAAGTCCGCAGCTTCGGGAATATACATACCCGACTGAAAACAATTGCACGGTGTAAAACTATACGAGTGATTGGAAACATTGACATGATAAGAATTTTGGCCGGTCAGCATTTCATTTACAATATCTCCGGCAATATCCCAATAGTATATGTTGGACCGCGGTGCCATTCCCCGCAAAGGCGCTAATAAATTTCCACCACCACCAATACAGCCTCCTACTTCTGTAGGGTGCGCCATCGAACTGGGTGAGCTGTATTCTTTGTCTATTACAAAATTTCTATTAGTAGGCAAATCAATAGAAGTGCCAACTGCACCTATATCCCAAACGCCTACATTTACGCCTTCGCCTTTTAAGTTATAACCATAAGGTTGTAGGTTTTGTACTTGATTAGTACCCGTCATTAAAATGGCATCATACATCAATGGCGTTTTATTGGGGTAAAATTTTGTAATAAAATAAACAAAAGGGTATTTTGCTAGTTGCTGTAATTGTTGTTTGCTTACATTGGCAGAAAAATGATGGTTTTGCGTATTTTTTTGAATTACATCAATACTTGTTTGTGCAATAATTTCCGATAAGGTAGTGCTACTCATATTGGGTGCATACATTACCGTTACGGCTTGTGTACCTTGCTGTGCCAAAAGCGCGTTATCAATTTTACTTTCAGCATCGATATACCCTAATTTACTATACTGGATATTTTGAAAGGATTTATCAGCAGTGGACGCAGTGGATACTAAATAATAGCCATCGCCTAAATAAGATTCAATATTTAAAGAATTTGATTTTAAATATTCAGGTGAATTTATTTTCGGTTGAATTACAAAATAATTAGTTTGATTATACCTAAACGCAGTCGTATTTATTTTTGCAGCAGAATTATATAAAGTATTTGGGTTAAATTCTATTAGTTGAATTTTCGGTGCTGAAAATGATAAAAAGATGGATGCTAAAATCAGCAAACACAAAGTAAAAGACTTTGTCATAGAAAATCAGATTTAGTATAAATATAAGTTTTTCAATTGAGATTAAAAATGGGAAGTATGTAATTATTTTAGCTTATTTCATTTCTACGAGAGTAATACCATCGCCGCCAAACTGATCACTTTCATATTTATACGATTTAACATGCGGGTATTTTTTCAAAAATTGCTGTACAGTTTGTTTTAAAGCGCCAGTGCCACGTCCGTGAATAATTTTTATATTTCTCATTCCGTACATTACTACCCTATCCATAAAATTATCTAAGGTAATAATTGCTTCATCTATCATCAATCCGCGAATATCAAGATTGTTGTCAAATTCGCTTTTTTCTACAAGTATTTTGGAAGAATATTTTTTATGCGGAACTACTGATGCCGTTGGCTTATTTTTAACAGGTATTAATTGGGTTAATTTTACTTTCGTCTGCAAACTACCAAAAGCTACAACTGCCTGATTATTTTTAATAGATAAAACTTCGCCCACTTCGCTACCCTCTTCCAATTTCACCAAAGCCCCTATTTGAATAGCATTTCTATCTTTTTCTGAAATAGTGACAGGAGCATCATCTAATTTATTTTCAATATGTGTTCTATTATCATCGATAAAATTACGTACTTCTAAAAATTTGTCTTTATCATTTTTTTGTTCTTTCCATTTGCGCATTTCATTTTCCAAATTTCTACTTTCCTCGTTGAAGCGTTCCAACAATCGAGCTTCATATTGCTTTAGTAAACGTTTTTTTTCTTTGTCTAATTCTTTATTGAGTTGTTCATAACTACTTGTAAGATTTTGCAATTGTGATTCTTTTTCTTGCACATTTTTCCGCAAGCCTTTAATAAAATGTTTTTCTGATTGTATGTCGGTCAATACATCGTCTAACGCTTTTTTATTATCCCCAATTTTGCTATTTGCATTTTTAATAATATAGTCAGGAAGTCCGCTTTTTCGGGCTATTTCAAAGGTAAATGAACTTCCGGGTTGCCCGGTTTGCAATTGATATAATGGCATTAATTGTTTAGTATCAAATGCCATTGCGCCGCTTTGCATATTGGGCGTGTTAGAAGCAAATACTTTTAAATTATTAAAGTGAGTGGTTACTATGCCGAAGATATTTTTTTGGTGTAATTTTTCCAAAATTGCTTCCGCCATCGGGCCACCTAAAGCAGGATCTGTGCCCATACCCATTTCGTCCATCAGCACTAAAGTTTTAGCATTTGCATGCGACAAAAAATACTGCATGTTCGACAAATGAGAGCTGTATGTACTCAAGTCATTTTCGATAGATTGTTCATCTCCAATATCCACAAAAAGCTGCTCAAAAACGGACATTACGGAATTTTCTTTTGCTGGGATTAACATTCCAAATTGAAACATCAACTGAATTAGACCTACGGCTTTCAGCACGATTGATTTACCACCGGCATTGGGACCGGATATCACTAAAACGCTGTTTTTGGTGTCTAAAAGTATTGTATTGTCTATTATGGGTTTATGTTGTTTCTGATGATGATAATACAGAATAGGATGGATAAATTCTCTCAAATAAATTACGCCTTCGGTAGAGATTTGCGGAAAATTACATTTAAAATTTATAGCGAAATAAGCCTTTGCCCGTGTTGCATCTAAAGCTGCCATTAATAATTGTAATTGTTCTATCGTTTCTTTGTGCGGACGTATAGCAGCAGTAGCCGTTACCAGTATTTTGTGAATTTCGCGGCGTTCCTCTAAATGTAATTCTATCAATTCATTATTTATAAAAACTGTTTCATTGGGTTCTATATAGGTAATATTTCCGTTATCGCTTTCATCTGTAATTATACCTTTCAAACTTCTTTTATATTCCGATTTTACGGATAGCACTCTTCTACCATCGCGGATGGTTTCTTCTGTTTCGGCTAAAATATTTTGTTGTTTATAAACTAATAAAGCCCTGCGGAATGCCGAATTAATTTCGTGTATTTTATCTTGTATTTGTTTTCTAATTTTTGCTAATTCGGGTGTTGCATTATCTTTTATGGTCTCTTTGTCTATATCAATAATTTTTGAAATAGAATTTATTATTCCAAGTTCTAAAGAATACGAAGAAATCATTTCATTTAAATATGGATATAATTGCTGTCGTGCTTTTGGGGTAAAAAACCGGAACAACTCCGCTACTGCTGTAAGCGAATAATACAACTCTATCAGTTCTTTAATATCGAGTGCATAGTTTTCAATAGATAATTTATTTAAAAACGGTAATTCATTAAAACCATATTGTGGCAACGGGGAATCGTTTTCTATAATTTCTTTTACCTCCCGAACGTATTGCAATTGTTGGGTGAGCGTTTGTGTGTTTGTATAAAAAGTTTGCGTAGATAATAATTTTCTTCCTAATGTTCCGGAGCAAAGCCCGTCCAGTTCTTTTAGAATAAAAGGAAAGTCAAGTTTATCAGCACATTTAGTGGGGAATAATAACATTATGAGTACATTTTTAAAATAGAATCTGTCATTACCTTGTAGATACTAGACAGATGCTCATCTTCTGCATTTAGCAGTTGCAGTTGTTTATTAATGATTTCTTGGTCTTTACGTTTGGCAGGCCCGGTCTGAGCGTCGTGTGGCGGAAGTGCGTCAATTTTCAGTATAGTTTCACGTATTAATGGCAACAGTAATTGATAATCCAATTGATGTTTTTCACAATAATCTTGTGCTAAGGCAAACAAATGATTGGCAAAATTATTTACAAATACCGCTGCAATATGCAAATGTTTACGTTGTTCATCTGTATATTCTAAAACTTTACTGCTTAATAAAGAGGCTAAATTTTTTAATTCATTTTTCAATACTGCATTATTTGAAGTAATGAGAAATGGCACATCTGATAAATCTATTTTTTTTGTTTTAGAAAAAGACTGCAACGGATAAAATATACCAGTATTTGGATAATTCTCAAATACATCTAAGCCTACCGTTCCGGAAGTATGCACTATTGGCATACTTGGTTTTTTACTTAAAATTTCTTGAGATAATGTTTTTATTACTTCGTCTTTTACAGCAAAGATTAATAAATCGACCTCTAAATTTAATTCATTTAAATCGCAGATGTAGATGGAGTTGGCTTGCCATGCAAGTACCTCCGAGTTATCGCAAGTTTGACTGTAAATTTGTTGGATAGTAATTCCCTTTTTGGAAAATGCTTTTGCCAAATGGGTAGCGACATTACCACTGCCAATAAAAGAAATCTTTTGAATAACCGAACTCAATACATTTATTTACGAAACAAAAATACTTATTTGATTGCATTTCTTGTTACTTAAACCTACTCAAAATTGGTGTTTAGTAAGTTACATCAAAATAAATAGCATATTTTGCTAATCCGAGTGCATTTTTTACATTTAGTTTTTTTAATAAATGCTTACGATGCGAATCTACAGTAGCTTTGCCTATGAAAAGTTGATCTGCAATTTCAGATGTAGTGTATTCTTTACTTATATAATGTAATATTTCTTTTTCACGCTCTGATAACTTTTGATAGAGCTCCCATTTCGGGGTTAAAATACCTGTCTTTTCAGAGCTTTTATCTTCTAATACAATTTCTTCTTCTTTTATAATATTATTTATATCGCAGAAAGTATTAAAGACATAGCGCGGAATGCCATTTTTTTGAAATGTGGCAATTTGAGCACAAGAGTAAACCCATTTCCAGTTTTTTGATGTATTTACAAAATAAATAAATTCATATTGATTTTGATAGTTATCTGGGTTTTCGAAAAATGCAGTTTCAGCAGCACCCAAGTGACTATTTTCGGGTTGTAAAAACGTTGATGCAAAATTGACCCCTTCGTTTTCCTTCATATTTTTATCTATACCAAAAAAATCTGCAGCCATAGCATTAGCATAACATATTTTGTTTGTTGCAAAATCAGTAATCATCAAAAGATTGGGGTAAGCGTCGCAAATAATTTTTAATTTATTAAATGCTTGTAAATAATCTGCTGAGATAGATTGATGCATTGATTTTATGGTATGTTGTAATTTGATGCTAATTTCGTTCATGGTTTTGTAATTTAAGAATTCCAAATAAGCTACATTAAATCAAACATTAGTGCAAATTTCACTAAACCAATTGAAGAGCGTACTCCTAATTTTTTAATGATATTGTTCCTATGGGTATCCACAGTTGTATTGCTAATACTTAGCTGACTCCCAATTTCAATACTGTTTTTTTCTTCTACAATTAATTTCAATATCATTTTTTCTCGTTCTGATAGAGATTCAAATGTTTTTCTATTAGCACTAATAAACTGTGCATCTTTTCTAAATTTAGTTATCTTCTTTTTTCCCTCGAGGTAACAAGAAATATCTGCTCCGTGGACAACAATATATTTTGCTTTTCCGTCTTTAGAAAGCGTTGCAACTTGTGTGCAATTGTATAACCATCTATAGCTGTGTTTTGCTTTTATATAATAAATATAAGAAAGAGGCTTGCTATAATTTTCTGGATTAGAAAAATAATTTATATGTGATGTAATAACATTAAAATTAACTGGATGTAAATATTGGAGTAAATAATTAAATCCCAATTTGTTTAATTCTTCGTTTGTAACTCCAAAATAATTTACTGCAGTAGGGTTAAAATATATTTGTGCCGATTTTTCAGAATCTACTATTTGACAAATATTCGGTGATTTTTCTAATTTTTCTATTAAAGTAGTAAGTGCTAATTCATAGTTTCTGGAATATACTTCTAAGTTTCCCGAAACATCATTGATAGAATTTAATAACTCTTGATTTAGTTGTTTCATGGTGCGTCGTTTTATGGTTATAAATTTACAATATACAACAAAGTAATATTATTGATCTTAATCAAATTATTTAAATAATTTCAAATATCTTAAAATACAATTCTTATTACTAAAAGGTAGTTATATTCTGACTTTAGTTGCTGATTTTTACTATATTACTACTTTATAGGTACAAGTTAGACCATAAATTTTGTTAAACTCCCTATAATTGAGTAAACGGTAATATTACTGAGTAAATGGTATAAACAAAAAAAAGAATGATGTTAGTGCGTCATTGTGGCTGTATTATCTTTTTTACGGCGCAAAATACTGATCAAAATTCCTGATAGCATAATAAAACACCCCAACCACAAAACATTAATATATGGAAATCGTATCGCCTTCATAATGATAAACTTATTCAGTTTTTGTTGTACTAATATTTGGAATTTGTTTTCTTCCGTCAGTATTTTAACAATTGAGAAACTGATATTATGTTTATCGACCTTAGCAGGGATACTTGTAGCTACCACGTCGCGCACCAGATAAATTGGTTCAATTTGATAGGTAGTATCTAAAGCTATAAACTTCATTCTTACACCGATTGCGATATCTTTCGGTTTTTTATCAAATCCGTGTATGTGTGCGTCAGGGTCAATACCTTCTAAGACCACTAAACAGCGCGATGCAGGAATTGTGTCTCCTAATCCAACCGTGTAAGTTTCTTCAACCAATGAATCAACAGCTGAGCCATCTTCTTTTAAAGGTGCAGAAGTTATATGAGTGTATAAATCAGAGGTAAGTGTTTTTCTTGTAGATGGAACCGGGTTATTTCCCATTTTACTATTCATCAAAATATTTGGATGTAGCGTAAAGGTGTTGATTATTTTTCCTTTTTTGTTTAGCTCCTCGTATCTAACATTGAAATAAATATTCTGTGCAGTGGTGGAATCGCCTAAGTAAGTAACTCGATATTTACCCATATCCGATGGCTCATTTTGGTACAACAGTACATTTTCGGCAATTTCCTGATCTGAAAATCCTTTTCCATAATCTATACCAAATTTATTTACAGATAATACATGCTGTTCTCCTTGAGAAATAATGATGCCTATCAATACCAATGCAAAACCGATATGTGATATTGCCCCACCCGAAATATTCCATTTATTATGTAATATTTGATAGATGTATTGTGCATTTGCCAATAACGCAAACCAACCAGAAAACACCAATAGAATATAGTCTATTCTATACATCTTGTAAGGTATTACAACCAATAAACACAATGCAATTGAAATAATAAATACCGGCAGTAAACGCTTTACGACTTTGCCAATACTTGTGCTTTTGTATTTAAGAAAATGTGTAAATGCGGACCCAAATGCCACTAATGCTGCCATCCAAATTTGAACATTATTATAATGACTTTTTATATCGGATGGTGGTGCTAATTTAGAATGGAATACTTTATTTATTACTGGAAAAGAGGTTAATACTGTAATATGTATTGCTGCAAAAATAAAAACTAAAGAACCAATAAATAGCCAAAACTCTCTTGAGGTTAAATCTTCTTCTGTTTGTTTTCCGGGTATTTGTTTTTTTACCGTCCTATCTATTAATAAATAAGTCGAAGGCAGCAAAAATGCTAATATTATTACTACTAATTGTCCGCTCATTCCTAAATCGGTGAAGGAGTGCACGGATGCTTCACCTAACACGCCGCTTTTCGTTAAGAATGAGGAGTATAATACCATTATAAAACATAATATAAAGAAGGTATAAGTAGCGTGTAATGAATAGCCGGTATGCTTATAAGCCATAAGTGTATGAATACCGGCTGCTAAAATCAACCAAGGTACTAATGATGCATTTTCTACAGGATCCCACGCCCAAAAACCACCAAAGCTTAATGCCTCATACGCCCAAGCTCCTCCTAATAAAATTCCGGTACCTAGTATCATTAATGCGAATAAGCTCCAAGGTAATACTGGTTTTATCCAACCCGTAAAATCTTTTAACCAAAGGGAAGCAATGGCGTAAGCGGCAGGTATGGTACAGGCGGCAAAACCCAAAAATAACGTAGGTGGATGTATCACCATCCAATAATTTTGCAAAGAAGGATTTAGGCCGGTACCGTCTTCTGCAACCCAGTCTGGGTTCATTTTAAATACTGGAATATCCATCGTATCTCGCATTAATGCAAATGGGCTTGAGCCAAATTTATACCCAAACACAACTATACCGAGCAGCATAGAACCTAATAATACTTGAGCTAGTGCAACAATAGACAATACAGGGCTTTCCCATTCTTTTGCTTTAAAAATTAGTACACAACCTAATACACCATGCCAAAACATCCACAGTAGGGTACTTCCTTCTTGCCCGCTCCACATGGCAGAAAATTGATAATAAAATGGTAATGACTTAGAGGTATGCTCCCAAACGTATTTATATTCAAATGAATGAGAATGAATAAGTATTAGTAAACTTGCCATTATGCCAAAAACACTTACGGCATGCAGCACGTACATTTTTCTACCAAAGGCTATCCATGGTAATGATTTTTTTACTTCATTTCTGGTAAGTGTAGCAAAAAGATAAGCTAAGCATGCTGCCAAAGACGTAGCAAAAGATAAAATAACTAATAAATGCCCTAATTTTCCGAGCATCAAGTTTTGACCAATAGCGTGAATATTCATGATAAAAGTGGTGGTAAATTTGTAATAAAGGAACTGTTTTATATGCTGCTTCCGTTATTTACTAATTGTTCTTTATTCTTATATTTAGATGGACATTTTAATAATATTTCTGTAGCTTCGAATGTATTACCATTCATTTTTCCTGTAACAACAATTTTCTCAGATTTCTCAATATCTCTCGGTTTAGCCTTATTCACTACTACCAATTTTTCTACTTTATTGTCATCAATTACATACATGGAAAATTGATTGGGGTTTTGCTCGGGCTTATAGGTTACTCCTTTTTCTTTATTTAAATAACCTACAACTGTAAATTCTTTTCCTTGCTTTGCATACGCAGATTCAAAATTTTCGTAGCGGCTGAATCCCTTACCTAACATTACAGTAAGCGATGCTACCAGTACGGCTACAAAAACTAATGCGATGATATGTGTACGTTTCATGTTATTTTTATCTTTTTTTGTTTGATATTAAATTCCAATTTTAGGACAAAAACAAATTGGATTTACATAAAATATGTTTTCCATATTCAGTATCAAAGTTAAGGCTCTTTGTATTAATATACATAGAATGTAGGTTATTTATTCTTTACCTTAAACTAAGCATATTTACACAACACTATGATAGATTGGCACTTATAAGTTTAACGAACTCTGAGCGGGTGGCTTGTTTTTCAAATTCACCGGTAAAAGCAGATGTTGTTGTTACGGAATTTTGCTTTTGAATACCACGCATCATCATACACATGTGTTTTGCTTCTATTACTACTGCAACGCCAAGTGGATTTAGTGCTTCGTGTATGCAATCGCGAATTTGTACGGTTAGGCGTTCTTGTACTTGCAAACGTCGGGCATATGCATCTACCACTCTAGCAATTTTACTTAGTCCAGTAATTTTTCCATTGGGAATATAGGCTACATGTGCTTTACCAAAAAATGGCAGCATGTGATGTTCGCACATAGAATATAACTCTATGTCTTTTACAATCACCATTTGATTATGTTCTTCCGTAAACATTGCGGAGCGAATAATCTCCACTGGGTTTACTTGATAGCCATGAGTTACAAATTGTAATGCTTGCGCTACTCGATGCGGAGTTTTTATCAATCCTTCACGTTCAGGGTCTTCGCCTAATAATCCTAGTATATCTTTGTAATGCTTTTCGAGTTTGAGATTAGCTTTAATATCTGATTCGTAGCTATTCATAATAATAATTTGAGTTAAAATTTTGTTTTATTATTTTTATTTTACATTTTTTATAATGAAAAAATTCACGTTAAATGTACAAAAAAATATAGAACAAGGTTTTGCTAGCATTGTTCAAAAAAAAATAGTGTACTCTTCTTTGTATATTTTATAATGTGGGTTAATAATGCCTATAACAAAATGAGGCCGCCAATGGTTACGGCAGCCTCATCAACTCTTTTGCTGGAAGTTCTTAGTTTTTTTTGCCTAATAACAAGATGTCATTTGCATTGATTTCTGTTATTGTGCGCTTTACCCCTTCTTTATCTTCATATTGGCGATAGACAATTTTTCCGGTAAGTGCCACTTCTGAGCCTTTATCCAAAAATTTCTCTACAATATCCACTTGCTTACCCCATACCACTACATTGTGCCATTGCGTTTGTGTTTGGCGATCGCCTTTGTTATCGTAGTAATAATCTGAGGTAGCAACGCTGAATGTTGCAAATTTTTTGTCGGTGCCGAATGTTTTGATTTCCGGTTTTTTTCCTAAGTTTCCGATTAACTGTACTTGATTTCTGATAGCTGACATGTTTTAACTTTTTTTACGTTTAAAAATCAATTTTGTTGTCCAAAGCTTTCCGGTGGTATTCGCGATTTAGTACTTTACCGTTTTGCTTCTTTCGTACATTGAGATACACGAATGCAGCAAATTCCATAAATAATTTTTATTTCTTTTGATTAAAAATCACAAATAACTGAATATCAATAAATTATTTACTTATTTTTTTTAAAAATAAGAACGGAAGTGTAGGGTCAATGAAATTTATCAATAGTCATTTCTGGTGCAAAAGTGATGGACGTTAGCCCACGTTTTTCACAGAGGGTATTATATTTTGCAATATTTTCTTTTGAGTACAAGTTATTGCCAGCATTAATATATTGAATTTTAGGTAAATCGAAAAAACAATCTGGAATTTCTTTTAGTTTATTGCTGAAAATTGCAAGGTAGTTTAAATTTTTTGCTTTACAGATTATTGGGTTTATTTCTTCCAATAAATTACATCCAAAAGCTACATATCTCATTTTAGGTAATTTAAATAAATCGTATGGTATCTTCTTAATTTGATTTAAAGTAAAAATTACTTTTTCCAATTCTTTGAGTGTTGCTATTTCAGTGGATACTTCTTTCAGGTTGCTGTCTAAAAAAATTAATTGACGTAGAGAATGTAGTTTAAATATCGGCTTGGGTATTTCTGAAAAGTTAGAATTGGAAACATCTAAATATTCCAATTTAGATAACATGGCAAGATTAGGGCTTATGGAATCTAAGCAATTATTATTAATATATAAATATTTTAATTTATACAACAAAAATACAGATTGTGGTATGTTTTTAAAATTATTTCGATTTAGGTTAATACTTTCTAAACTGTTTATCTCGGCGAGCCAAGAGGGCAAGTCTGATAAGTTATTATCTGACACATCTAAAATTTCGAGATTTGGAAATGCTAATAAAGTATCGGGAAGCTGTTGGTATCCTTTTTGAGTTAAAACAAGTTGTTTTACTTCGAGCGGATTTTTTATAGCCTCGCTTAATGAATAAAAAATTCCGTTCTGCGCAAAGGTAGCATGACTAATAATTATTAAAAGTGGGAGTAGAGAAATTTGAAAAATTTTCATTCAATAATTTAAATACTAATGTACAAAATTTGTGCAGCAATTCTTCTGCATTCTTCCTTACAAAGATAACTCATGAAATTATTCTTTTTGAGGAATATCTATTTTTAAATCTTCAAGTGCCTTACTGGAATATAGTTGTTTTGTAATGGGGGTTACAACGTTTCCTGCATCTTTAACGCTGGTATTATATTCTGCCAAGAAGTAATTTATATATTTTTCTGGTGCAATATTCCTAATTTTTAATTGATAAAAGTACCAATTTTGTAAATAAACGGCAGTGTACCATTTATCTTTAGATTTAAACAATCTGCCATACGCCAACATCAATTTTTCCATTCCATGTGGTATGTAATTTATATTATTCTGCATAGAAGAAATGGGCGTATTGGTAAATAAATCATATAAAATACCATCATCACCAATGTATTCTATACTCAGCCACCCCCCTTGATTGGAAGGTTCTGGTGCAAACATTTTCCAAAATTGGTCTTGAAATGAATTTTCTACTACTCTTGGAATATCTATTGCCTTCATCCATTTATATAACATAGTTGGTTGCATATTTTTATGACTGTCGAGCGTTGATAAGAATAACAAGTTTTTTTGAACGAATGTAAACAACACAAAAACAGTAAATGAAAATATTATATATTGTTTAACCTTGCTTACTTGTGTTTGAAGAAATTCAATTTTAGACTTTTTGTTAAAATATTCCCAAAAAGAAGCTGGCAAAAGCAAACCTGCTACCGCAATTCCAGTATAGGAAAAATTGCCGACATCTGTAATAAGAATAATGCTAATGTGAAATACTAACAAGAAGATAACTGCAAAATACCGGAATAAATCTTTTTTAAAATGTATAAATAAAAAAATAGGAAATAATACCTCTATTATCAGAGTTAGATAGGTTAATGGTACATAAATAAAAGCATTATTTCTGAAAATAACAGCTAATGATGAATTCAACCAATTGTCAGAAGCCATTATTTTTATGGCGTATCCATGTATCCATGCTTCTCCTGTTTTTGCAAACCCTGTAACACAATAGATACAAGCAATCTGAGTAACTAATATAATAGAAACCCAAAGAGGAGTTTTGTATTTTAGTTTGGGATTCTTTAATGTAAAAAAATTGGATAACGGTAAAAAACACGACCAAGTAAGCATTTGAAAAGTATATTTATCATATCCCCCATTGTATCTGGCGTAGGCTTGTAGTAAAGAAAAAAAGAAAAAAAGCAATAGAAACGAAACCCATCTTGTATATAAACCAAGTATATATAATAAAGTTAAAAAAATTGTGGTTATCATCCAGCAATAAGCAAATGTATCGTTTCGCACCCAATCGAAAACGGAAAAAGAACCTATGCCATTCATCTTTTTCATTATAGAAATGGGAATAATGGTATGTTCGCCCCAAATTTGTACAGTGTATGGAAATTTTAAAATTATTAGTGAATATAAAATGCTAAATCCTAAAAGTATTCTAAATAACGATACTGAGCGTTCATCTAATCGAAGAAATTCCAGCTTTTTTATTATGTAGTACAGCCTATTCAATTTTTTTTATTAAAAATAAAAATACAAAATTAGGCGAAATGCTGTAGGCATAAAAAATAGTTTTATTTTAGAGCATGAATAATCAAAAATACAATCTCAGATATTATTTAATTTTTGCTGTACTCCTATTGATTTTTTATTATAAATCATTATATAATGAATTCAGTTTAGATGACAATTATATATTTCAAAATATTCCGCCAAAAGGTTCTTCTTTTTCAGACATTTTTAGTGTTTTCGGAAAAAGATTTGATATTTTAGATTATCGCCCAATTGCAATGTTTACGTTTGCCATCGAACAATTTGTATTCGGCACAATTAATCCTGTTGTAGCACATGCTATCAATCTATTTATTTATTTTATCCTATCCTGTTTGGTTTTTTATGTATTACACCGTTTGCCTATTTACAATGCAAAGTACATTGCACTTATAGCTGCCATTTTATTTATAGTACATCCGGTACATGCAGGAACTCTCAATAATCTAAAAAGTAGAGATGGGCTGTTTAGTATGCTGTTTGTGCTACTGGCTATAAATAGTTATATCAATTATGAAAACACAAAAAAGAACATCCATCTTCTATTTATCGGACTGTTATTTATCTTAGGAATTATTGCAAAAAAGGATGCATACAATATTTTGTTTATTCTGCCGATTCTTTCTTTTTTTGTATATCAACGAAAAATAAAATTTGCTATAATTCCTGCAATCGTCCTTATTTATCTATATATTCTGTTGGAACTTATCATCAACCATTTCATTCCGATGACTGTGACAGCAACTGCCAAACAAGTACTGATTACAGAAAATCCTTTAGCACATAACGATACATTTATAAATAGAATAAGCATGGGAATTTCCACTTATTTTTATTATCTCAAATTTATGTTTATCCCCAAAGGTTATTATTTTTATTTTGGATACAATCAAATTCCATTACACCCTATTTATCATTACATTACTATTTTACAACTTATTGCTATATTATTGCCATTAGGAGCAGCGGCTTATTTTTATAAGAAAAGTAAAACATTTACAATCGGTATTTTAATTTTTTATAGCTGCTTATTGTACTGCTCTAATATTATACTACCGGTACAAGGTATCTTAGCGGATAGATATGCATTTGTTGCAAGTTTGGGAATGTTTATTGCCATTGCAGCTTTGCTATTAGAAATTCTACCTTTAGAAAAAATAAATACTTTCCTCCAGCAGAAAATATGGAAAAATAGTAAAAAGGAATATATCCCTTTAGTGCTTGTCACATTATTTATATTAATCTATTATCCGTTTGTGCAAGCCCGCAACAATGCTTGGAAAAATATCGACTCTTTAATTACAGAAGATATGCCACATTTAACTAACTCTTTTGAAGCAAATAGAATTGCTTCAACTATTAAAGTGAAAGAAGGCATGGCAGCAACTGCCCCTGCACAGCGCGAAGCATATTTTATTAAAGCATTACAATACTCCAAACAAGCAAATGCAATTTACGACAGCATTATTTATACACAAGAAACACAAGGTATTGCCTATTATGGCTTAGGAAAAAAAGAAGAGGCAGAAAAACAATTCCGAAAAGTAATACACCAATTCGATACCTCTACCGTAAGTTGGGATTTATTGGGAGATATCACCTTCTCAAGAAAAAATTATGATAGTGCAGCCTTATGCTACGCCAATGTATATCGGATAGACAAACAAAATGAAGCGGTATATTTTAAATATCCCAATACCCTGCAAAAAGCCGGAAAAACAGACAGTGCGGTGGCTTTCTTAGTTAATTTAAATAAACAATACCCAGATTGGTATGTACCCTATGAAAGCATTGCTTATTTATTTTACAATTCGGGAAAAAACTTGCAGGCAATGCAATATTTGGTAATTGCTTTTGAAAAGGGCTTGAAAAATAAGGCTACCTATAATTCTACAAAGCAAGAAATACAAAGAGGCATTCAACAAGGTGACAAAAAAGAAGCTGAAGTCTACAAAAGCCTTCTTTTAAGGTTGAATAAAATAAATATTTAGACCGAACTATCCCTTTGATAAATCGGAAGGATAAATACCTTGATTTATTTTATTGCGCAATGCGGCAATTACTAAGTCTTTTTCTTCGGAATAGGTAACGCCACACCAATCTCTGCCATCTGGCAATAATTGAACTTCTACTTTGCCCGCTTTCATCATAGTAGAAACTACAGTCGGAATTAAAAACTCAGCTTTAGGTTCATTTCTATTTTTTTCATAAAACGCCTGCCATTGCTTTTCTAATTCATCAAACAAAAAACATGTAAATCCCCAGAAATTCATAGATGCATAACTATTTAAAGGAATATCAGTAAATGAACTGTCGGCATTTTCATTTTGCAACTTGCCGTCACGCATATCTATCTGCGTCATTTCGGTAATGGAAATAAGTTTATTGTTTTCATCTAACGTACATACTCCACGCGATACAGAACCAATATCAGAAAGTGTATTTTGCAATGGATAGCCCACTAATGAAAATAGGGGTTCGTCTGTTTTGCAAGCGGCAAGCAAAGTATGTATAGCTTCATAAGCCTCTCTGCCATAAAAATCATCGGCATTTATTACCACAAAAGGATTTTTTACCAATGCTTTCGTTGCCAAAATTGCTTGTCCTGTGCCCCATGGCTTTGTACGTTCCGGATTAGCACCTGCCGGAGCTTGTTGAATTGCAAACTGAATAGAGATTCTATTGCCCCAAATTTTCTGCATGTGTTCCTGCATATCTGCCAGCAAATCATTTCTAGTAATAATCACTACATCATTAAAACCAGCTCGTTGTGCATCATAAATTGCATAATCCATCAGCCACTCACCGCTTGGTCCAAAACTTGCTGCTTGCTTTACTCCACCATAGCGACTTCCCATTCCGGCTGCCATTATTACTAACGTTGTATCTCCCATATGGCAAATATAAAAAATACTATGGCAAGAAAAAATGAAAAAATTTAACTAAAATAGGAAACAGGATAAAAGTACTAAATTTACATAATTAATAAAACTATATAAATTTCACATTGAACATAGGTTTAGATTTCATTTTTTAATTACTTACGGTTGCTTTGTGGGTTGGTAGCTATTTCCTACCTTTGCGTTTCAACTTTTTATATACTTATGGAATTTGACAAAAATACGGTCATTGGTATTACACTTATTATACTAATATTCTTAGGATTTTCAATTTATACGCAGCAAGAAGAAGCGAAATTTAAAAAAGAACATCCACAACAAGAGCAAGCCGCAAAATATCCTACGGATAACACTAAAAAGGATAGCACCGCTACGAATACCACGATAGCTACCACGGAAAAACAAGTTATTGATTCTGTATCTAAAGCGAAAATGGGAAGCTTTGCAGCTTACTCCTCTGGAAATGAACAATTGATTACCATCGAAAATGAGGATTGCATTTATACTTTCTCCAACAAAGGTGGGGTCATTAAAAAAGTAATTTTAAAAAATTACAAAACTTTTGAACATAAGCCACTCGTACTTTTTGAAGACAATGGGTCTGATTTTAATTTTTCATTTATCACCAATGACAGCAAAACGCCGATTCAGACGGAAAAATTATATTTTACATCAACTGGGGTTTCTCAAAAAATTTCAGGCAGTCAAAAATTAGACCTTGTATATAAAATTGATTTAGGCGAAGGCAAAGTTTATGAACATAAATTTACAATAAACGGGAAAGGTTATGTAGCAGATTTTTCAATTACCGCTTTAAATTTTGGCGATGTAATTCCTGCTAATCAATCCATTACCTTAAATTGGACACAACAACTTCCTTCTCAAGAAGGTGGTTTAGATGATCAACGCTATAGCTCTTCGTTACACTATTTCAGCAACGAAAAGGAAGAAGACAATATTTCCCGAGATAAAGAAAAGGAATTAAGTACCCCAATAGAATGGGTGGCTTACAAACAAAAATTCTTTAATACTTCATTAATTGCAGACAAAGGTTTGTTTAAAACCGGAGCGAAAGTTACCGTTACTACGCCTAAGACAGATGAGCATATTGTAAAAACTTTTTCGACACAATTACAAATACCATTTAACAATAACAATGCATTCAATTTTCCGATGCGAATGTATATGGGTCCTAATAAGTACAATAATTTAGCGCAATTAAATGTTGGGTTAGAAGAAATTGTTCCATTGGGCTGGAATATTTTAGGCTTAATCAATAAATATTTTATTGGGCCTATATTTTATTTCTTAGCTAAATTTATTTCTAATTATGGCATAATTATTTTAATACTTTCAATTATTATAAAATTAGTTACGTTTCCATTTACCTTCAAATCTACTGTTTCGATGGCGAAGATGCGTGTGCTAAAACCTGAAATTGATGAATTAAAAAAGAAATATCCGAACCAAGCAGAATTTGGACAAAAACAAATGGAACTATACTCACAAACCGGGGTGAGTCCGTTTGGTGGCTGCTTACCGATGCTTCTGCAAATGCCAATTTTGATTGCCATGTACCGCTTCATTCCTTCTAATATCGACTTACGCCAGCAACCTTTCTTATGGGCAAAAGACTTATCCAGCTTTGATTCCATTATCAGTTGGAGCCACAATATTCCGGTGATAAGTTCTTTATTTGGAAATCACATTAGTTTATTTACCGTTTTAATGGCTATTTCTTCAATTGCAGTTACAAAATTAACGAGCCAAACGCAACCAACTACTGGCGGTGATAACGACTTTATGGCACAGCAAATGAAAATCATGCAATATTTTATGCCGGTGATGTTGATGTTTATGTTCAACAAGCAGCCTGCCGCCTTGAGCTATTACTACTTATTATTTAATGTGTTGACAATAGGACAAAATTGGATTATTCAGAAGTTCTTTATTAATGAAGAACAGATTCACTTACAAATACAAGAGAATAAAAAGAAACCACCTAAACAAAATTCTTTCCAACAAAAAATGCAGGAAATAATGAAGCAACAACAAGAGTTAAAAAATAAAAAATAATTCTAAGCAAAAAGAAGGAAGCCACAATTTTTAATTGTGGCTTTTTTTTATTATACTTGTTTAAACTATTTATTTCGTAAGTGCAGTATAAATTATCGCATCTTCCATTGGTGAAAATACTATTTCCGTTACTATTGGGAATTATTGCATTTCATTTTTTTGCTATCCCCTATTCTATACTTATAATTTCTAGTTTGATTTTATTTCTATGTGTAATACTCAGTCATATTTCTATTATTCATCCAATTGCAAAGCAAATAAATACTGTTGTTATCTTCTTGTTTTTATGCTCTTTAGGCGGCTGGATGATTTCAGCTACTCAATATAAAAATCAACCCATTCATTTTAGTAAATCCCATTCAGAATTTGCTAAAGGAATAATTAGTAACGCATTGGAAGAAAAAGAAAAAACGTACAAAACCATATTACAAATAACTGAGGTAAGCGACAGTGCAAACAACAAGCATTATACCGATGGGAAATTATTGGTGTATTTCAAAAAAACACCGGCTGCACAAAAACTAGAAATTGGTGATGAAATTCTACTTGCATTACAACCCCAAAAAATAGAATCCCCAAAAAATCCTGGACAATTTAATTATGCTAAATTCTTAAACTATAAATCAATATTTTATCAATCTTATTTGCAAGAAAGTGAATGGATGCTGATACAGAAACACAAGTCATTACCATTTTTACGAATGAGCAATAACATTAGCAGCTATGTACAATCCATTTTAAAGCAATACATTCCAGGTAAAGCGCACTTCACCTTAGCAGATGGGATTTTATTAGGGCATCGGGCAGATATAGACTTGGAATTATATAATGCTTTTGCCTATACCGGCATCTTACATATTCTTTCGGTATCGGGCTTGCATGTCGGCATTATTTATGGCATGTTGTTGTTTTTGCTAAGTTTTATTCCTGATAAAAACAGGAGAATAAAAATTGGAAAATTTGCGTTCATATTTTGCTTTATCTGGCTATTTACTTTTGTTACTGGATTTTCTGCTGCTTGTGTAAGAGCAGCTATCTTATTTTCGTTACTCAATTTTGGACAACTCACAAAAGAGCACACCAACAACCTAAATTTATTAGCCGGTGCAGCACTTTTACAATTATTAATTAATCCAAATAATATATTTGACATCGGTTTTCAGCTTTCCTATTTAGCAATGTTGGGTTTATTTATTTTTACACAACCTATTTATGCCCTATTTTATTCTAAATATAAATTAATAGACTGGACATGGAAATTATGGGCAGCAAGCATCGGTGCACAAATATTTACTGTGCCGTTGAGCATCTATTATTTCGGAAATTTTCCAACTTATTTTCTATTTGCTAATATTTTTGCAATCCCATTATCTACGCTTATCCTTTGGTTGAGTCTTTCATTGCTACCATTAAGCATTATTCCTTTTGCAGCAAAAATAATTGGATGGGTAGATGCTTGGGTGGTCGAGTTGTTTATTCAATTTACCTACTTCTTTTCTCACCTGCCGTTGGGTAAAATCTACAATTTATACATCTCGCCATTACAAGTTATTTTATTAATGGCAGCATCGGCTTTATTAGCATTTTCAGTGATGATTAGAAAACCAAGATACGCTATACTCTGTTTATGCATCTGGCTTGGCGTAATTGGTATCTCCTATTTTCATGCAGTAGCACAATGGCAGAAAACAGAACTTATACTTTATTCTGTTCCTAAAAATTTTGTATTAGGCATCAATCATCAAAACCAACAATTGATATTACACAAAGACAGTATTACGGATAAATTATACAGTTTTAATATTCAAAATGCACATCGAAAGTATAGAACTAATGAAATTGAAAATATTTTTTTGTCGGACAGCATAAATAAAAAACACGTTTATATAAAAGAAAATTTAGCGATTATTTACAATATACCTTTTTATTTTCTAACGAAGAATAATACCCGAAAAACATTTACATCGCCATTGGAAATTGATTATTTGGTGATTAGCGATAATTGCTATCTGAATATTGAAACGATAAAGGCAAATTACAAATACAAAAACCTAGTCTTATCCAGCGATAACGACACCCGACATTTGAATATTTACAGAAAAATATTAATAGAAAATAAACTTCCGTTTATCGATTTAAGTAAAAAATATGTAGAAATAAATATATGATTATAATAAATTCAATACCTCTATAATTACTTTATACACTTTTTCTAGCTGTTGCGTTGTAATTACATAAGGAGGCAAAACATAAACTGTATTTCCTAAAGGGCGTAGAATAACTCCTCTTGCAATAAAATTTTGATATAAAAAATCGCGCAGGTGGTTGAAATAATTGGAAGTTGCGGCGTTTTTGACCTCAAATGCTACTACTGTTCCAATTTGCCTTAGATTTTCAATATTTGGATGCTGTGCTAATTGAGCGGAATACTGACGTTGCAATTTCTCCAATTCATTAATTAGCGGCATCGCATTTTGCAACACGTCTAAACTTGCCGAAGCCGCTGCACACGCCAACGGGTTTCCGGTGTAAGAGTGTCCATGGAAAAATGTTTTCAGTTTATCCTCACTTAAAAAAGCAGCATAAATTTCAGCGGTGCAGGTAGTTAGCCCCAAGGGCAAAAACCCACCCGTAATTCCCTTAGATAAGCAAAAAATATCTGGTTTGTTAGTTAAATAGTCAGCGGCAAATAGATTTCCGGTGCGCCCAAACCCCGTCATTACCTCATCTGCTATGCAGAGCACATTATATTTGTGGCAAAGTGCTATCAACTCCTCTAAGTAAACAGCATCATACATTAACATTCCGGCAGAACCTTGCAATAAAGGCTCAAAAATAAAAGCAGCTACTTCTTGCGTTTCTAAAATCGATGTAAATGTTTCTTTTATATGTTCGAAATTTGTTGGAGTGGGAAGCTCAATACTTTTAACTTCAAACAAAAATGACTCAAAAGGCTGGTTAAAATATCCTCTTGCACCCACCGACATTGCCCCAAACGTATCTCCGTGATATGCATTGTTAAAAGCAATAATCGTTTTTTTAGAAATATTTTGGTTGTACCAATATTGAATTGCCATCTTCAAAGCAACTTCTACAGCTGTGGAACCGTTATCCGAAAAAAATACCTTTTGCTGATTGGGAGGTAAAATTCGCAACACTTTTTCAGCCACTTCAATTGCCGGTTGGTGGGTAAAACCTGCAAAAATAACATGTTCTAATTGCGCTGATTGTAATTTAATGGCATTGGCAATTTGATGGTTTGCATGCCCAAAAATATTCGTCCACCAACTGGAAACTGCGTCTATATATTCCATTCCGTTTTCATCCCACAGCAGCGCGTCTTTGCCTTTCACAATAGCAATATTTGGCAAAGCAGTTTGATGCTGCGTAAACGGATGCCAGATTAGTTGGCTATCTTTTTCAGAAAGATTCATAATCTAAAGAAAGAGGGTTGGAAAATGAATTGGAATTAACATCTTGCAATAAAGGTAAAATATTTTTACGCAATCGTTCTGCTTGTTGAACAACAAATCCTTTTGACATAATGTCAGCTTTTGGAATATTTCCCAATAATGAAACACCACTATAATTTAAGATATAGCTTTCGCTTTCTGGATTGGGTGCTCCATTAAAAATTATACCCGCAATTGGAATGTTATATTGCTTTAATACTTCAATAGTCAGTAAAGTATGATTTATACTTCCTAAATAATTCTTAGAAACAACTATTACAGATAGTTGTAGTTCTTTTATTAAATCTTTTATTAAACAATTATCCGACAATGGCACCATTAACCCACCAGCGCCTTCAACTATCAAGTGATTATTTAATGTTCCTATCTTAATAGTATTGATTTTAATTAATTTATCTTCAAATTTAGCTGCTAAATGTGGCGAAACAGCTTCAGTAAATCGGTACGCTTCGGGATGAATGATTTTTCCGTTTAAAGTATAATCTTTTATAAAATCAGCGTCTGTATAATCCAAATTCCCGGCTTGAATCGGCTTCCAATAATCTGCTTGTAGTGCTTCAACCAAAACAGCAGATACCACTGTCTTGCCAATATCCGTACCAATACCTGTAACAAAAAATGAAGACATATATCGTAATTTATTTATAATCAACAAGTAATGAAATTAATAAATCTATTTGCTCCTTTGTATTGTAGCTGTGTATTATTATTCTCAATCGTTCCGCACCGATGGGAACTGTAGGGGATAGTATCGGGCGAACATCCAAGCCATTTTGCTGTAAAAAAACGGAAAATTCTCTACAAAAATTATTTCCTGGTACAATAATACCAAATATTGGTCCATTTCCATATACCCTATACACTAAAGCACTTGCACGAATCTCTTCTGTAAAGTATTGAATTAAATAAAACAACTTATTTCGCTGATTTATAAATAATTGTGCATGGAAAATACTATGTTTCACGGACAGCAAAGTATGCGTATCCATAGCGGTAGTATAAATAAAATTCTTTGAAAAATTAATCAAATAGGTTTTCAACCAAGCAGCACCTACTACTACTGCACCATGCCCACCCATCGCTTTTCCAAAGGTATATACTCGTGCAAAGCACTTGTTTTCTATATTTAACTCATTACACAAACCACTGCCAAGACTGCCAAAAATTCCGGTTGCATGTGCTTCATCTACAATCAAATTAGCATTATATTTTGAAGCTAAATCTGCCATTTGTCGTAAATCGGACTTATCTCCTTCCATAGAAAATACAGATTCTGTAATAATAAAGCTATTTATAGAAGTATCTATTGGGTTTAATTTCCTTTCCAAATCTTCCAAATCGTTGTGCTTAAAAGCCACCAAAATTGCTCCGCTAAGCGTCATCCCTTGATGGACGGAGGCATGCATTAATTCATCATAAAAAATATAATCACCTGGACGAGCTACTGTTGAAATTAACCCAACATTGGCATCAAACCCCGAATTGAATAAAGTTGCAGACTCTGCATGGAAATGCGTAGCTAAAAGTTGCTCTACGGCTTCATGTAATTCAAAATTACCATTTAATAAGCGAGAACCAGTAGCACCAGCAGGCTGTTTATGGTATTGTTTATACTCCGCTTCTATTTGCTGCCGCAAAAATGCAGAGCGGGACAATCCTAAATAATCATTGGAAGAAAAATCTATTTTATCAGTTACCACAGAAAGTTTTCTAAGTAACCCAAGTTTACTTCTTTGCTCTAAGTACTGTTTAATTCTATTTTCTACATCCATTAAGACATAAGTTCTACGGTTGTATTTGCATCTTTAAATGCTTCTCGAGGTTTTAATCCTAAGAGTTTGAACATTTCCATATCATTCATAAAACTTGGATTTGGGGTGGTCAATAATTTATCTCCGGCAAATATGGAATTAGCACCTGCCATAAAACAAAGTGCTTGTTCTGCGACAGCCATATCTAACCTGCCGGCACTTAGGCGAACTAATGTTTTTGGCATTACAATCCGAACCGTTGCAATCATTCTAAGCATTTCAAAGATAGAAACCCGCTTCATTTCCTCTAAAGGTGTTCCCTCTACTGCAACCAAAGCATTTATCGGCACAGAACCTGGGTGTTCGGGAAGATTAGCTAAGGTATAAATCATTCCGATACGGGCTTCATCTGTTTCGCCTAAACCTATAATACCTCCACTACAAACGCTAATTCCAGCTTTTCGTACATTTTCTATGGTGTTCAATCTATCTGTATAAGTTCGGGTAGTAATTACTTTATCGTAATACTCTTCTGAGGTGTCAATATTGTGGTTGTATGCATAAAGCCCAGCATCTTTGAGTTTATGGGCTTGCTCCGTCGTCAGCATGCCCATTGTACAGCAAACCTCTAATCCTAAAGCATTCACACCACGAACCATATCCAACACTTTATCAAAATCTTTATTATCGCGAATTTCTCGCCATGCTGCACCCATACAAAAACGGGTAGAACCGCTTTCCTTCGCTTCATTTGCTTTTGATAGAACATCTTCAACATCCATTAATTTATGGACATTTACGCCTGTGTTATAACGAGCTGCTTGCGGACAATACGAACAGTCTTCGGTACATCCACCAGTCTTTACAGAGAGTAAGGTAGAGACTTGCACCTCGCCAATTTTATTATATTTATTATGCACCGTTGCAGCCTCAAACATTAGCTCCAACAAAGGTTTATTGTATATTTCTTGAATTTCCTGAATAGTCCAATTATTTCTGATACTCATAAGTTGTATTTGTGTGTTGGAAAAATACGTATTTTGTTTTATTTTATAGTGTGGTATTCTTTTATTTTCTTCACAATGTTGCTGTCTGCGTGTTTCATTTTTACCAAATCACTTGCTTTCCCTCTAAAATTTAATAACTCTTCTACATCTTTAGGAGGTTGAATTGTATCTTTATTAATACTGGTCGTATCTAATGGTTTTATTTTCAATAAAGAAGAATCTACTAAAGATAAAATATTTAGAAATTCTTTTGGGTGAGCTTGATAATAATTAAATGTAGAATAAAATGCTGCACTATCTACTTTATGTTGTTTTAATATTGCAGGATAAAACGTTTTTTTTAATATTACTAAAGAATCCGTATTTAGCGTTTTAAATTTCTCATTGACATATGCTTCCATCAAAAAGGCATCTGATAATACTTGCGAAAATTTAGTAGCAGATAATTGTCTTTTGTCTTTATCAAATTTATGTTTTCTAACACAAGAAATTAATAACAATAAAGAAAACACAGATACAATGATTTTTGGTTTATATTTATAAAATAAATTTCGCATCCGATGGCAAATATTACTGCACTGCAAGATATAACAAAAATCATTAACGCCAAAAAAGCAATATTAGTAGCTATTTCTAAAACTAAATCTATAGGGGAAATAAAAGAAGTGTATGATGCAGGACAGCGAATTTTTGGAGAAAATAAAGTACAGGAACTTATTGAAAAGCAAGAAAAATTACCCAAAGATATCCAATGGCACATGGTGGGAAATTTGCAAACCAATAAAGTAAAATATATCGCACCTTTTATAGATTTAATCCATTCTGTAGATAGTTTGAAATTGGCGATTGAAATAAACAAGCAAGCATTAAAAAACAATAGAGTTATTCCTATTTTATTGGAAATACATATTGCCGCCGAAACCAGCAAATCGGGATTTTCAGAGGAAGAACTGATTGACCATTTAGATATTAAAGCATTTGATTCATTAAAAAACATACACATTGTTGGATTAATGGGTATGGCAACTAATACTAAAAGCCAAGTATTAATTAAAAATGAGTTTGCAGGGCTAAAACGTTTTTTTAATGAATTAAAAACAACCTATTTTAAAGCTCAAAAAGATTTCCAAATATTATCTATGGGTATGAGTAGTGACTATCTTTTAGCGTTAGAACAAGGTTCAACTATGGTAAGAGTTGGTTCTGCAATTTTTGGAGAACGAGAAATTAAAAAAAATCCGAATATTCCTATTTAAAAATAGTATTGGCAATACGCATAGCTTCTACGAAAGCATCTTTATCTAACCCGTGTTCTATATTGCGTTGGTCAAAATAAGAAAGTAAATTTTCGGTCGGCATATTTCCGGTCAATTTATCTGTCGCCATTGGGCAGCCTCCATATCCTTTTATGGCACCGTCAAATCTATTGCAACCAGCATTCCAAGCTGCTTCTACTTTCTCTTGCCAGGTAGTTGGTGTAGTATGAAAATGGGCACCAAATCCTATTTCAGGAAAATCTTCAGACAGTACGCTAAATACTTCCGTAATTAATTCAGGCGTAGCAGCACCTATAGTATCCGATATAGAAAATTTCGTAACACCTACTTCTAATAACCTATCCACCCAATGTTCTACGAGTGTCGCGTCATAAAAATCATTATATGGATTTCCAAACGCCATAGAAATATAACAAACAAAGGTATGCCCCGAACATTCACAAATATTCATAATCTCTTCTACTCTTTGCAGTGATTCTTCTATGCTACAATTTGTATTACGCTGCTGAAATGTTTCAGAAATTGAAAATGGATAACCCACATAAGAAATTTCGTCAAACTCACAGGCTTCTTTTGCACCTCTCGAATTAGCCACAATTACAGATAGTCTAGTATCTGTATCTTCTAATTTAAGTTGCGGTATTACTAATTTTGTATCCGCCATTTGAGGTATTGATTTTTCCGAAACAAAACTTCCACAATCCAATGTATGAAAACCCACTTTTAATAAGGCATTCATGTATTCAATTTTTTTAGTTGTTGGAATAAAATCGCTAATGCCTTGCATAGCATCGCGCGGACACTCAATAATTTTTACACTTTTCATTTCGATATGAAATTAATAAAAAAAGCTATCAATAAAAAATCCCCGATTGCTCGGGGATTTTTTTGTGTTTGTTTTAGTGGATTTATTGTTTTACTATTTTGTGATAATAGACCTCATCATCCACATTCAATCTCAAAATATACACGCCTTTCGATAGGTCTTGTAAATTCATTTCCTCATTTAATACTCTCGTATTTGTATAAGATTGTCCATACAATTCTCTACCATCTGCACTGTAAATTCGCAATTGTACTGCCGCATTTTTTGTCAAGCTGATATTCAACTTCAACTTCCCTTCTGTCGGATTCGGATATACTTCAAATACACTCACCGAATTGCTCGCATTTTTTATACCTGTATAAATCGCAGCAAACGCTGGAGATTCTACCGAACTGCAATCACCATTCTTCACCTTCACTGTATAGGTTCCTGCTGTTGTCAAAATATAGTACGGCGTACTTGTAGTTGCCTGCAATATGCCGCCTTTGTACCATGCATACGATGCTCCTACCAAGATACTGCCACTGTGTAATGTGTCTCCGCTTTGCGTAATGATTGGCGTTGCTGGGGTCGTCGTTACTGATACATTCGCTATTGCGCTGTTGCTACATCCACTCGTCGTTCCCGTTACCGTATAACTTGCATTTGTCGTTAATACCGGTGTGGTCGGGTTCGATACGGCTGACAAGCCGCCAGTCCATGTATAGCTGTCTGCTCCATGTGCTTGCAATGTCGCCGTTTCTCCCGAACAGATTGGGCTTACCGCTTCTACTGTTACCGTAGGCTTTGGCGTTACCGATACACTTACGGTTGCACTATTGCTGCATCCATTCGTCGTTCCCGTTACCGTATAGCTTGCATTTGTCGTTAATACCGGTGTGGTCGGGTTGGATATGGCCGACAAGCCGCCAGTCCATGTATAGCTGTCTGCTCCATGTGCTTGCAATGTCGCCGTTTCTCCCGAACAGATTGGGCTTACCGCTTCTACCGTTACCGTAGGCTTTGGCGTTACTGTTATGTTGATGGAGCTTGTTCCTGCTGTACTACAACCCGTTACCGTACCACTTATGTTTACCGTTATATTTCCTGTTGGGATAAAGGTCAATGTACCGCCGCTGCTTGTACCTGTTTGGCTGGAAGTCCAACTATAGTTATTCGCGCCATTACCTGTTAGTGTAATCGATTCACCTTGGCATACACTTGCACTGCTTGGGTTTGAACTTATCGTTACCGTTGGTGCTGCCGTGTTTACTATTACGTTGGATACTGCTGTATTGCTGCAATTGCCCACTGTACCCGTTACCGTATAGCTCGCATTGGATGTTAAGGTCGGTGTCATTACCGTTGCACCACTACCTATATTCGGACTCCAGGTGTAACTGTCTGCGCCACTGGCTTGTATCGTAGCGGTCGAACCTGCACAAATGCTCGGTGACGTTACCGTGACATTGGGCAAGGACGTTACCGTTACTGTCGCTGTCGCTGTATTGCTACAGCTGCCTACTGTGCCTGTAACCGTATAATTTGCGTTTGATGTTAATACCGGTGTCGTTACCGTTGCTCCACTGCCGATGTTCGGACTCCAGGTGTAGCTGTCTGCGCCACTGGCTTGTAATGTTGCCGTTTTGCCCGAACAGATTGTCGGTGACGTTACTGTTACAGTTGGCAAGGCCGTTACAGTTACTGTCGCTGTCGCTGTATTACTACAACTGCCTACTGTGCCTGTAACCGTATAATTTGCGTTTGATGTTAATACCGGTGTCGTTACCGTTGCTCCACTGCCGATGTTCGGACTCCAGGTGTAGCTGTCTGCGCCGCTGGCTTGTAATGTTGCCGTTTTACCTGAACAGATTGTCGGTGACGTTACCGTTACAGTTGGCAAGGCCGTTACAGTTACTGTAGAAACTGCCGTGCCTACGCAGCCGTCTTTTGTACCCGTTACTGTATAGTTCGCATTTGACGTTAATGACGGTGTGGTGACGGTGGCGCCGCTGCCGATATTCGGGCTCCAAGAATAGGTTGTTGCGCCACTGGCAGTAAGTGTTGCCGTTTTGCCTGAACATATTGTAGGTGAGTTGACGCCTACTGTTGGGTTTGCTTTCACACGTATCGTTTTAGTGGCTGCTGGGCTGGCATTGCCCGATTTGTATGCCACCAAGCTAATAGTATATACTCCCGGTGTGCTAAAATTCGGTGCTACCGTTGTAGGTGAAGTAGAGGTACTCGGAGTGCCTCCTTGTAGCGTCCATCTTACGGAATCCGGTGTGCCTGCACTTGCCGTTGAAGTGTTTGTAAATGTCAAACTGCCCCCTTGGCAAACCACCGTATCGCTCGCCGTAAAGCTCGCTGTTGCTGTTGGACCTGTGCT
>CAZXRF010000009.1:19200-68313 GCA_964642875.1 uncultured Chitinophagales bacterium | reverse complement strand
CTCAGCTAACTCCATAAAGTCTGCAATACGGCCGGCTTTATCTAATTCTGGATTAAACTCTTCTATGCTACCCAAAACTTTCAAATCGGTCCAAAATTCTTTTCGTAATGATTGAATTTCTGTTATAGCTTCTGACAATCCCTTTTCATTGCGTGCCATTCCACATTTCTCCCACATAATTTTCCCTAACCGTTTATGAAAGCTTTCCGGCGATTTAGTTCCTTTAATATTCATCAAACTGTTGATTCGGTCAGTAACTGCTTTTTCTGCAGCCACAAATTCTTCTTTGTCGATAGAAATTGGCTTTGTTGAAATTTCATCTGCTAAATAATTAGCAATAGTATAAGGAATTACAAAATACCCGTCTGCTAGACCTTGCATTAATGCGGAAGCTCCTAAGCGGTTTGCACCATGATCAGAGAAGTTGCATTCTCCTAAAGCATATAAGCCTTGCACTGTAGTCATTAATTCGTAATCTACCCATAAGCCACCCATCGTATAATGTACCGCAGGATAAATTCTCATCGGTACTTCATAAGGATTTTCTCCTGTAATTTTTTCGTACATATCGAATAGATTTCCGTATTCTTCTTTTACTACTTCTTTACCTAGTCGAACTAAAGTTGCTTCATCAGGGTTTTCAATACCTTGTTTAGAAGCCTCTGCCCGACCGTACTTATTGATTAAGTTAAAACGAAAATCTAAATACACTGCTTGTTTTGTTGTACCTACACCATAGCCTGCATCGCATCTTTCTTTTGCAGCTCTAGAGGCTACGTCGCGTGGTACTAAGTTTCCGAATGCTGGGTATCTTCTTTCTAGATAGTAATCTCTTTCTTCTTCTGGAATATCGTTTGCTTTTCGTTTGTCATCTTTATTTTTTGGCACCCAAATACGTCCGTCATTTCTCAATGATTCTGACATTAAGGTTAATTTGGATTGATGGTCGCCAGAAACGGGAATACAAGTTGGATGTATTTGTGTAAAGCAAGGATTTCCAAAGAATGCACCTTTTTTATGTGCTTTCCATGCAGCTGTTACATTAGATCCCATTGCGTTGGTAGATAAATAAAATACATTACCATATCCACCAGAAGCCAATACTACTGCATGCCCGAAATAGCGTTCTAATTTTCCGGTAATTAGATTACGTGCAATTATTCCTCGTGCTTTACCATCGATGATTACCACGTCTAACATTTCGTGTCTTGTATATTGTTTTACACTTCCTAGTGCTACTTGTCTTTCTAATGCAGAGTAAGCACCTAACAATAACTGTTGTCCGGTTTGCCCTGCAGCATAGAAAGTACGTTTTACTTGTGTTCCGCCAAAAGAACGGTTATTTAGTAGTCCACCATATTCACGAGCAAAAGGAACACCTTGTGCTACACATTGATCAATGATATTTACAGAAACTTCTGCTAAGCGATGTACATTTCCTTCTCTAGAGCGATAGTCACCTCCTTTTACGGTTTCATAGAATAAACGATACACGGAGTCACCATCGTTTTGATAATTTTTTGCTGCGTTGATACCTCCTTGTGCGGCAATAGAGTGTGCTCGACGTGGAGAGTCTTGAAAACAGAATACCTTTACTCTATATCCTAATTCTCCTAAGGTAGCTGCTGCCGATGCGCCGGCTAAGCCGCTTCCTATTACTATAATTTCTAATTTACGTTTATTGGCAGGGCTTACCAATTTTGCATGTCCTTTGTATTCTTGCCATTTATTTTCTAATGGTCCTGCCGGTATTTTTGAATTTAAAGCCATCTTTATATTGTATAATGAAGGTTATAGAAGATTTTTATTGAACAAAGCCGAATAAGATTGCTAATGCTATTGCTGCAAATAATCCTGGTACTACTACTGAAAATGCAACTCCTAGTGATTTGATAATAGGAGTATATTTTTTATGATTTAATCCCAAGGATTGGAAAGCACTTTGGAAGCCGTGTAATAAGTGATAACCTAAGGCAATAAATGCTAAAATATAAGCAATACTGAAGATTGGAATGCTTAATGTTGCTTTTACCATTTCAAAGCTGTTCTCATTTTCACCTTTAAAAACGGCCACTTTTGTTGGCCACCAAAACTGGGATAAGTGCATGATTAAAAATATCAGAATAAGTGTACCTAAAATTGCCATGGAGCGGCTATACCATTTTGAGTTTGCTTTTCCGTCGAATGCGATATATTTTACTGGGCGTTTTGCTCTATTATCAAGTTCTAATTTCATAGCCATAAGTGCATGCGCCAATAATCCTGCTATTAATCCAACTTCAAGAACACGTACAACCCAATTGTGACTCATAAAATGAGCTGCAGTATTAAAGGTTTCACCGTTATCATTCAATAAAATAGTTGCATTAATGCCAACGTGTACTACTAAAAACGAGATTAGGAATAATCCGGTAAGTGCTATTACTACCTTTCTTCCTATGGATGATGTGATAAATTTTTCTTTTGCCATGATATTTTGATTTCAAAAAGCACCGCAAATTTAACAGTTTGCAAATAAATTATGTTTTGCTAAAGTTATATTTTGTGCACATTCATTATTTAGAGAAAATCTAAATAAACAATTTACTGTTTGGGATTATCCCAAGTAATTAGTATTTAAAAAAATAGGATTACTTATAAACTTGCAACAAATCATTTACCAAATCGATATATTTTTGTTTTGCTTCATCATTGCTCATACCAGCTTTTGCTTTCCATGTATCCCACTTAAATTTTCCTTTTATATCGAACATGCCTGGTTTGGAGGTTTTATTATCTCCTTCTGTTGCTTGTTTAAAAAAGGCATACAATTCTAATAATTGCATATCCGTTGGGCGTTTTGTTAATGTTTTTACATCTACTTGTGCTTTTTCAAATTGTGCGTCTAAGCTCATGCTATTTATTTTTGCTAAATTTATAAACTATCCTTGAAATATTAAAATGATTTTCGCTAAAGGATTTATAATTTTGTATTTTATTCTAAAATATGAAGAGATTACAATTTGTATTATTACTTAGTATTCCAATTTGTTGGTTCTTCTTCAAATTGTTACCGGTGTACACACATCCTGCTGATACGTCAATAGTAAATTTTATTTATGCGGAAAACTTGGAACATCTAAAAATTTGGTTGTTTAATGCTCAAAGTACTACTCGTTTTGATGATAGTCCAAATTTTCTGTATGTTTTTTCATTATGGTTGCTCATACATTTTTTCAAACTCACCACCATCAAAGCGGCACTTACTGTTTCTGCAATAAGCATGATGATGTCTGTATATTTAATTCAGCGAATTGTTGATTCAAGATTTTTTGGAATTAATCTATTATTAGTGGGCTTAATGTTTATGAGTACGCAAGTGTGGGGTAGTGTTTTAGGTGATGAAATACTATTTCAGGGGATGCTATGGCTGCTCGCCGTGCGATCATTTTGGAAACATCGATATACATGGCTAATGATTTGGACAAGTTTAAATATCTTTGCTCGCCCAGATTCTATATTCTTATTATTGCCTTTAATTATTTTCAGCTATGTAGATGTGCGAGAATTAAAAGAACGAGACAGAAAAAAATTTATTTACAGAAGGATACAAAAGACAATTTTATTTTTTGTGTTTCCAATTTTACTTTTTTTCTCTTATAGGTATTGGTATTTTGGAAAAATATTACCTTACAATTGGTTGCGTAATTCTACAACCTCTGACAAGCATTTTATGGGTTTTGATATAGAATCTGTAAATTATCTGAAGCATTATTTCCGATTTTACACATTCCCGTTAACCGCAGGAATTGCTTTTTATTTTATCAAAGCCGGAAGAGGGCTTCAAGCTCGGTATTATGCTATTTTAATTAGCTTAATTCTTATTCCTATTTTATATACTTGCACCTTCTCACAAGAAGAAAATTTTGCATATAAATTTTATTATCCGATTTATTTGGGTTTAATACTTTTGTCTTTATTATTTATCCGCGATTTCCGTTCAATTACACAAGGATTTACTACGGCATTATTTGTGTTTTTCTTTGGCTTTAAAACTGCATTTTCCTACTTTCAAAATACATTACAAAGCGACTATAATAATGAATTTTATGTAGCAAGTGATTTGGCACAAATACATAATGGAAAAGCGGTGGTATATAATCATACTTATTTAGACTGGCTAACGGAATGGCAAGTTACCTATGCCAACGGAAAGCACAGCAAAGACGGACAAGTTTTTCCATTAGAAGAAGTAGCTACTTCTTCGCCTGATATTATCATCCCTATGGACACGGTTGGCATAAAAAAAATAAGTGACAAATACGATATTTTTGCTGTTCCAAAGAGTAGTAGGGCGTATGAAATAGAAGCAAAACCGGATAATTCTATCGATATGTTTTTCTTTAAATATGCACATAAAGTGCCTGTAAAAAAAGGAGATAATTATACTATATTGGTATGGAAATTTGGCAAAAATTACAATGACATCATAAAATCTTTAGCACTGCACGGAGCAGAAATAATGAAGTAATGTTATAGTGTTGTAAAAATGTATTTCTACAAAATCTGGTTTGCTAAATATCAAAAATGTTTTTAGCTAATAATACTTCCTACATTCACGTTTGAAGCATTTACAAAATGCAGTTTACCATTTGCATCTTCTGCCATCAGTATCATGCCGTTGCTTTCGATTCCACGTAGTTTTCGAGGGGCAAGATTTACTAAAACACTTACTTCTTTTCCTATAATTTCTTCAGGTAAAAAATGCAACGCAATTCCAGAAACTATCGTGCGTTTTTCTATTCCAATATCTACTAATAATTTCAATAATTTATCCGCTTTGGGGACTTTCTCCGCTTCTAAAATTTTCCCGATTCTGATATCTAATTTTGAAAAATCATCATACTGTATTTCAGATTTTAGATTTATGAATTCAGTTTCGGTATTCATCGTTTCTCCGACTGGAGAAATCTGTTGAACTTGTGATTTACTTTTATTTAATTTCTCTATTTGAAAGGCGACTTGCTCATCTGTAATTTTTTCAAACAAGATTTGAGCAGGAGGTATAACTCCAGAGAATGCGTTAAACTGTTGATTTATTTTATGTGCTGTAGCGGGCAGTAATGGCTGTAGCACTTCAGCCAATATTTTACAAATACGAATAACAGCATTCATTATCAACTTTGCTTTTACAGCATCAGTTTTTATTAATTTCCAAGGCTCATTATCACCCAAAAATTTATTGCCTACAGAAGATATTTGTAACGCCAATTGCATAGCCTCTTTAAAGCGGAAAGTATTTAGTGAATTTTGCAATTTAACATTAAGCGTATTTATTTCGTCAAATATTTCTGAGTAATTTTCTTTTTCTACAATAGGGATATTTCCATCATAAAACTTATGTGTTAGTACGGCTACTCTATTGATAAAATTACCAATATTTGCTGCTAGTTCGTTATTCACTCTACTCTGAAAATCTGTCCAAGTAAATTCTGCATCTTTATTTTCTGGCATATTGGCAATTATACAATAGCGCAATTCATCTTCTTTGCCTGGAAGCTCCTGTAAATACTCGTGCAGCCACACCGCCCAATTTCTCGAAGTAGAAATTTTATCTCCTTCCAAATTCATAAACTCATTAGCAGGCACATTATCCGGTAAGATGTATTGCTCCGTAGCTTTCAAAATTGCTGGAAAGGTAATGCAATGAAACACAATATTATCTTTCCCGATAAAATGCACTAATTCGGTTTCTTCATCTTGCCAAAACTTCTTCCACTCATCAGCTTTTTTATTTTTTATTAAAGCAGAAAAATTATTGGGATAACTAAACTCCGTTTCACCAGATTCAATTTCTTTAAACAATTGTTTTGTAGCAGAAATATAGCCAATTGGTGCATCTAACCATACATACAGTACTTTACCCTCACTGCCTTCTATTTCAGGTGGAACGGGAATGCCCCAATCTAAATCGCGTGTCATGGCGCGAGGTTTCAAGCCATCATTCAACCAACTTTTGCACTGACCATAAACATGGCTTTTCCAGGTATCTTTTTTCGTTTCCAACCAATTTGAAATTCCCTCTTGTTGTGCATCTAATTTCAAAAACCAATGTTTTGTTTTTTTCAAAACTGGAGTAGATTGGGTAATAGTAGATTTTGGGTGAATCAAATCTATTGGACTTAATGCAGAACCACATTTTTCACACTGATCTCCATACGCATTTTCATTACCACATTTCGGGCAAGTACCTATAATATATCTATCGGCTAAGAACTGACTGGCAGCTTCATCATAATATTGCTCGCTTTCAATTACCTCAAAAGCTTCGTTATCATTCAATATTCTAAAAAACTCTTGAGAGGTTTCATAGTGTATCGGCTCTGATGTTCGATGGTAAATATCAAAGTTGATTCCAAATTTTTCAAAACTATCCCGAATCATCGAATGATATTTATCTACAATTTCTTTAGGTGTTGTATTTTCTTTTTTCGCTTTAATAGTAATTGCTGCGCCGTGCTCATCGCTGCCGCAAACAAAAATTACTTCTTTGCCTTGCAAGCGTAAATGGCGTGCATAAATATCTGCTGCAACATACGCTCCCGCTAAATGTCCGATATGTAAGGGACCATTTGCATACGGTAATGCTGCTGTAATTGTATATCGTTTTGGTGTTGACATATTGCAAAGGTAAGCAATATTTAATTTTTACGAATAGGGCAATCGTATGCTTACGTTATCTACAAATAAACAAATGCGATATAGTGGAAAAATATACTGGCATATCGTAAGTATAAAAATCAAAAATTGTATTTTTGATTTTTATACGACTATCTCTTTCAATATGATTAGACCTCCATTTTTAAAATCTGGCGATAAAATAGGAATCACTTGCCCTGCCCGAAAAATCTCAATATCGGAAATACAAGTAGCCATAGACACCCTAAAAAGCTGGGGATTAGAAGTAATATTGGGAGAAACTATCGGAAAAGAAGCCCACCAATACGCTGGAACTGATGCGGAACGCCGTGCAGATTTTCAGCGCATGTTAAACGACACTTCTATCAAAGCTATCTTAGCGGCAAGAGGCGGATATGGCTCTGTGCGCATTATGGATGACTTGAATTTTAGAACTTTTATGGATTTCCCTAAATGGATAATCGGATTTTCCGACATCACTTATTTCCATACTCAATTAGGTTGCAATATCGGCATTGAAACATTGCATGCCACTATGCCTATCTCCTTTTCTGGAAACACCGAAATGGCTATGCAATCGCTTAAAGATGCATTGTTCGGAAATGCATTAAACTATGAATTTTCTTCACATCCGCTGAATAGAATTGGCGAAATGCACGGTGAAGTAGTAGGAGGAAATCTATCCATTTTATATTCAATTTTAGGAACAAAAACTATTCTGGATACCAACAAAAAAATTCTCTTTTTAGAAGATTTAGATGAATATCTTTACCATATTGACAGAATGATGATTTCGATGAAACGTGCCGGAAAGCTGAAGAATATTGCAGGGTTGGTAGTAGGCGGAATGAGCGACATGAAAGACAACAACATTCCGTTTGGTAAAAATGCAGAAGAGATTATTTTGGAACATGTAGCTGAATATGATTATCCAGTTTGTTTTAATTTTCCGAGTGGGCATATTGCTGACAACAGAGCTATTTTTATGGGTAAACAAGCAGCTATTTCAATAAATAAAGGCTCTTGTTTTTTTAAACAATAATTTGGTTCAATATTTGTAATTTGATTTTTATGAGATTGATTTTGATTTTCAGCCTAATTTTATTTACTGCAACTTCGTATGGAAAATGCACGAAGAAGAAAAAATCTTGTTGTAAAAAGACAGCTACTACGGCCACTACAAAAATAGTAAATACCAATGAAGTTTGGATGCTGTACAATGAAACAAAGTGTGACAATCCTTGGCATTTTAATTGGTTTGTAAAGCCTACCGAAGAGCAAATATTAAGTGCAGTAAAAGGAAATTTATTAGGTCGGGAAATCAATATTATAGAGATGCGCTCTATTGTGGACGAACAAACAATATCTTGTGATGCTTGCACCTGCCCGAATGGACGGCAATTTTATGCAAAAATACCTAAGACAGAAATTGGCAAACTAAAGGCATTAAAGTTTTTTGAAACGCAGCAAATACCTGCCGAAAAAGCGGTAATAGACAAATCAAAATAAAAGCCTGTGATTGGGAATACTACAAATTCGCTTTTATTCGCTCCGCAATATTTTCCATTTCTTCTTTAGATAAAGTTTTTGCATTTCTAAAATCCATGTCATTCACCGAATTTATTGGCGAAAGGTGTATATGTGCATGTGGCACTTCTAAACCTATTACAGTCATTCCAATACGCTCGCAGGGTACGGATTTTTTGATTGCAATGGCTATTTTCTTTGCAAAGACAATCATTTTTTTCAATGTTTCATCTTCCATATCAAAAATATAATCTACTTCTTTTTTAGGAATAACTAATGTATGTCCGGCGTGTAAAGGGCGAATATCTAAGAAGGCGAAAAAGCTTTCATCTTCTGCTATTTTATAGCACGGAATTTCACCGTTTATTATTTTTGTGAAGATAGTCATCTTTGTTTTTCTTGTAAATATAAAGGAGTAAGTAGAATTAACGTACTTACTCCCTCATTATTTAATTTCTATTTAAATACTTATCTCCAATACTTCTAATTCCATTGCACCTGCCGGAATTTGAACTGTTACTTTTTCACCCTTAGCTTTGCCTAATAATGCAGCACCGATAGGAGATTTTACGGATATTTTCAACTGTTTCAAGTCTGCTTCTTTCTCAGACACTAATTGATACGTAAAATCTTTCTTTAATTTAGTATTGCGTACTTTTACTTTAGATAATACCGAAACTTTAGAAGTGTCTATTTTCGATGCATCTAATACGCGAGCATTACCTATATCACCTTGCAATTTGGTAATTCGTAGCTCCAAGAGCCCTTGAGATTCTTTTGCGGCATCGTATTCTGCATTTTCAGACAAATCTCCTTTTTCGCGTGCTTCAGCAATTGCTTTAGACGCATTGGGGCGTTCTACGGCTATTAAATGAGCCAGTTCCTCTTTCATCTTAGCCAATCCTTCTTCCGTTACATAAACGATTTCTGACATGATTTTTAATTTTAGTTGAAAAAAACAGACACGCCTCAAAGATGAGACGTGCCTACTTCTACAAAGGTATGTTTTTTCTTGATAATTTGCAAGATTTAAGAATTTTTAGCTTTACAACAATTTGGCTATTTTTACAAAATGGGACAGCGCAATCTATTTTTTAATACTATACCTCGAAAAATTTGGATTTTAATACTTATCTCTTTAGTGATAAGGATTGCCGTATTTTTCCGGTTTCAACCTTGGAATCCTGAAGTAATACAACATCAAATATTAATATTTGATTCTTTAGGCTACCACGATTTGGCATTGTGCATTAAAAATCATTTTACATTTTGCGGAGATGCCTTTCGCACGCCCGGTTATCCATTTTTTGTAGCCATTATATATTCGTTCTTTGGCAATTATCCCTATACGGTATTATTTGTGCAAATTTTTCTCAATTTACTATCTATAATTTTAATGTATAAAATCGGAGAAGAATTATTCTTTGAAAAAATTGGTTTTTTTGCTGCTGTTGTTTTCTCCATGGACTTACATCATCTTATTTTTATCTACCAGATACTTACCGAAACAATCTACACTACTATTTTCCTATTAGCTCTTTTATTTTATGTAAAAGCATTAAAAAATAAAGGGTTACAATATTTTATTTTAACTGGAACCATTTACGGCATCAGCACCATGATACGTCCAATTTCGCAATACTACATCACCGGTATAGTATTGCTTACCATTTTATGGTATTTCAAAGACCTAAAAAGCGGTATAAAAAATGCACTTCTAATTAGTATTTCATACTTTATAATTATTGCCCCTTGGTGCTTTAGAAACTATAATGAATACGGGCATTTTGCCTTATCGAACATCAAAGGGTACAACTTGCTTTTTTGGAATGCAAGTTACTATGAAGCCAAGCGATTGCAACTCCCTATCGATACAGTAAATGCGCATTTCAAAGATGAATTAGTAAAAATGGGTTGGCGACCTGATTCGAATCCGTTTGTAAAAGAAAAATACGATGGCGAACTGGCAAATAAAGTATTAAAAGCACACTTTTCGGATTATCTAAAAACACACTTAATAGGCACACTTAAAATTCATTTGAGCGTAGGCACACACAGCTTAACGGAAGTACTGCACATACCAGCTAAAAAATTTTCTGAAGAAGAAAAATATACGAACGGCGTATTTGCTTTAGTAAAAAAATTCTTTGCGGAGAAAACTATTTATGAAATTCTTTTAGGATTATTTGTCGGGTTATTTTTAGCATTTGTATATCTATTTGCACTACTTGGTATATGGAGATTAATCAAAGAAAAACAAATTTTATTGATGCTCTTTTTATTAGGTTCAGCAGGGTACTTTGCCTTAATCAGTGGTATTATTTCTTATGCAAGATATAGACTACCTAGTATGCCTTTTTATATTTTATTGGCAGGTGTGGGTTTTATGTGGTGGTGCAATAGAAAGTCAATAGTTAATAAATCATAGCAGATAGTTTCTTTCTAAGCACAACTAACCATTTACTTGTGACTATTGGCTAATATTTCTATCTTATCCATCAATATTTTCACTAACTTATATTTAGATTCTATTGTCCAACCAGCAATATGAGGTGTAGCTATTACATTATCTTTTGCTATCAATTTTTGATATATTTCCAATGGATGAATTTTGTTTTTGGTGATAGGTTCATCTTCAAAAACGTCTATACAAAATCCTGTTATTTTTTTGTTTTCTAATGCGTCTAAAATATCTAATGTATTTACAATAGCACCACGCGAAGTATTAATAAATATTGGCTTTTTAGCACAATCGGCAATAAAATCTACATCCAGATAATAATGTGTTTCATCGATGTAAGGCACATGAAAACTAATCACATCACAACGTCTTTTTATTTCATCTAACGAAACCTGTTGCACAAAATCGTCTTGTGCTTTTTTATACTTGTCATACACCAAAACGTCCACTTCAAATCCACGGAGTTTTTTAGCAAAAGCACTTCCTGTATGACCATAACCAATAATACCTACAGATTTTCCATCTAATTCTACTCCTCTATTTTCTTCTCTATTAAAAATATTTTGTTTCAATTCATTATTTGCTTTGTTGATATTATTCATCAAATTCAACAACATCGCCAAACAATGCTCGCCAACTGCATTCCCGTTTCCTTCTGGTGAATTTACGCATTGAATATTTTTTTGTTTACAATAATCAATATCTACATTTTCCATACCACTTCCTACGCGACCGACTATCTTTAAATTCCGTGCTATGTCAATCAACTCCTTATCTACTTTTGTGTAAGTAGTAATAATCAATACTTCATAAATCTCAATAATTGCTACTAGTTCAGCACGTTCAATATCTTCTTTTACCTGTACAAAGTATCCCAATTCCTCCAATCTATTTTGAAGATAAGGATGAATATTTGCGGTTATCAAGACTTTTTTCATGCAAAAAATAATTAAAATTTGATTTTATTATTAAGAAATATAAATAATACCCACCGTTATTTTTCATTTGATTTTTCTAGACTTTTTGTCAACTCAATAAAATCATCAATACTTAGTTGTTCAGCACGTTTTGAAAAAATATCTTGTTGCAACAGCTCTTTAGGCACAATTCCGCTCAATCCGTTTCGCAACATTTTTCTCCGCTGATTAAAACCGGCTTTCACAATATTTTTAAACAAATTAAAATCAAAATCGTATCGGATATTTTCTTTTCTGCGCATAGAAATTACGCTGCTCATCACTTTTGGTGGCGGCACAAAACTATTGGGGGCAATGTCAAATTCCAATTTCACCTCATAAAATAATTGTGCAAAAATACTGATAACACCATACGATTTGCTGCCGTGCGGTGATGCAATGCGTTCTGCCATTTCTTTCTGAAACATGCCCACCATAAATGGAATAGATTGATAATGGTCTAAGATTTTAAACACGATTTGAGAAGAAATATTATACGGAAAATTACCAACAATTGCCGTCGGCATATTCAACAAATTGCTCATATCTTGCTTTAGAAAATCGGCTTCAAAAATGGTAAATCCATTTTCTTTAGCAGCATATTTATTTGTGAGCAACTCCACGCAGCGATGATCCACCTCTATGCATGTCACAGATTGAAAATCTCGCAAAAGATAATCTGTTAATGCGCCCGTTCCAGGGCCAACTTCTATGAGTTTTTCTCCTTTATTGAACAATTTAATTACCTTAACTATCTTTTCTAATACATTTTTATCTATTAAAAAATGCTGTCCGTACGATTTTAAGGCTGTCACAAAATTCGACATTTGTATTTATAACTTTCGAGGTAACTAAATATTTTTGTTCGATAAAGATATACATTATGTTGCACATTTCCAGCAAACCCCCTAAAGGAGCCATCCTCGCTATTTTCCCTAAGAAGAATTTGAATGTATTGCCATTTCTAGATTTGGAAGAAAAAAAATCCTTACAATTAAAAATTGATGAAGGATTAAAATTAATTACGCTTTATAAATCTCAGCGTACATACATACTTTATGCTATTGATGAATTAGAAGATAAAGATAAACTACAAGAAAAATTACGAATTCAAGGTTTTTCGATTTTCAAGATATTAAAAGAAGTTAAGGAAACGCATTTGAATTTAGAGCTATTGGGAGATATTCCCAAAGAAAATATTTCGTCTATTTTATTAGGGATAGAATTATCAAATTATGAGTTTTCCAAATACCGAACCAAAGCTAAAGAGTATAATTTAAATATACACATCGACCCATTATTGATAGAAGAGAAAACAATAGAAGAACTCAACTTGATTGCAGAAAGTGTGCGCATAACAAAAGATTTAGTAAATGAACCTGTATCATATTTAACCGCAGTACAATATGCTAAAGACATACAAAAAATTGGCAAATCAGCTGGATTTAATGTAACGATATGGGATCAAAAAAAGATAGAACAGGAGAAGATGGGTGGGCTTATCGCCGTAAATCGTGGAAGTTCAGCTCCGGCTACATTTTGCATTTTAGAATACAAACCCACAAAGCATATTAATAAGAAACCTTTAGTTTTGGTCGGTAAAGGTGTAGTGTATGATACCGGAGGGTTATCTTTAAAGCCCACTAAAGGAAGTATGGATATGATGAAATGTGATATGGCAGGTTCTGCTGCTGTAGTGGGTGCTATGCACGCTATTGCCAAAGCAGATTTACCGTACCATATTATTGGGTTAATTCCAGCTGTGGAAAACCGCCCTGGATACGAAGCTACTTGTCCTGGTGATATTATTACCATGTATGATGGTACCACCGTAGAAGTAATGGATACTGATGCAGAAGGTCGTTTAATTTTAGCCGATGCGTTGCATTATGCTAAACAATTAAAACCGGAATTAGTGTTAGATTTTGCCACACTCACCGGCTCTGCAATGCGGGCAATTGGTAAAGAAGCGGCTGTAATAATGGGTACTGCCGATAAAGATGCAAAAAAAGAAATTCGCAAAGCTGCAAATAGCACAGGAGAACGCATTGTGGAATTTCCATTTTGGGATGAATATGCAGACTATATGAAAAGCGACATAGCAGATTTAAAAAATCTGGGACCGGCAGATGCAGGCTCCATCACTGCGGGAAAATTTTTAGAACACTTTACGGATTACCCGTGGATGCATTTCGACATTGCCGGTCCGGCTTATGTTGCTGCGCCTTATAATTATCGCGGAAAATGGGCAACAGCGTATGGTGTCAGATTATTGTTTAAATTTGTGCAAAACAAGTGCAAAGATGTCAACAACAAACCAAAAAATAAAAGTAGGGATAACGCTGGGTGATGTAGCGGGAATTGGTCCTGAAATAATTATCAAAACTTTCTCTGATGAATTAATTTACAAACATTTCACCCCTATATTATTTGGCAATCCACGGGTTTTATCTTATTACAAAAAGATGTTGGATATTGAAAAGTTCCAATATGCTTCAATAAAAGGGTATAACCATCTTAGCCATAATGCACTAAACATCATTCCTGTTTGGGAGGAAGAATTCCAAATTACACCAGGAACACCTACAGATGTTACAGGAAATTATGCACTAAAATCCTTAGATGCGGCATGTGAAGCGTTAAAAAATAATCAAATTGATGTATTGGTAACAGCCCCTATTAATAAAAAAGTGATACACTCCGATAAATTTCCGTTTGCCGGGCATACCGAATATTTGATGAAACAATTTGAAGCCAAAGACAATTTGATGTTTATGGTTGCAGATAAATTACGAGTAGGCTTAGTGACCAATCATTTACCGATTAAAGAGGTTGCAGCTAATATTACTAAAGAAAAAATTATCCGTAAGCTACAATTAATGGAAACGTCTTTGCGGGAGGATTTCGGCATTGACAAGCCACGGATAGCCGTTTTAGCTTTAAATCCACATGCCGGAGATTTTGGCGTTATTGGCAAAGAGGAAACAGATATTATTTTACCTGCAATAAAAGAAGTAAAAGATAAAGGAATGGTGGTATTTGGGCCATATCCTGCGGATGGCTTCTTTGGCTCTTGCAATTACAAAAAATTTGATGGTATTTTAGCGATGTATCACGATCAGGGATTAATTCCATTTAAATATATTGCGGGCGAAGAGGGTACTAATTTTACAGCAGGATTAAATATTATTCGCACCTCACCCGACCATGGTACGGCAGAAGATATTGCCGGAAAAGGAATTGCTGACGAAACTTCATTTAGAAAAGCAATATATATGGCTGTAGATATTTTTTATCAACGCAGCAACTTATCTGAAATGAGTGCCAATCCATTAGTGAAACGTGCAGTTCTGCACGATGAACGGATATAATAAAATAGGCTGTACCTTTTTTAGCAGTAAACTACTGATGTATTTTTGTTTACTTACAGCACTCTTTCGAAAGAGACACTACGTTTATTAATCCATAAATTCGCAGTTTGCTTTTTACTTATTTTAATTTATAATAAAAAAAACGCCGAACAAATGTTCGGCGCTTTACTTTATAGTAAGTGTAAGTAAATTACTCTGCTACTACTTCAAAGTCGATTTCGGTAGCTACTTCTTTGTACAAATGTACTGTTGCTTTATAAGTACCAATTTCTTTTACTTCTCCTACGATGTGTACTTTTTTTCTATCCACGGTAAGGTCGAATTGTTTTTTCAACGCTTCCGCAACTTGAATATTTGTTACACTTCCGAATAATTTTCCTGTCGTACCTGTTTTAGCACCTACGATAATTTTTGAAGCTTTCAATTTCTCTGCTAATGCTTTATAATCTTCGATTAATTTAGTAATTTTTGCAGATTGTTGTTTTTTAATTTCTTCGTTGTGTTTTTTATTTGACGCATTTGCTACCTGAGCAAATCCTTGAGGAATCAAATAATTACGACCATAGCCTGGTTTTACAGATACTACATCGTATTTAGTTCCTAAATTATCTACGTCTTTTAATAAGATTACTTCCATGGTTGATTTTACTTTAAAAGGTCAGTAACATAAGGCAATATCGCTAAGTGACGTGCTTTTTTCACGGCTTGTGAAATTTTACGTTGGAATTTCAAAGAGTTTCCGGTAAGGCGGCGTGGTAATAATTTACCTTGTTCGTTTACAAACTTCAATAAAAATTGAGGGTCTTTGTAATCAATATACTTGATTCCGCTTTTTTTGAAACGGCAGTATTTTTTCTTATTCATGCCAATTTTAGGCGCATTTAAGAATTTTATTTCGTCTTGTGTTGCCATGTTATGCCTCCGCTTTTTTAGATTTACCACTTAATTTATTTCTGCGTTGCTCCGCATAAGCAGAAGCATGTTTATCAAATCTGGTTGTCAAGAAACGCATGATGTTTTCGTCGCGTTTAAATTCAACTTCAAATTTGCGGATAAACTGAGGATCTACCTCAAATTGCAACAAAGTGTAAAACCCTGTTGTTTTCTTTTGGATTGGATAAGCCAATTGCTTGATACCCCAATCTTCTTTGTGAACCACCTTTCCGCCTGCTTTCTCTATGAGTTCAGCGTACTTTTTTACGGTTCTTGTGTACTCGTCATTACTGAGTACCGGCGTTGTAATAAAAACCGTTTCGTAATTGTTCATAATGGATTAATTTAGTTATTAAAAATTATACCGATAAATTCGGGTTGCAAAGATACGATTTAATTTGAAAATGAAGAAATTAACTAATGAGATTTTAACATTCTAATGTTAAATTACAATAAACACAAGTAAATACTTACCAAAAGACACTTTGATAAGGAGATGGTAGAAAAATGGGTTAATAGCTGACATACCTTAATTACCTATAAATGGACTTTCTTCTGGGGTTTATTGCTTATTGTTACTAATAAAGAAAGTCTATTTATACAAAGTTATTCTAAGCAATCATTTTTTTGGATAGGCAAATATATTTTCCCCTCTAACGCTATAAACTCGCTCAAGTAGGCGAATGAGAGACCAAAAATGCAAAAACACCCCATACTTGATATTTAGTTGAACTTGAATAAGCGAGGAAAGCAAGCAACACATGTCCAAGCAAATACCCTATTTTTATTATCTAAAAACGTATCTTAATTTTAATAATACATATAATACTATATTATATTAACAAGTGAAAATTACATATTCACACAGTCACAATTCAGTTAAACAGTTGAAAAGATTACGTATTATGATAATTTTGATAGAAATGATATGTTTAAATATACCTGACACTAAGTAGACTTGAGTAGTTCGTCATTGACTATCAACTTTTCAAATATAGGGAGACTATTTTTGAATGTTATTTTATTTATCTTTGAACAATATGGCAACTAAAGAATCAACTAAAACCATCAGTTATTTTAAGCAATTTGACGGAGCACGTGGATTGTTGGCATTTTCAATATTTATTCTACATCTTCATTTTGTTTATATAAAAGCACCAAGTACTTTAGCGAATTTCACATTACATAGTTTTTTTGTTGCTTCAGCATTTTTAATTACCAAAATCTTACTAAAGGACAAGCAAAAGACTAATAGTTTTAGCTATTTCTTTAAGCAATTTTACATAAAACGGATTCTTAGGATTTTCCCTGTTTATTTCGGATATATATTTGTATTACTTGCATTTTCAATAGTATTCAAACTACTCTTACATCATGACTTCTTGGGTGTGATTTCTGAAATAAAGCGATATGGTCTGCTATTATTTACTTTTACTTACAACTTCCGTGATTTATTCACCATTTTTATTTCTGATGACAGTCATATTGCCTCTAATTTATTTCCACACCTATGGTCTATTTCTATGGAGGAACAATTCTATTTTATTATACCTTTTTTAGTGTTTTATTTATCGGAAAATGCATTGAAAAAATTATGTTTTACTATTATTCTGATTTTCCCGATTATTAGAATATTGGGCTATTTCTTTTTAAAATCTCATACCGATAATTATTTAATGATAGGCTTTGCAATGATTCGAAATAGCCTCTTTCAATTTGATGCATTTTTTTATGGTATTTTAATTGCATTATATCCTAAAATAGAACTAAAGAAAATTCGATATCTTTTTTATGGAACAGTAGTTTTATTAATTATTCAAGAGGTAATAAATTTATATGCTATACAACATACATTCGGAATCCCATTTTATGAAATGATCTCAAGGTATGATATTTATTCTCGATGTGGAGCAGCAATGTATATAGACATTTTATTAAACGTTGGGTGTTTTTCCTTTCTTTATTTAGTCTTTAATACTACTGATGAGTTCCCGTTGTTACAAAATAATCACTTGGTTGAATTTGGGAAATTTTCTTACGGTTCGTATGTTTATCAATACCTCTTTATTTACTTGACGTATTTATTGGTTTATGAGAATTTAAAAAATACTCTACCTTTATTTTTTACAGAATTAATCTGTACGATTGTATGTTTAACGGCAATAATTCAATTTTCTAAATTTAGTTATTATAAATTTGAATTGTACTTTATTAACCAAAAGGATAGATTTATCTCAAAAATCAAGAAAACATAATTTCACTAAAACATCGATAAAATAATATAAGTTTACTATCGGAAATAGACAAAGTGGATTAGAATAAATTAGCTAAATTTAAAAACCCATCATTCAATCACCATCATTCAAACACAAATATATGTCTGAAAAAATAAAAGTAGATGCGACCAACCCGATGTATCACCTAGCCGGATGGCGAGGCGTTGCAGCCATTTTGATTTTCATTATTCATTATCGGTTGCGCAAATATAATTTACCCAGCATATTAGGCTACACCGGAACACATTCCTTCTTTTTGCTGTCAGGGTATTTTGTAAGCATTGGATTATTTAAAAAATTTGAGAACAATGAAATAAATATTTGGAAGACATTTAAGGAATTTGTACTTAAACGCATATTAAAAATTATGCCGGTTTATTATTTATACATCTTTACGATGCTACTTATTGGCGTAATAACGATGATAGCTCTAAAAATCCCTTCCTACCAGATAGACCCAATTCGGGAACTGAAACAATTTGGTATTGGGTTATTTACCTATACCTACAATTTTAGAGAAGTATATAATTTATTTATTGGGCATAAGTATATTTTGGAAACCCCAATGACCTATCCGCACTTATGGTATATCTCTTTCGATTTGCAATTGTGTATTATTATTTTTCTTTTTGTTGCTTTTATCCGCAATAGGGCATTGCTACTTAAAATTTCTGTAGCAGGTGTAATTGCTATGGTCATTTTCCGATTTGTAGCTTGGAATTATATGTTATCCATACCTGGAGATATGCAAAGCAGAGAATATATAATGGAAAAACTACCTTTATTGCAGATGGACACCGTGTTTTACGGATTTATTTTATGTTTGTATGATTTTAAAAAAACCAAAAAATTATTTATTGCCTTAATTGTAGCCGGTATTTTATGTTATGGATGGGCATTTTATCGCGCCTATTTAATAAGTATAGATACCGGGCTTCCGTTGCGTACTACCTTAAGAGAAGATATTTATGTAATTCCATATTATGGAATACAAGTGATAGACTCTACTGTTGCCTTTTTTATTTTTATTTTAATGGCTACCATTATTAATTTTCCAGAAAAATTCAAGATTTTATTAAATCCATTATTGATGAATATCGGTGGCTTATCACTAAGTATGTATATCTTCCAATTCTTATTTATTTTAATAGGAATGTTTTTGGTAGCCGGCGTGTTGCGTAAGTTTCTACCTGGCGTTGTAGCTGATGGGTTAGGTTTACTCTCTTTCTTAGTTTTGGATTATTTCTTTGCTGGCATTTTTAGTAAAAAAATAGAGCGTCCAATTCACAAATTAATAGACACGAAAATCTTCAAAAAAGAACGGAAATAATTTTTTAGTAGTTTGCGAATACAGAAATGTTATTATGAATGACTTTAATAAAAAATATTACACACTCGTAGCCACCTGTTTATTGGTGCTTATCCTTGCTGGATTAAAGTGGGCAGTGGGCTTACAAAGCCATGTTGATATTTTATTGGCTGACGAGGCGGAATATTTGAGAAATGGGCTGAATTTATTCGATAAAGTTGCAAAAAACTGGGGCCCTACGTATAATATCTGGTATAAGTTTTTGTCTTTTTTTACTACAGATCCCGTTTCATTGTATTACCTCAATTACAAAGTAGGTGCTATCGGAGTGGCAGCCTTATTGTTTCTGTTTTTAATAAGATACCGCATACATATCGCTGTCGCTTTTCTTATCGCATTTTGTTTTTTATTCTCTGATATAAACATGAATGCCTGGCCCCGAATTACCAATTTCGTATTGATTGTTTATTTGTTGTTATTCATTGCGCTAAAAAACGTACAGTCATTGTCTGCCAAAATAATATGGTTTACAATTGTTTCTTTTATTGCTGCTTTTGCCCGCCCCGAATTGCTGATTGTAGCAGAAGCAAGCACCGCAGTAGCATTGTTTTTTGTGATTAAAGATTATAAAAATATAGGACGAAAAATTCCATTGCTATTACTGCTGCTGCTCACTGCTGCTGTATTGTTTTTTGTTTATGGAAAGCCCGCAGACTCCTACTCCGGCATCGACAGGATGTATATTGCATTTTGCCAGCATTATGCCATCGCCTATCGTATGCGCACGCACAGCAACCTAAATGCTGTGATAGAATGGATAGATTTCACGCGCCCCTTATTCGGGGATTGCACCACTGTTCCTCAAATTCTCACCAAACATTTTTCACTTTGCATTCCTCATTTTTTATTTACAATTAAAGGTTATATTTTCTACTTTTTCACCTATTTGCTCAATTTGGTTACGCCAATATATTTAATTACTGGAAGTAAAAAGAAGCTAATTTTATTAGTGGCATTTATCTTGTTTATCATTGCTGTATTGTGGAATAAAAATATCCGTACTTCATTTTTAAATAAAATAAAAAAACACAAAACCATGCTGCTGCTTTCTTTTGCATTCAGCATTCCAAGTATCGGGATATGCGTGGTGATATTCCCACGCCAACACTATATTATGATGCAGACAATTTGGATGGCATTGCTATTGGGTTTTTTATTTACTGCCATTTTGGAAGAATTAAAAGTAGCCGCAATCGGGGTATTGCCGTTGGCACTCTTATTGTTTTTTCTATCGCCGAAGGCTACAGCATTTACTGCCATTCAAGGTATTCCCGATATTACCAATTTATGTACCCAAAAATTTATCCGTTTTATGAATGGGCAACAGTGGCAAGGCAAGCATGTAATTTTCAGCAATATTTTAAATATCCACCTAATGTTCAACGAGCCAGAAAAATTTGAGCAATTCAATACCGAATATATGCTTAAACAAATGCCATTGGATGTAAAATTTAAAGATATTATGGAAACCAAAAAAATTGACATCATTTTTATGAATGACCAATTGATGGAAGAAACCCGATTAAAAAAAGATACGACATGGCTGAATTTAGTGGCACATCCTGAGGTATATCATTTTAAAAAAGTGCCGTACAACAATGATTGCCAAAGCTATTTATTGATTAAAGAATAAGCATGTTTCAGAGATTGAAAAATTTTAGCCGCACCCTACTTACACAAGGCAGCCCATTAAAAGCGGAAGAAAATAAATGGGTGTATATTTTTGGTGTGCTGCTTTTATTAGCGTGCGGTTTTAAACTTTATGCAGGGCTTACGCATACTATGGATATACAATTTGCAGATGAAGCAGCATATATCCGTTTTGGTTTGGATTTGTTTGAGCAGATGAATAGAAATTGGGGGCCGCTGTATTCTATTTGGTATAAGTGTCTTTCATTTTTTACTACAGATGCGATACGGTTGTATTATCTGAATTTTGAAATTACATCCATTGCAGTAGGTATATTGTTGTATGTATTTTTATTGCGTATTTCTGTAAAGCCAGTTTTTGCATTGTTTATTGCATTTAGTGTTTTGGTAAGCGATTTTAATATTTCTGTGTGGCCGCGTATTTCCCATTTTTGTGTTATACTTAGTTTGCTCGTACTTATTTATATTTCCTACTTGCGGAATATACTTTACAAATGTTTGGCGTTTACGGTGCTTTGTTTGGTGTGTTCGTATGCACGTCCAGAGTTTTATTTATCATTTGTATTGATGTGTATTGTTACAATTGCCTGTTTTATTTTCTTAAAATCTACAATTACTTCTAAGGATATTTATGTAGTAAGTTTTTCGATTATTGTAATCGGTATTTTGCATTTTATTTTTCGGTTTCCTTCTAATGATTTTTTTGGTTACAATCGCGGTGTTGCGGCATTTTACCAACATTATGCTTGGAACTACAAGTGGCGAACACATGGCACATTTGATGCGTGGTTGTATTGGGAAGATATTGCAAAAAAACAATTCGGCGATTGTAATTCCATTTGGTGTGTGATAAAAACGCAACCCGAAATATTTTTTGGAAATGCTTTATTTAACGCAAGAACGTATTTGATGCAATTGCTCAAAACCGTTCCGTTTATTTTTCCGATAAGTGTATTTCACGGTAGAAAAATGCAACTTTTACTTACGGTATTACTGCTATTAATTTTTGTTTTTTTATTGGTAAAAAAGCCTTCTCGGAATTATTTTATACAAAAAATAAAAGGCTATCAGTTTTATTTATTGCTGTTGTTGTGCTTTATCTTCCCGACGTTAATGTCTTGTGTGGCGGTGTTTCCGCGCGACCATTATTTATACTTGCAAATGTTGTTTTTTATACTTATTTACAGCAGTGCATTGGGTTATCTATTTGAGTATATAACCTTAAATAAAGTAACGGCTGCAATTTTTGGAGTGCTGTTGTTTTTATCTGTGCCTAATGTAAGTCGATATGATTTCATGCGCTTCAGTTTAGATAAACATAGTTTATGCAACAAGAAATTGATAAACTATTTGCAAGGGCATTTCGACAAAAAAGAGCATGTAATATTTACAAATATGCCTTTTGTTCGAGGCATGTTGACTTCCAATTTTAAAGAATTGAATACTATTTTTGATAAGAAAACACACATTCCTTTTCAGCATTATTTAGATTCTGCAAAAATTGACATTGTGATTCTAACGCCTTCTACCTTTCGCGATCCACATATTAAAGCTGATTCTACTTGGGTAAAATTTATAGATAACTATAAACAATACGGATTTGAACGTAGGAATTTCACCGATTGTGAGATGTATTTACTAACTAAAATTGATTCAAAAAATCCGCAATAGTTTTTTCTTTTTCTGTGGAAAGGTTTATTGCCGAAGACACTGCTATGCCATAGACTCCTGTTTGTAATATTGGTTGTACATCTTCTACTTTTATTCCGCCTATGGCTATGATGGGTATTTTTATTACCCCTTTAGATGCATTTACTATTTGCTTGTAGCTTTGTAGCCCCAAAATAGAGGATAGATTTTCTTTGGTAGAGGTAAATTTATAAGGGCCTAATCCTATATAGTTTGCACCATTTTTTTGATGCTGAATACAATCTTCTAATGTATTTGCTGTTGCACCTATTATTATTTTATTCCCTAATATTTCTCTTGCTTTAGCAATTGGCATATCATTTTTTCCCAGATGGACGCCATCAGCATTTACAGCTTTGCAAAGCGCTACATCGTCATTAATTATAAGCGTAGTATTGAAGTATTTGCAGATATTTTTTACATCTTTTGCTATTTGTAAATAGGTATCAAAATTTTGATTTTTTACACGCAGTTGCAGCCATTGAATACCATTTTTGCAGGCTATCTCGGCTAACTCCTGATGCGTAAGTTGAGTTAAATCTTGTGTTAAAAAATGAAACCTACTAATCATGGAATAAAAATAATAGAAAAAAAACAGACAAAAGTCTTTGAATCCAAGACAAAAGTATTATATTTGGGTATGGAAAAGAAAATAAAAACTAAGCCATCTATCGTTAAAGAATCTGAATTAATGATATTGCAAGAACCCATGGTAGATTATCAAGTTATTGAACAATCCACTATAGGAATATCCATAAATCAACTTAACAGAGTATCACACAAATACGACATCAGCACATTAGATTGGGCGGAGATTATGGGAATATCTACCAAATCCATACAACGCTACCAACAGCAAGAAAATACATTATCTGCGATACAAACTGAATTTGTATTAAAAATAGAGCAACTGCACCGAATAGGAAAAGAAGTATTTGGAACAACTGAAAATTTTAAAGCATGGATGCAGAAGCCAGCTTATGGGTTAGGTAATAAAATTCCTGCAAAAATCTTAAATACCATTAGCGGCATAAATTTAGTAATTAACCAATTGATGCGTATTGCGCATGGCAATTTAGCTTGATATGCTGGTTTATAGAATAGTACTAGAGCAGTATGCTTCGTTATTTGCATCAGGCGTGGAAGGCAGATGGAATAGTGCTGGAGCGAAAGTGCTTTATACAGCTGCTTCTAGGGCATTGGCGTGTTTAGAAAATGTAGTACATAGAAGCGGGGAAGGTTTAAATGAAAATTTTAAAACTTTAGTTATTGACCTTCCAAGTACAGAACGTATTGAAAAAATTTCGGTAAAAGATTTACCAATAGATTGGCAGTTGTATAACAAAGAACATATCTGCCGGATAATTGGGGACGATTGGTATTACCGGCAAGAGAGTTTGATTTTACAGGTGCCGAGTGTCATCATTCCTGATGAGGTGAATTATATTATCAATGTGCAGCATAAAAATTTCAAGAAAGTAAAACTCAAATCTATTGATCCATTTATATTCGATAGTCGCATTAAACGGTAGAATGATAGCCTAAGTTTTGAGTGTTGCTGATTAGAAATTGATAGGTATATTCTTTGGCAAATGTAGCTGCTTTTGCGGCTGAATACCCTAACGCCAAATAGGCGGTAAGTGCCGAGGATAAAACACAACCTGTACCATGTTTTCCGAATGCTGTAATTTCTTTAGGGTGTAAAATATCTAGTTTTTTATTTATCCAAAGCATATCTGTTGCAGGAGTTTCTATATTGTGTCCACCTTTAAGATATACATTACAATATTCTGACAATTTTTCCGAACTTTTAATAGCATCATTTTCATTCCATAAATATGCAGCTTCATTCCAATTGGGTGTAATGAAATGTATAGATTTAAGGATATTTTTGATTTTTTTTTGTGGAATTTTTTTATGGAAATTAAACCCTGCGCTTGCCCGCAAAATTGGGTCCCAAATTATTTTCACAGCTGAATTGTTTATATACAGCAATTGAATTATTGCGTGTAATATTTCAATATTTTCTATCAATCCAATTTTTACAAAATCAACTTTATATTCTTTCAAAATTGGATAAAGTTGTCTTTGGATTTTTTTTTCGGACAACCAATGCACACCTTCAAAAGAGTGGTCGTTTTGATACGTAATACACGTTGTAGCAGCTAAGCCATATACGCCAATTGCTTCGAATGTTTTTATATCAGCAAGTACTCCTGCGCCGGCACTTGGGTCGTAACCAGCGATGGAAAGTGCAAAAGGTCTTTTGTTATTTGTCATGTTTGAGGTTTTGAAGAATAGTATAAAATTTTTCTATTGCACTTTGGGGTGAATTCCAAATTACACCCAGCAAGCCTACGCCATCAAAGTTAAGATTATTTATTTCATTTATTTTAGTTGCATCTACCCCACCTACTGCAAAAAAACGGGTCGTTGTATTTTGTAATTTGTGTTTTAGTATTTGCTTCTCTAGCATTTCATAATCCCAATTATAAAAATGATTTTCTTTAGAAATACTAGGAAATATTGGGGATATGATGACTTGTTTAAACTGACCGGCATACCGATCTAACTCTTCAATGGAATGTGCAGATGCAGAACTAATTTTGTTGTTCTCATGCAACCATTCCAATATTTTATGGTTGTATTTTGTATTTTTTTGTAAAATATCTCTTGTAAAATGATAGCCTGCTAAATCAAATTCTTTGGTAATAATTAAAGAAGTTGAAATACATTTTTGCCAATATTTTTCTGGAATTTTTTCTATAAAATCAACCAATGAAAAATCATCTAATGTTGGTTTTCGGATGTATAAATAATCAATTCCATTTTCAAATAATTCTGAAATAATATCTATTTCATTTTCAATTTCGTTAGGTGCGGTATAAATTGCAATTTGCATATATCTACAATAGGGTTATTGAGCAAGTTGGCATGTTAGAGTAAAAAAATAATACTTTTTTTAATAAACTTTCTGACATCATCATAATGTATCTGATATTTTCGCCAGTAAATCATCTTTTTTTCGTCTGGACACTTCAATTTCTGTACCATTCATCATTATTACTTGACCTCCATCACCACGTACATATCTTCGGATAAGTTTTAAGTTGATTATATGAGATTGGTGAACACGAACAAAATCATAGTCTTCTAAAAGCTCTTCAAAATACTTCAGTGGTTTTGAGGACATAATCATATCTCCATTGGTGAGGTATATTCTGGTATAAGAGGAATCTGCATCAACGTGTATTATTTCATCTAAAGTGGCAAAATAGATTCCTTCTAATGTAGATATGGCAAGTTGTTTTTTACTTAAATCTTTATGGTTGATTTTTTGTTCTAAAAGTTCAAATTGTTTATTTTTAACTTCTTCGGTCATTTTAGAACTCAATTTATGTACCGCCCGAATCAGTTCTTCGGGGTCAACAGGTTTCAGTAGGTAATCCAAAGCACTAAAGCGAAATGCTTTTACGGCATATTGGCTATATGCCGTTGTAAAAATAATTTCGAAGGGACAATGATAATTGTAATGTGCCAATAAATCGAATCCATTTTTTCCGGGCATTTCTACATCTAAAAAAATAACATCCGGATGTTGGGTATGTATCGTTTCAATTGCACAATCCACGCTTTCACATTCAGCTACTACTTCTACTTGTGGGCAGAATCGTTCTATCATCTTATGTAATGCAAGCCGATTATTTCTTTCATCATCTATGAGTATTGCTTTAATAATTTCCATACAAAAAAATTAATTGAGTTCAATTTCTACTACTACTTTAGTTCCCGAAGGTTGATGATTTTCATCATGCAAATCTATAGTTTCTACACGATAATTAGTGTCTTTAATTTTATGCAATGTTTCAAACATTTCTTGGGTAATGATTGTCCCCAACGATTTATGTTGTTTTTTTAAATTTAGTTCAGCAGCTTTTGCTCTTCCTATTCCGTTATCTTCGATTTCACATACAAGCATATTGTTTTTTTTATAGAAACGGAGGAAAATATTTTTATCCCCTTCTTTCTTTAGTAATCCATGCCAGATTGAATTTTCTACATACGGCTGAATCAACATTGCAGGCATTTCCACAGAATAAGTATCTACCTCTTTTACTTGAATATCGTAATTAAATTTTTGGTCGAAGCGTAAAGATTCTAATTCTAAATACAATTTTAGTTTCTCTATTACTTCTTGCAGAGGGACAAATGTTTTTACAGAGTTTTCTAATACGGCGCGTACTAATCTAGATAATTTCGTTAGGTATAGAGAGGCTTCCATATTTTGGTTGGATAAAATCATCGCCTGTATGGAATTCATACAATTAAAAATAAAATGCGGATTCATCTGTGCTACCAATGCTTTTAGTTTTATTTCTGCCAATTGTTTTTCATATTCTGTGCGCTGGCGAAGGAGTTGCATTTTTTCATTTTCTTTTTTACGTGCCAGTTGTATTCTATTTCTAAAATAGCGGTAGCCATAATATATTACTGCCAATGCAATCAAAACACGAAACCACCATGTTTGCCAAAACATCGGACGTATTCTAAACTTAAATGCAGCAGGAGTTTCAGACCAAACACCATCATTATTGCTTGCGCGTACGTAAAAAGTATAATTACCGGGCGGCAGTTGGGTGTACGATACGAAATTTCTATTGGTACGTATCCATTTTTTTTCATAGCCTTCCAACTTGTATTCAAAAGTATTTTTTGGTGTATTTACATAATCACTGGAGGCAAACTCAAATGACAAATTATTTTGTGTGTTAGCAAAATAAATTCTTTTCTTTTGAGGAGCATAGGTAAGTACATTCAAAGCAATATCTCCCGATTTTACACTGGTAATATTTACGGTTGGATTAAAGGAATTAAAAGGAATTTTATCTGGGTCAATAATATTAAATCCATTAATTCCTCCAAATAATAATTCATCGCTTTTAGTTTTATAATAAGCTCCGTCATTAAATTCATTACTCTGTAAACCGTCGTTTACATCGTAGTTTCTAAAAAGTTTTAACATTGGGTCAAAAACAGAAATTCCACTATTTGTACTCATCCATAATTTACCTGAGTTATCTTTTAATATACCGTAAATATGGTCGTTACAAAGCCCATTTTTTTCGGTATAATTTTTCTCTATTTGTAATGTTTTCTTATTAAAGAGAAACAATCCATTATTTCCGGAGCCAATCCAAAATTCATTTTCATTATTGGGTAGAAGGCAGTTTAATTGATCTACTTTAAAAAACTTCTTATTTAATTCACCTAAGGCTTTCATATCTAATAATCCGGCTCTTATATTTAAGTGTACTAATCCGTCTGACGTTGCCATCCACCAGGTACTATCGGTATCTTCAATAATACTTCTCGGAATGATATTTATGTTATTAAAACCAAAGGATACTTCTTCAAATTTATTATGCGTTCTATTAAATTGATAAATAGAATGATCATCTAAAGCGTATAATTCTTTAGATGCTGTTTCAAACATCCGAATGGTTGAATAAGTTTGTGTCCTTGTTTTTTCTGCAGCAAAAAAGTAACGTTTAAATGTATTGGTACTCGAATTAAATTTACATATTCCATTAAGCGTGCCTACCCATAAACTTCCATAAGAATCTATTAGTAACTCTTGTACTACATCATTCGATAAGGAAGCAGAAGAGGAATTATTTCGCCAATTCGAAAAAATATTGTCTTTTGTATTAAATTTATACAATCCACTACCATCTGTTCCAATCCAAATGTTTTCATTATCATCCGCTTCAAAACTCAAGATATATTTATTTGTCAGCCAGGTTGTTTTAAAAGGTTCTTGAGTAATATGTTTGAATTTATATTTGAACTGTGATGACGTAGCCACCCCTGAGCCTTTGGTTCCCACCCAAAGTGAACCGCTATTGTCAATCAACAAACTCATCAGCTTATTGTCTGGCAAACTGCTTAAATTATATGGATCGCTGCGGTATTCTATAAATCTATTTTTTCTAATGTCATAAATAATTAATCCATGTAGATTTGTTGCTATATATACATTCCCAGCCTTCCCAATTGTTATAGCAGATATTTTATCTTTCAGTCCTAAAAACTTGTTTCTTTGTATTGGAAACGAATCTATCAAAGAAAAACTACTGTCAATTTTATACAATCCATAATCTGTACCCACCCAGTAATTGTTAAACTTGTCTGGAATAACTGTATTTATTTTTCTTGAATTTAGTATACTCCATGCCTCAATACTATGCTTATCTTGCATTAATTTAGTTCGGGTATCATAGCTAAACAAGTGATTGTTACGTCCTAAAATTAAAAAATGGTATTTATCAGTGCTGCATAAGATTTCTCTATACGCATTCATTGGTTCTATGTTTAGGGTATAATTTCCCTTACCTATATTTTCATTTACCAACCTTACTTTGTATAAACTATACTGCGTCTGCATCCAAACCGTAACGCTATCTTCCACTGTTATTTTAGCTATTTGCCCTGGATTTTCTAAATTAATATACTTGTTTGCATCATACATAAAAACACTAAAGCCTTTTTTAGTTCCAATCCAAAATACCCCGGGCGACGTTTCCGTAATACAAGTTGTAAAATTTGAAATCAACGAATTTTTATTTTCAGGTTGACGGTCAAATTTAATAAAGCTATATCCATCGTACCGATTCACCCCTTCGTCTGTACAAAACCAAATAAATCCTTTACTGTCTTGAAATATCGATGTAACCGTATTTTGAGATATTCCGTCTTTGATATCCAACACCCTAAAATTCATCTGTGAAATATCCAACCCTAAGGCTGAAAACAAAGTAGCTCCCCATATTGTTATCAGAATAATAAAGGGATGTATTTTTGAATAACGGTTCATAATAGATTGAAAGAAACAACGACAAATACAATTCAGAATGACAAATACCTCCTTAAAATTAACAAAATAAACTAAAAAAATCTTACGGGTGCAATGCATGCATTGAATTTATTACCAAATTATTATTTAGCCAAACAAACGTTTGATAAAATCTATCCATTTCATTAAATTTAAAGCCTTAATTAAAGAAAGTGCCTAAGCAAAAAGTAAGCGTTGAAGATATTCTGAAACAATCTTTAAAATTATTCAGACAAAAGAGTTATCACAATACCTCTATTGCCGATATTGCGGCCGCATGTGGCTTACTAAAAGGAAGTCTTTATCATTATTTTCCCAGCAAAGAAGCGCTAATGAGTGCTGTGATTAAATATGCACATGATTTTTTTAAAAAGGAAATCTTTTCCATCGCTTACGATAAAACATTGTCCCCTCAACAAAGAATGGAAAAAATGTTTAAAAAAACAGAACGTGCATTACTCTCCGATGGAAATATAATGGGAAACATTGGCGTAGAAACAGCACGTGTAATTCCTGAATTTGCGGAGCATATTCGTGATTTTTATAAAGAATGGATGAGTGCTGTAGCGTTTGTTTTCAAAGAAATTACCAACGAAGAAGATGCACAAAGACTGGCAGAACAAACAGTAGCAGAATTTGAAGGTGCAGTAATGATGACACGCATATTTAAAGATACCAAGTACATTAAAAATGCGTATGAACGATTACTGCATCGTTTTGCAGCATTTACATTAGCAGATATGAAAAATTAATTCAATAATTCATTAATTCAACAAAAAGATGGAATCAACAAAAAGAGCAATCCGTAAAGTAGCCGTACTTGGCTCGGGTGTTATGGGTTCCGGTATCGCATTGCACTTCGCCAATATTGGCGTAGAAGTGCTTTTGCTGGATATCGTCCCATTCGACTTAAAAGAAGAAGACAAAGCAAATCCTAAAATGCGCAACAAACTGGTTAACGATATGCTGGCAGCAGCATTGAAATCAAAACCTGCACAAGCGTACAATGCAAAGACTGCAGCACGAGTATCTACCGGAAATTTCGACGATGATATGGCAAAAATCAAAGACTGTGATTGGATTATCGAAGTGGTAGTAGAACGCTTGGATATCAAACAACAAGTGTTTGAAAAAATTGAAAAGAATTATACACCAGGAACTTTAGTAACCTCTAACACTTCTGGTATTCCCATTCATCTTTTAGAAGAAGGAAGAAGCGAAATATTTAAGAAAAATTTCTGCGGTACACACTTCTTTAATCCTCCACGTTATTTGCGATTATTAGAAATTATTCCTACCCCAAGCACATCGCCAGAAGTAGTAGATTTCTTAATGCATTACGGCGATATTTATTTAGGTAAAGAAACGGTATTGTGTAAAGATACTCCTGCTTTTATTGCAAATCGGGTGGGCGTTTATGCAATGGCAAAAGTATTCCAATTAACTCAAGAATTGGGATTAACCATCGAAGAAGTAGATGCATTGACTGGTCCTGCTATCGGTCGTCCGAAAACGGGAACTTTCAAATTATCTGACTTAGTAGGTAATGATACCGGAACTAAAGTAATGATGGGTATTAAAGAAAATTGCCCGAATGATGAGCAAGCCGGTGCATTCGAAGTTCCAAAATACGTTCAATTCTTATTAGATAACAAATTTTTCGGAAACAAATCCAAGAAAGGGTATTACTATAAAGATGAAAAAAGAAATTCCTTCTCTCTCCGTTTAGACACACTTCAATATGAGCCAACCGGCAAACCTAAATTTGCTTCTTTAGATGCAGCAAAAAAAGTAGAGAGTTTGGCTGATAAAGTAAACGCATTCATCAAAGCAGATGACAAAGGTGCTCAATTAGTAAAACGTTCTTTAGCCGGATTATTTGCTTATGTATCGAACAGAATTCCAGAAATTTCTGATGTTTTATATTCTTTAGATGATGCCTTACGTGCCGGATTTGCTTGGGAAATAGGCCCATTCCAATATTGGGATATCGTAGGTATTCAAAAGGGAATAGAATTAGCTGAAGCAGATGGATTAACTGTTGCGGCATGGGCAAAAGAAATGGTAGCTGCCGGAAATACATCTTTCTATAAAGTAGAAAATGGTGTAAAAAAATATTACGACCAGCAATCAAAATCTTACAAAGCAATTCCTGGTGCTGATGCATTTATTATTTTAGATAACTTGCGCACCAACAAACCCGTATGGAAAAATAGCGGCGGCACATTACACGATATCGGTGATGGCGTTTTAAATTTAGAATTTACTTCTAAAATGAACTCATTAGGCGGTGATGTGTTACAAGCTATCAATAAATCTATCGAGATTGCAGAAAAAGGATATAAAGGTTTAGTTATCGGAAACGATGCGCCTAACTTTTCTGTAGGTGCAAACTTAATGATGATTGCCATGCTGGCCATGGATCAAGAATACGACGAATTGGATATTGCCATCCGCCAATTCCAACAAACTACAATGCGTTGTCGTTACTCCTCTATTCCCGTGGTATCTGCGCCACACGGCATGACCTTAGGAGGCGGCTGCGAAGTAGTAATGCACTCTGATGTTGCCGTAGCTTCTGCTGAAACTTATATTGGCTTAGTGGAAGTTGGTGTAGGTTTAATTCCTGCCGGCGGTGGAACTAAAGAACTGGCATTACGTACCTCTGATAGTTTCAAAAATGGCGACCCAATGTTACAATCTTTACAAGATAATTTCTTGAGTATCGCAATGGCAAAAGTAGCTACATCTGCTGCGGAAGCATTCGATGCAGGTTTGCTAAGAAAAAATAAAGATAGAGTAGTTATAAATGCAAAACGCGTAATTGCAGAAGCAAAACAAGAAGTATTGAGATTAAATGAAGAAGGCTACACACAAAACGCACATAGAAACGATATAACGGTATTGGGAAGAACAGGATTGGGAACGTTAACTGTAGGCGTAGAATCATTTGTTGCAGGCGGATTCATTTCTGCACACGATGCAAAAATTGCAAAGAAAATTGCTTACGTAATGTGTGGTGGTGATTTATCTGCTCCAACAACAGTGAATGAACAATATTTATTGGATTTAGAAAGAGAAGCATTCTTATCACTTTGCGGCGAAAAGAAAACATTGGAAAGAATCCAAGCCATGTTGACAACTGGTAAACCATTACGTAATTAGTAGCAAGATATTAGTATCAGGTAGTAAGAATGAATAATTACAAAGAATTGATAGTTTGGCAAAAAGCAAGAATGTTGGTAAAATCAATATATAGTTTATCTACTCAACTTCCATCTGAAGAAAGATTTGGATTATCTAGCCAAATAAGAAGATGTGCAGTATCTATTCCTTCTAATATTGCAGAAGGAGCGAGTAGAACTTCTAACAAAGAATTTGCTTATTTCTTAGAGATTGCTTACGGTTCTAGTTTTGAATTAGAGACACAATTGTTATTATGTGTTGATATAGAATTCTTATCCAAAGATATGGTTAATCTTATTATTAGTGAATTGCAGGAAATTCAACGAATGATTTACAAATTAATAAAAACAAAAAGATCTTAATTCTTATTTCTTAATACTTAATACTCAAATTATGAATGAAGCATATATAGTAGCCGGATACCGCTCAGCGGTAGGCAAAGCAAAAAAAGGCGGTTTTCGTTTTTATCGCCCTGATGATTTAGCTGCAGATGTAGTTAAACACTTGGTAGCCTCAGTACCAAATTTAGATCCATCCAGAATTGATGATTTAATCTGTGGAAATGCTATTCCCGAAGCGGAACAAGGCATGCAAATCGGTCGTATGATTGTACTCCGTGCTGGACTGCCATTATCTATCGGTGGCGTAACCGTTAATCGTTATTGCGCATCTGGTTTAGAAACCATTGCTATGGCGACTGCTAAAATTAAAGCAGGCATGGCAGAATGTATCATCGCCGGTGGTGTAGAATCCATGTCGTTACTACCGATGACGGGCTGGAGAACGGTCTTGAATTATGACATCGCAGCCACTACTCCAGATTATTATTCTTCAATGGGATTAACTGCAGAAGCTGTAGCACAACAATACAATATCAGCAGAGAAGACCAAGACCAATTTTCTTTCAATTCTCACCAAAAAGCAATTGCTGCTATCGAAGGCGGAAAGTTCAAAGACCAAATAGTACCAGTAACTGTTGAAGAAGTGTATTTACAAAACAACAAACGTAAAACACGCTCTTCTGTTATTGATACAGATGAAGGTCCGCGTAAAGACACAACGGTTGATGGATTGGCGAAATTAAAAGCCGTATTTGCCGCTAAAGGTTCTGTAACAGCAGGTAACTCTTCACAGACATCTGATGGGGCTGCATTTGTATTAGTGATGAGTGAAAGAATGGTAAAGGAATTAAACATTGAGCCTATTGCTCGCTTGGTGACAAGTGCTGTTGTTGGCTGCGAACCACGTATCATGGGCATCGGACCTGTAGTGGCAATTCCGCAAGCATTAAAACAAGCAGGCTTAAAACTAGATGATATCCAAATGATAGAATTGAATGAAGCCTTTGCCGCTCAATCCTTAGCCGTTATCAGAACTTTAGGCTTAAATCCAGCTATCATCAATCCTAACGGCGGTGCTATCGCATTAGGGCATCCGCTAGGTTGTTCCGGTGCTAAGCTATCCGTACAGTTAATCAATGAAATGCGATTACAAAACAAACGCTATGGCATGGTATCTGCGTGTATCGGCGGCGGACAAGGTATTGCCGGTATCATAGAAAGATTGAAATAGATTGAAGTAATGAGATTTGAGAATTAAAAATTTTAAGTCAAACACTAAATCATAAACAAAAACGCCAACTTCGGTTGGCGTTTTTTTATTCCTTAGGTTCAATAATTTAGGCTTAATAGGCTTTTTTCAGGCTATTTTTTTTGACTTATCTGTTCCTGTTTTCACCAACTATTAGGTAAAAGTAAGCAGCAAAACTCAAAAAAACTACTAATTTAGAGGGCAGTAACCAAGTAAACTTATCTGAAAATGAAAAACATAGACTGGACAAAACTGACACCAGAGCAGAAAACTCTGATAAACAAGATAGCAGACATAGCGGAGAAAAAATTCAGGAAGCAGGAAGAGGAAACACTAAAACAAGTGGAGAAAAACCACGAAAAAGGAGTAAGGGAACAAGACGGAGCGGGAACCCAGAATATTTAAAAGTATTATCAGACGTAGAGTTAGAGCAAGAATTTAAGTATTTATTTGAAGAAGAGGTACAACAAGCAACTCCACAGATTGTGGAAGATGATGATTGGGTATTCCACAAAGACAATTCTGGTAAATCTGACAATAGCAGTGAACACATTACACAGCATGGATTTGAAGAAAAAAAACCATACACCGCAAAAGATATTAGTGAGTTTATAGGCAAACATGCTAACGTAGCCACTAAAACAGTATGGAAAGCCATAGAGAAAACCGCAGAAGCACTTGGGGTAAAAGTAAACTTTATCAATGATGCAGAATACTTTAAAATCCACCCTAAGAATAGCAATGGGGCTTATAAAAATGGTGAAATAACCATACGAAGCGGAATATTCGGCAATCCAGCAAGAGCCGCCTATGTAATGACACACGAAGCAGTACACGGCGTAACCTCTCACATTATAAATACCGTAAAAAAAGGCGATAAAACAGCATTGGCAAACCTTAGTGAAAAGCAAATAAAAGCTGCACAAACACTAAGTAAGTTGTTGGAATACTCCAAAGCCAAAGGACACCTAAAAGGCGAATACGGCATAACCAATGAACATGAGTTATTGGCAGAATTGAGCAACCCTGACTTTGTAAAAAAACTACAAGGCGCAAATAAAGGAGTAGTAGATAGGATTGTAAACTGGGTAATGGACATGATAGGCATACCACAAACCGACTACGATAAAGCACGAAAAATACTAAAAGATATGCTTACTGCACCTAAGCAGGTAGAAAGCAATAATAAAGGAGTTAGCTTAAAAGAAACTACTATTACTAAACAACAAAAAGACTTAGGCGTACAATATAGTATGCTTACTAAAAGCGACTTTAACGCAGATGGCACGGTAAAAGAAAGCGTTTTAGCAGAGATTGAAGCTGAAAAGAAAACCGTTATAGAACAAGCGAAAGCCAACGGTACTTATATGCAAGCACCGAACGGTAAGGCGACTAACTTAAACGAGGAGCAATGGGTAGCGGTAAGAACCGAACGATTTAAAGCATGGTTTGGGGATTGGGATAATGACCCTGAAAATTCAAGTAAAGTAGTTGATGAGAACGGAGAGCCGTTGGTGGTGTATCACGGGACTGATGTATGGTTTAATGAGTTTGCAAAAGATAAAATATGGAGTAATACGGTAAAGCCAACTTATACTGCTCCTGATGGATTTTATTTTGCAAAAGATAAAGCACTTGCAGATAGATATGGTAAAAATATAGTTCCTATTTTTATTGGTAAGGGGGATGTGCTGCTAAACAATAGTAAAATAGTTGTTGTAGAAAATCCCTCCCAAATCAAATCCGCCACAGACAATGCTGGTACATTCAGCAGTAACAATAATAATATTTTATTCCAAAAAGACAACAACGCTCCTAACAACAGAAAAACATTTACCAAAGAAGAGTTTAATGCTTTTACTAAGGCGTGGACTAAGGCAATGGGCATATCTGGTAAGGTAGTTACCGATGCAAAAACGCTTACTAAGGTATTAGGCAAAGACTCTGCCGATTTTATGGCAAAAGTCAATAAACTGCAAAAGCAATACAACTTTTTGTTTAAGGGTAAAGCGGTAGCTAATCTTACAGGTAAAGAGTTTTCTCAACAAGCAGGGAAGCCATTGAGAACACAAGTTTTAGACTTCTTTAATTCGTTTGGGAATAAAGTGAAGTCTGTTTTTGGTGAAGTGCTGTTAGACCAAAAGGCTATTATAACCGATTTAGAACATGGTAATTACAGGGAGAAAGCAGCAGCATTTAAAGCTATTCCTGAAATACTTAAAAATGGTATTGAGATAAAAGAATGGGGACAACACCACAAGGGCGAAACCACCGAAAGCGGAATGATAGCCGCACCTATCGTAGTAGATGGAAAAGAATATATCGGGGTAGTAACGGTTCGTGGAAGCAAGAACAGGATGTATGTACATGATGTGTACTTAAAAGAAAAAGTCCTTGCAGACAGTAGAAATTCGGGTAACTCAAATCCGACTACTGCCACAAGTGCCAATACCGATAGTAGCAATCAGGGTAAGTCAAGTCCTGCTATCGGTAAAGATGCTGCAAAGGTACTAAAGGATATTGTTACATCAAAGAATAATCCGTTGCAATTAATGGCGAGAGCAGAAGATAGTCGCATACAGCTTTTATGGGACATAGACTTCCTCCGCACGGCAGACGGCACTATCTTTGGCGCAACCTATATCAATCCCGAAACAAGACAAAGGGAATACTATATCAACCCCGAACACCTGAACGCAGAAACGCTGATACATGAAACCTATCATCCGTTTGACAGTATGATGAGCGAAGCGGCTATCAGTGGCGATGCCCACGCTAAGGCGGCTATCACGGCTTTGGATAAACTGGCAAAGGAACAAGGCTATTTGGAGAGGGTGCAAAACAACAAATCTTATGCCGGCAAAACCCTTGCCGAGCAACAAGCCGAAGCAAGAACACAGATGGTGGGCGAAGTGGGTAATGCACAGCTAGAAAAGTCATTTTATAATAAGCTGAAAACAGCAGTATCTGATGCTATACAATGGATAGCTAATAAGTTTGGCGTATCACTGAAAGGCTATACTCCTGAACAGGTGCTGAATCTGAAACTAAACGACCTTGTAAAAGCTAGTTTGGGCAGTATGCGCAAAGGAGAGTTTGACGGTAAAGATTCGGGAGGTATAAGAAAGCAAATCATTGGCGAAGTAGAAGCCCGCAACGCACAGAAACGCTTAACAATGACCGAGCAGGAACGCAAAGAGCAAATGTTAAGCGAGACAGAAGACGTTGCAGAGGGAAGTAAGATATACCTATACGGAGATAATGGAAAAAATGGTAACTTTATAGAACAAAATACCGCAGATGGAATATCTTATTTATCAGAACACGGAGGAGATTATGGACATGGTCCTATTGCCGACACCAACGACTTACAATGGGGTGGAAGTGCCGATAATAGTAAATATCTTAGCGTAAGGGCGGTTTGGAATAAAATAAAACATTTATCCTTTACTGGTGGTGCAAAAATTAAGTCACATGCAGACGTAGCCCATATTATGCGGTTACTTGAAAATAAATCCGTTGAACATTCTTTTGCCGTTCATGTTGATAAAAATGGCAATCCTCATATACAATTTTTAGGTATAGGCGGAGTTGCTGGGACTCTAATTGATGTGCGCACTATTTTAAACGGAGTAAAAAAAAAACACATCCGAAAAAGTGTATTTAGTGCACAACCACCCAACAGGCAATATGACACCCTCTAAAGCCGACCTTTCGCTAACTGCAAAAGTTAGAGCTGCATTGGGAGTATTGGATGTACAGGTAGAGCATATCATAATGGATACCTACAAGAAAGAGTATGTACATATAAACAATGAAAACGACCACACCGTATATACAAGGAGCGATATACCAGTAAGCAAGAAGTTTCAAACCCATGTAATGGATGAACAAGAAATGCTTAGTAAGCCAATTGGCAAAATCAGAATAGCAAAAGATGCAGTTACGGCTATTCAGCAGTTTAGGTTCTCTGCTCTACCTAAAAATGCCATGTTGTTGTTGAATAACACAGGAGAGATTGTTGGCAATTATGTATTTACCGGAGAAATAAACGCAAAAGAAGTAATGACCTTTATTGGCGATGCCGCAACAGTTACTTCAGTTATTTTTTACGGAAATAACGACAGTGGAAGTGCAGTAAATTTAGCAAAAAAACAGTTAGGCTTGGCAGACATATCGGTATTGGATTATATAATATTAAACGAAACAAGTCCAGAAGTGTATGGTTTCTATAAAAGCTATTTAGAGCTTGGGCTTTTAAATGAAGTTCAAGCAAAATATGGAACAAATGGGACTCTAAAGGATGACAATGCAGGTACATTCAGCAGCGACAACAATAATATTTTATTCCAAAAAGGAAAAACACAAGAAGCGATAATAACACCATTAACAGCGAAAGAAAAGACTAATTTCATTAGCAAGTTGTTTGGAAAGGGATTGGCTAAGTCTATTACCGTAGATGAAGCGAAGATGCGAGCCGATATGGAGCAACGATTTGGGAAAGACTTTACAGCAGCGTATGAAAAGAATGCGAGTATAGCGAGCCAAGTAGCCAAAGCATCGCAATTTATAAAAGATGTATTAGACGGAAAAATAAAAGACGGCAAAGCGAGTATCGAAATTCCTGAAAGTGCCAACCGAGCAGCCGAAAAAGTATTGGGACATAAGATAAACAGCCATAGGATAAAAGCGGACGAGGTAAGGTATATTAACAATATGCACGGCATTGATGGGGAGAAGTTGCAAAAAAACTCAATACCATTAACCAAAGAGGATATAGCCCTTGCGCCTTATATTATGGGTTCTCCCGATAGAGTGGTTAAAGGCAACCCAACAACAAAAGGAGCAGAAAGTGTAAGGTATTACAAAGACTTAGAAAACGGTTATGTAGTAGTGGTAGAGCGTGAGGTAAGTGCAGGCAATACAAACATGGAGAACGTAACCATGTGGGCAGAAAAAAGTCGCTCAACTAATGATGAAAGTGCAACTCCTAAGAGACCGTCTTCCTACACGTCCGAAACGAGCATTAGCCAAAGCGACCGTACAAAGATACGCAAAGATTTCGAAAATGCTACCAATCCGTTGAGGATGATGTCTGATGGTTACGATTATCGTATGAGACATACAGCACCTACTGGCAAAGATGATGTAAGTGTTTCTATTGACAGATTAGATGAAATATATCCGAAAGATGTGTATTCAGAGATGGGTTGGCATTATTACGGAAATGGGAACAGGGCAATAGATAAAAAATCGCATAGTATTTTACAGTCATTTAAAGGTAACCCCGACAAAATGGTTACTGTATATCGTGCCGTACCTAAAGGGGTAAAAGATATTAATTCTGGCGATTGGGTTACTATTAATAGAGATTATGCCGTAGCGCATGGAGAATCGAATCTTAAAGGGGAATACGATATAATATCTAAAACATTGCCTGCGAATAAAGTATTTACAGATGCAAATTCTTTAAGTGAACAAGGGGTTCAATTCCTCCGCACCTCACAAGGCGAAGTAAAAGGCTATGTAACGCCAGATGGGCATGTGTTTATAGACCCTAAATTCGTTGACAGCAACACGCCAGTACACGAGCTTGGGCATTTATGGAATACGCATATTAAGGAAAACAACCATGAATTATGGGAGAAAGGCAGAGAGCTTGTTAAGGATAGCCCTGAATGGGATAGGATTAAAAACAGTGAGGAATATGCACACCTAAAAGGCGATGAAAACAAAATAGCCGATGAGGTCTTGGCAACACTTTATGGAGAGGAGGGACAAAAACGATTAGCAGGAAAAAATAAAGGGTTGTTGCAGGATATTAAAGATTGGGTAGCCGAAGTATGGAACGACCTAAAACAAGTATTTGGCAAAGGCAATCCCGATATTTTGAAGATGACACCAGAACAGATAAGTAAACTATCATTGGGTGAGTTTATCGGAAAGGCGGTGGATAATATTACGGACGGCAAAAGGGTAGAAAGTAGTGGGAAGCAAGAAACCGATAGCGACTTCTTTACAGAAGACGATTTCCGCTACCAAATAGACAGCGACCAAGATAACGACAATAGGCTACCCGAACTAAAAGACGGAGAACGCTATAAAGCAGTAGAAACTCGTGCATTCTTATCTAACAATTTAAATAATGATGTCCCCCAAATGTTGGAGGATAATGGATGGAAATACAAACAACAAAATCAAGAAGCAGCAGAAGCAAGTGCATTGGGCTTTCTCCTTTTAGTTGGTGTTTCCACCAATCGAAAGGAGAAAAATAGTTGGTCATTAAAGACACAACCATTCAGTAAAAACATAAATACAATTGAAACTTTCAGTATCAAAAACAAAGACATCTTTGTACCTTTGTATTGTTCTCCTTTCTTAAAATAGTGCCATGTTTACCGAAGAAATACATCAATATAATTGGGATAATATTCAAAAACAATTTACAACATTTACATCTTCTGATGTTCGACAATCACTTTTGAATACGAATAAAAATCTACAAGATTTTGCAGTACTTATCTCTCCTGCCGCTACCCCATTTTTAGAAGAAATGATAGCACTGAGCAGACAAATAACGCAAGAGCGTTTTGGCAAAAACATCCAATTATTTGAACCTATGTATTTGAGTAATGAATGTCAAAATATTTGTACGTATTGCGGGTTTAGTTTTACGAATAAAATTCCAAGAAAAACGCTTACCGATGCAGAAATACTCAAAGAAATTGAAATAATAAAATCGTATGGATATGACAGCATATTATTAGTAACCGGCGAGCATGATAAATTAGTAGGTATTGATTATTTGAAGAATGCTATTACAATTTCAACCCAACATTTTGCACAAGTAGCTATAGAAGTGCAGCCTTTATCACAACAAGAATATGAACTTCTAAAAAATAACGGACTTTATGCTGTTTTAGTTTATCAGGAATCGTACCATCAGGAAACCTATAAACTTTACCATCCGAAAGGCAAGAAATCTAATTTTGAATATCGTCTACAAACCCCCGATAGATTAGGCAAAGCAGGAGTTTATAAAATCGGATTAGGGGTGTTATTAGGGTTGGAAGACTGGCGCACCGACAGCTACTTTAATGCTGCACACTTAACGTATATGCAACGCACGTACTGGCAAACTAAATATTCTGTTTCTTTTCCGCGTATCCGTCCGCATGAAGGCGAGTTTAAGCCAAAATCATTGCTAACAGAAAAAGAATTACTGCAACTCATCTGCGCTTATCGTATTTGCTTTCCTGATGTGGAATTGTCACTATCTACGCGCGAGCGACCTTTGTTTAGAGATATTGCTATAGACTGCGGCATTACCTCCATGAGTGCGGGTAGTAAGACAGAACCCGGCGGCTATTCTAACTCAGAAGCTCTGAAACAATTTGAGATTAATGATGAGCGAACTACGCAAGAAATTGCTGCAATTATAAAAAGTAAAAATTATGAGGTAGTCTGGAAAGACTGGGATGTTGTATTGTTATAGAATTTGTCATTTTGAAAACAAAAAATCTATGGTATTCGTTACAATATCTCTTCCAAAAATTCCGAATCCATTACTCCACCATTACTTTATAAGTGCTGAGCGAGCCACTATCGATTACCTGTATAACATACACCCCTTTTGCCAAATGTTCTTTATTGTTCAGCTCAAAATGGTTGTACCCCTTACTGATATTTTTGATTTCAGTATGCAATAATTTACCCGACACTTCAAAAATGTTAAACACTAATTGCTTGTCATGCGTGGCAGTGACATCGCTCCAGATTTTTGGAGTGGAATAATACACTTGGATATGGTTGGTAGCTTCGCAAGTAACATAAATAAACGGATGTATGGTTTCTTTGCCGTCCACTGCTATTTCTACTAATCGGTAATAATCGCTGCCTTTAGCGTTGATGTCTGTAAAGGAATAATATTTAGGCATATTAGAAAACCCTGCCGACGGAAGGGTGGCAATAGTAGAGTATGTTTTTCCGTTTTCGGAGCGTTGTAGCAAAAATTCTTTACTGTTAAACTCGGAGGCGGTTGTCCATTTCAATAGCACTTCGCCGTCGGTACACTGTCCGGTAAAGGAGGTGAGCTCGACAGGGAGAGGGTTATTTGCAGTAATAGTTCCTATAGTAATTGGAGAAAAATTTGGCACATAATTATCGCTTTGTACCCAACCCCAAGCAGTTGTTGGTGTTGGATGAATTGTAGTAGCAACAGTGCCTTCTGTATTCCAATCAGTGCCATCAAAATGCGCTACACGCAAATTGCTCCAATCGGTGTTGGTAGGACTTACTTTGCTATGCGCTCGCCAGTATAATTTCACTTTGGCATCATCGTTAGCACCCGTTTCTGTTGACGAAACATTCCACCATTCTACTTTGCTTACATGGTCTAATGGTGGCGTATCTGTTCCATCTATAGCGTAGTTGCCATAGCCGGTGCTTGTATAATCGCAAGTATAAGTTTGTGTAGCACCTTTCGGTGTTAAAGCAATAGGTCCATATTTTTCAGTGCTGCCAATAGGAAAAATAATTGGTGATGTAGAGGCAGAATTATAACCTAACGGCCCAATAACATAACTATTTTCATGACCCATGTTTGTTTCACCACCTGCATTTGTTGGTGTGTTCACAATAGATGCAGTTGTTTCTAAGGTAAGTTTATTACTTGCAGAGGAAAGGATTTTACCGTTATGCAACCCTAAATTCCCATTATCTTTTACACTTTTTGATAAAGTGACAACATCAGCACTGTTGGTTTTATAAACATATAAACCTGCTACGGAAGATGGGATTCCATCGCCGGAAGGCATATCCCCTGCACTAATAAAGCCATAGCTCGCCAAAGAGCTAAAACTGCGGTTATCCGTTCTGATATTACCAGAATTTGTAACATCGCCCGGCGTATTGCTTGCCTGCAAACCTTCCACAGCCGAACTTGGAGTACCTACACAACCACCGTACATTAAACCTGCACCATCATTTACATTAAATGTGCCACTGCCATCAATGCTTTCTTCTTTATCCATACGGAGTACAGCTGGAGTATTTACATTCATATTTCCGCTAAGTGTAAAACTAGAGTTCAAATCCACGTTACCAGCATTTGAAGTAGAGTAATTTGCTGCATCCGCATTGATGTCGATATTGTAATAATTTATTTTTAATGGAGAAAGTATAGTTCTAAAATTACCTCGAATTTGTTGTTGCTGTGTAGCACTTGTACCGTAAAATTCTACTGTTCCACCGGTTAATAAATATGGTACATTATCCCCTTTTAATTCGGGCTGAGTAGTAGAAGAATTTTTAATTCGCATACGTCCGCCATCCATCACTAAACCACCATCACCTTCAAATGATGCCGCCGTGCCAGATCTATCTATACAATCAAGCACTGCATTTTCTGATATAATTAATGAATCATTTATAGTTACATTACTTGTTAAATTTTTATACGTATATGAACTATTGGTAGGATATACATAAGTATTTGAACCACTATACTTTATATTCTCATACGTTTTTCCACCTCGTAAAGTTTGAAAATAATTACCTGCTGAATTTCCACCTAATTCAATGGTTCCACCATTTAGAGTATAAGTACCGTTCATTCTTGGAATAAAATTATTGGGAGATGCAGGTTCTGGTCCGGCAGCCAATGGATTACTATATCCTTTTACAATTTTGTACAAAGTACCGGGTTCCATTTTCAAAGCACCATCAGAGCCGAAAACATATTCGCCAGTTGTTTCAATAAACTTACCTTTTCGAATATCTAAGATGCCACCATTATTTGAGTTAATATAAGAATATGAAGTAGCTGTTACACCAAAAGACACGTCTGGAGTTAATGAGGTATTATTATCAATTAGATCTACTATTACAGCACGACCATTACTTGCAGTACCAATACAAGTTCCGGTGTGTTGATTTTCTTTTCCTATATAATGGAAAGTCTCTAAAGTATTAATAGTTGGTGCTGTATTGGTTTGTATATTACCAACCGAACCAGATGTAGTTACAATTCCTGATGGAGAACTTATTTTTAAATATGCTTGTGATTGTGAGGTAAATCCAGTTCCAGTAATTCCATAACCTGTAAGATTCAGAGCAGTACTACCAGCTCCGTTTACTCCATCAAACCCAAAATCAAATGTAGAACCAGTTTCAACTGTTAAACTACTACTTTTACCTAATTTTAAATTCTGATTTATTAATTGAGCATAAGCCCCTCCTTTAACGCTAAAATTAATTCCTGCATTTTGATTGTCACTTGAAGTTGAAGGTGCAGAAGCATTATTAATTGTTTGGATAGTAGCAGGTATTAAGCTATTGTATATACCGTTAAAATTGAGTTGCCCTGTTGTAGCTGTTGACATTAAATATGCTGAAGATACAACTGTTAAATCATCTTTTACATTTATTATACCCGTACCTCCTGTTGTAAAATTCAGATCCATTGTTCCAGAATTTACAAAAACGCTACTATCAACATTAATTGTAACATTACCACTTGCATTATTTACCAATCTAAAAGCATTTGCTCCATCTTTAACAAGATGACGTTTTACATTAAAAGTTATTGTATTTGCACTGGTTGTTAAAGTCAAAGCAAAGGATGGATTTGATATTTTAAAATCTCTGCCTATTACCCATGTACCTGAACCATACCATAGAGATTGAGCCTTAGATGGTGTTATTGAAAAATCACTATGGGTTAAATAATTACTTGTACCCGATAAATTATTGGTGGTAAATCTTACTTCATCAGCAGATTCTAATGATAGATTACCAAAATATGCAGTTATACCATTGTATGTATTTGCTGTCAAATATGCTGCTGGCGGCAAAAAATATTTACCACTTCCTGCTTCATGGTCTTTAACAATAAAATTTGAATTTGGGTGAAACTTTTCCACTCCATTCCATAAACTACTAGTTAGTGTTGAAGCAGATGTTGAACTAAAATTAAACAGGAAATTCGCACCATCTTCTAATTCAAAATCTGCACCACTCAATACATTAAAACCTTCTGTTTGCATATCTATTGTACAACCTTCTTTTACTAATACATTTCTAAAAGTCCAATTTGCAGAAGGTTTAAACGTAAGAGTCGCAGGTAAATTTGTTGAAGGATCTCTCATAACTATAATTTTTGCTCTTCCGTGAGCAGTGGCATTAGTTGGAATTTCTGTATTTTTTGTAATATAAGCAGTATATTCTGGGCTGGTATTTGGTTGTCCACTAAAATCTTCCCATCCTGGAATTGAGCTATTGTACTTTTCCCATTGTGTTATATCTACAGGAGGTGAAGCATTATAAGACCACTTCCCAGAGCTTTTTGTTCTAAAATCACCATGATTATAAACTATAGTTGTAATATTAAACGCATTAGACTTAACAGAATTTGATGTTGCTAAACCACTTGTAGTAGCCGTAATTGTAATTGCTGTTTGTGGGGCACTTGTAAATTGTACATCACTAAATGTTACAATGCCAGTATGAGGGGCTGTAATACTATATGATGCAGATGCAGACATATTTACTCCTCCGTCTGTAGCTGTGAGTGTTACTGTTCTGTTAAAGTCAAAATCTAAATTCCCGTTTGCATCTTGAAAGCGTACCGTAAAAGCAGATAAGTTGGTATTTACAGATGTACTTGCAGGCTGTGTACCAAAAACTATTCTGTCGGCTGTAACTTCAATACGGTTTTCATTAATTCCAATATTATCAGAAAATGCTCCTCCTCCATTTGCTAAAGCGAATTGCGAATAATTACATATCGCACCACCTGTTACAGCACTAACAGTAAATACCAGTTTATCGTTATCTGTTACTGTTGTGTTAAAAGTAACACGTAAAATAAGTTGTTTTGCCCCGCCACTATTATTATCATTTGTTGTAACATTGCTACCGCTTAAGCCGGTAAAAACAATTGAATTTGCACCTATTGTTGTTGCATCTGCTACTTTTGAGCCAGTTGTTGTAAACAAAGCCGCTGCACGTACGGTATTTGCAGCACCTGTGTATGTATAAGAAATAGCGGTTAAAGTGGTTGGCAGTGCATCTGCATCAGTTGTTGCACCACCATCTTTAATAATTATATTATGAACACCTACACTATTTGATGACAAAGCTGGAACTGGTGTTGATTGATAATTTGCATAAGGTATATTTTGTGTATAGCTGTAAGAAGCATCCGTTTCTACTGTAGAAGCACTGCTAGTATTAGTTGCTGTAGTGGAAATATTAGTTTGTAGCAAAGTACCACTTGTTAAATAATTATATGTTTGAGCAGCCGCACTACTATTTGCGTTATAAGGAACTAATTGAAAATAATACATATTGCTTGAAGATAATCCACTAATAGTAATAGTTCCTGCAGCTGTAGCAATAGCAGCTACAGTAGCATCACCAATTACATCGTTAACAGCATAGGCAGTTCCATCTGTAGGTAAACCTGTTGGAGCTGAACCTACTTTTCTGATAATTAAATATCCGTCTGCTCCGGCAGAAATAGCTGGCACTGTAAGGTCTATTGATGTTGCATTACATGTGCTTGAACTAAATCCACTAGCTGGCTGTGCAGTTGGCTCAGTACTTAATGTATATCTTGTTACAGAAGGTGGCGATGTTGTATTGTAACAATTTCCTGTTGTGTTGTATTCGTAAGCAGTTATTGTATATTGTGTTTCTGCAGTTAAACCCGTAACTGGTCCACAAGATGTACCGTTAGTTCTAAAAATAACTCTATTGTTTGCATCTATTTGTGTAGCAGAAGCCCATGCTAAATTAGCAGTATAAGCAGTACCACTTGTTGGTAAAGTATTTGGTTGTGCAATTGGTCGAACTACTATCATAGTGCCGTTTCCAGTACCAGCAGTCCAAGCAGCATTAAAGCCATCAATAGTTGGTGTGTTAGTTGATAAAGCAGATGCTTGAGTAGTTGGTGTTGTGCAACCACCAGTAGTGGTTCCATTACAAGTAGCTGCAGTAGCATAGTTATATGCTTTATCATAAGTATAAACTCTGTAAAAATATTGAGTATTAGAAGCTAAAGAACCATCTGTAAAACTAGTTCCAGTTCCACTATAAACTACAGTCATACCAGCCGCAACTAAATTATTTACTGCATAAATACCATTAACATTTGGAGCTGTAGTTGGGTCTGCCAAACCTCTAACCACAATATAGCCACCACCATCTACGCCACCAGAAGCTGCTGTCCAGCTTACGTCTAGTGAGTTATTTGTTGGATTCGCTGTTGCCGCAGCAGTTGCATCATTAGGTGCGGTGTTATCTACAGCACCAGTATATACTGCCATGTCATCGATATACATTGTACCACCTGTTCCTAATTGTTTGTGCATTACAATGCCAGCAATTGTTGTCCAAGTTGAAGATGTTTTTGTGTAAGTAACTTTTTCCCAAGTATTTGCAGCGGTTACAGGACTATATGTTCCAGACAGTCCTTCTGTATTATTAATTATTCCTTGTTGGTTAGTTTGTGTGTTTGTAGTACTTGATGATCTTCTCCAAAATTGAACAGTTACACTAGAAGTTGTAGATGATACTGTGAAATTTGGCGACCAAACTCGTCTTGCATTACTAGCGTCTGTATTGTTAATTCTCAATGAATTTGAACCAGAACGTACAGTTGTTGTTTCGTTAGCAATTGTTTGAGTTGCATTCGCTTTCCTCCAAACACCAGCAGCTGGTGCAGTTTGAGCTGTATTATCAATAGTTGCTGTGCCTTCTAGACCACCATCTAATCCTAAATAAGATACTTGTGAGTAAATATTATTTCCGGTAAACAATAAAAATACAAATAATAGAATCACGTAACTATTTATCATAAAATCAGTTAATAGCGTATTAAAAAACAAAGGCTTTTTATCCTCGTTTTTAGAATTTAAAATAACACTAAGAAAAGTTTGGGGTTTGTAAATTTTCTTCATATACGTTGTTTTAATTTCGGCTGCCGTACTTTAGGCACGGCTTACAAAGTTAGTGTAAATCAAGGTATTCCGCTACTACGCTATATTAAAATTTTATGTTATTACCCTGTTTTTTTCAAAAAAATTGTAGAAAACGTGGATTTGGTGGAAAAATAGTAGTAAGTAGTAAGTAGTGAGTAGTAAGTAGTGAGTAGTAAGTAGTGAGTAGTAAGTAGTGAGATTTCAGAGGAAAGAGGTGAGATTTCAGAGGAAAGAGGTGAGTGATAGGGGCATGTCCCTTTGCACTCGAATAGAAATACCATTTACCATTGATTATCAATAAATCGGAACACCATTTGCACACTGCCCGAAGCGTGGGCTGCCAAAACGCGTAGCTAAGCACTGCTTCGTGTGCGGAACGTTCGTTTTGGCTTGATTTTTTGTTTCCTTTTTTATCAAGAAAAAAGAAAATCTAAAAACAACACAGCAGAGGATATAAGACATAAGATTTCAGATGTCAGATGTGAGATTTCAAATGTCAGATTTCAGAGGAAAGAGGTGAGTGATAGGGGCATGTCCCTTTGCACTCGAATAG
>CAZXRF010000009.1:0-19100 GCA_964642875.1 uncultured Chitinophagales bacterium | reverse complement strand
TTTCCTTTTTTATCAAGAAAAAAGAAAATCTAAAAACAACACAGCAGAGGATATATGACATAAGAGGTGAGATTTCAGATGTCAGATTTCAGATGTCAGATAAAAAAAAGACCCATTTTTGTCCATTACGTCGCTTTTTGTTACTTTTTGGCATCAAAAAGCAAGACCAATAAAACACTGTTAATTTTAGAACTAAACTAATAAAAACAATTTCAACTTCGCCGGAATAGGGCAACTGCCCGAAAGGTACTAAATCTTATCCGTCCGGCTACTTAGTGTCGCCCGACGGATAAGCAAGGAACTCATGTGTCTGTATTATTTTTCGACAGTAAAATTCGGAGTAGAATTTACAATTTCGGTGCGGGCTTTCCGGTTTCGAATGCGCTCTACCAATCTGTCAAAAATGTAATACACAGTAGGTACCACCAAGAGTGTAAGTATTAAGGAACTCGTTAAACCTCCAATAATTACCCAAGCCATCGAATGTTTAAATTCAGAGCCGGGTCCGTTAGACAATGCAATGGGCAACATCCCAAATATCATGGCAACGGTGGTCATTAATATAGGTCGTAAGCGTTCTTTTCCGGCTTCCACTAATGCATCTTTTAGTCCAAGCCCTCGAGCTTTGAGGTGGTTGGTGAAATCCACCAACAAAATACCATTTTTAGCTACTAATCCCATAAGCATAATAAACCCAATAAACCCGAAAATACTCAAACTTTCCATCGTTAAGGATAATGCCAATATGGCACCGATAAGCGCTACCGGAATAGAGAATAGAACTACGAATGGATACAATGCACTTTCATACAATGCTACCATAATTAGATATACTAATAAGATACCTAAGCCCATAGCAATACCTAAGCTCCCAAAGGATTCTCCTTGGTTTTTTTGTTCTCCCAAATATTCTATTTGTATAGCGGACGGAAAACCGGCGGCATCAATTTGTTTTTTGATATCAGCAGTAACCGAACCTGTAGGTCGGCCAACGGTAGAGGCTAGCACTTGTATGGAATTTAAACGGTTGTAGCGTTCCAGTACCGATTGTCCTTGTATTTCTTGGATGGTGGCTACATCGCCTAAGCGAACCAAGCCGCCTTGTGGTGTTTGCAAAGTAGTATTAGCAATATCTTGGATGCTTGTTTTTTCGGCTTTGTCGTAAGTAATATTAATGGCATAGTCTTCGCCACCTTCTTTATATTTAGATTGGTCGTTTCCTCTAAATGCCAGCTGTATTGCAGTGCCTACCATAGGGATACTTAATCCCAATCGTGCAATTTTATCACGGTCTAATTTTACTTGTACCTCCGTCTTCAATGATTTGGTACTAAAGTCAACATAATCGGCACCCGGAGTTTTAGTTACAATCTCCTTTACTTTTTTTGCGGCCGCCCAAAGTTCATCCATATTAGCCGCCATTACTACTAGTTGTATTTGCGGTTGGTTGTTTCCTGTAATCTGAGTAGGTTTCATGGAGAATTTAATACCCGGAATGCTATCCAATCGGTTTCGTAATTGGGCACAGAACTGATCTGTTGAAAGTGTCCGTTTTTGTTTATCTATCAGTCCTACCGTCATATCTGCTTGGTTGGGGGTAGATATAGACCCTCCCATCATTGTACCTGTAGCCCCTACATTGGTAAATACTTTGGTGACTTCGGGATAACCTAAAATAATTTTTTCAATTTGTTGAGTTACCCGATTGGTTTGTGCCAATGTAGCTTGTGGTTCTAATTCCACAATTAGGTTAAATTCTCCTCTATCGCCATTGCCGGCAAAAGAGCTACCAATAAATCCGAAAAATCCTAAACTTCCGGCTCCTACAAACAATAAGATTACACCTAAAATTACATAACGTTTATGTCCCAAAGCCCAATCTAAAATTTTACCATAAATATCAATCAGCTTATTGATGTTATTTTCAAAGTGTAAGTTGATAGCCCCCCAAATTGTATCTTTGCTCAGGTGTTGTAATTTAGCAAAACGGGAGGCGAGCAATGGCGTAAGTGTAAAAGAAACAAATAAACTCATCAAGGTAGAGAAAACTACTACTAAGGCAAATTCTCGCAATATATTTCCAATTAAGCCTCCTGCTAAAGATAGGGGAACAAACACCACTACATCGACTAAGGTAATTGCGACTGCGGTAAATCCGATTTCTGCACGTCCTTCAATAGCTGCCGTTACTTTATCTTTACCCATTTCCATGTGTCGGAAAATATTTTCTAAAATCACAATACTATCATCTACCAAAATACCAACAACGAGAGATAATGCCAGCAAGGTCATCAGGTTGAGAGAGAAGCCCATTAAGTACATTAATAAAAAAGTCGGAATCATAGCCGATGGCAGCGATACCAAAACAAACATGGAGCTTCTAACGCTATGTAAGAAAATGAGCATAACCCCCGCCACAATTAATACGGCTAAAAATAGATCGTGAATAACAGACTGTGCCGATTCCATTGTATAGATAGATTGGTCAATAGCAATGGAATAGTTAAATCCTTGGGATTTATATTCTTTAACTAATGTATCTAACGTAGCTTTTACCTGATTGCTTACTTCTACGGCATTGGCATCGGTTTGTTTAAAAATCTGCATCCCTAATCCTACTTTTCCATTTATTCTGTTAATGGTAGAAGGTGTTTCAGTAGCATCGGTAACGCTGGCGATATCGCTTAAATAAATTTTGCTTCCCAATCTATTTTCACGAATAATGAGATTACGCAATGCATCGACGTTATTGAATTTTTCATTTAAACGGATGGTAAATCTGTTGTCGGCATCTTCAATGTGACCAGCCGGGTACGACATATTACTCGAAGCAATTGTTTGATAAACTTGTGCGGAGGAAAGGTTGTAAGCATGTAATTTATCGTTATCCAAACGCACTTCAATTTCACGTTTACTACCGCCGGTAAGAGATACTTGAGCAACACCCGGTACATTGAGTAAAATCGGTTTTATCGTTAAGTCAACAAGGTCGTACAGTTCTGTTTCATTTACATTGGCAAATGTACTTAGCCTAAGCACCGGAATATCGCTGGAGCTAAACTTACTGATTATAGGTTCATCTACCCCATCTGGTAAGTCATTTTTTATATTATTGATTTTACGTTGGGCGTCAGTTTGAGCAGTGCTCGGGTCGGCTTTTTGTTTTAGTTGGATGGTTACAACGGAAACATTTTCTTGTGAAGAGGAAGAAATAATATCAACGCCTTCGATAGAAGAAACGGCATCTTCAATTTTTTTGGTGACATTGTTTTGCACTTCATCCGAAGACGCACCTTTATACACCGTTTGGATGGAGATTATAGGGGCTTCGAATTTTGGCAATAAGTTATAATTAAGCTTAGAATAGCCTAGAATACCGAATATAATTAAAGTGGCGAACACCACCATAATTAATAATGGTCTCTTTATTGCAATTTCGGTAACTGTCATGTTATTAATTTTTTGGATTTACGATTGCAATTTTGCTATTAGGGGTTAAATTTATTTGTCCACTGGTAATTACTTTATCACCGGCTGTCAATCCACTTATTACTACTACATTTTGTCCGATTTCTTCTCCAAGTTCTAATTTTCTTACGGCGACTCCATTAGTACCGTTAACCACATATACAAAAGGATTTTTTACTCCTTCCACCAATGCTAATTTTGGTATTTGTAACGCTTCACCGGTTTTTTTTGCCTTGAATTTTACACTTACATAGGTTCCAGCTTTATACCCGTTATTCGGAATTTCTACCTCAACTCTGTAGTTGTGGTTTTCATCACCTTTCGGTGCAATGTATTTTATTATTCCGGGTGTATTTTTATTTGGAAAAATAGAAGAAGTAATTTGTGCAGTTTGCCCTATTTTCAAATCATAGATATTACGTTCACTTACAAAAACAATTGCTTTTAAAACAGACACATCCATTATAATTGCTAAAGGAGTTCCGGGATTGGCAAACTCACCGGCATTCGCATTTTTTTGCACTATCATTCCACTTATCGGAGCATAGATGTTGTTATCCGCAATTTGTTGTTGATAGCTTTCTCGCTGTATTTTAGCCGATTCTAAATTATAATTCAAATCATTAATGCTATTAGAAGGTGCTGCATCTCCGGCTACTAAGTCTTGCGTACGTTGCAAATCGGCTTCTAATTTTTTTATCGTTGCGTCAGTAGATTTCATTCCTATTTCTCGCTGCTTAGAGTCTATTCGGCCTACTAGCTGTCCTTTTTTCACTTGCTTACCGATTTCAATATCAAAACTCGAAAGTTTGCCGGGCTGCATGGTGGTTATCGTTCCGCTATTGTTAATATCTAAAACCGCAGGCAATGCGTATTCCGTATTAGTAGGAAAATAATTGGCGTCAAAAGTTGTCACCGATACCGGTACGTTACTTCTGTCCACGGGGGTTTCATTTTTATTAATGATTTTTTTGTTTTGTACGAGTTTGTACGTTACCCCTCCTATTAAAAGTAGCGCTACTATTCCGATGATGATTTTATTTTTCATGTTCTTATTTATTCGTGGTTGAAGTTGGAATTATTTTTTATAGATATCTAAGTTGTTGTTGGATTTGTCTGCGTCAATTTTAGATTGTAAATATTTTACTAATGAAGTCAAATAATTTTGTTCTGCTTCTTTGTAAGAATATTCAGCTGTCAACCAGTCGGTATAGCTAATTACCCCTTTTTGATATTGTAAGGTACTTACATCATACACGTTTTTAGCAAGGTCAATATTTTCTTTATTTAACAGCAAAGTTTCTTCGGCATTCTGCATTTCTGTAGTTGCATTCATCATCTGTAATTTCATCCCTTCTGCCTGCAATGCCATATCTTGTTGTAAGTTGGAAATGTTTAATTTTCCCATTTTTATTGCACTGGCGTTACGCAATCCATCAAAAATAGGGATATTTACTTGAAACCCTAAGCTCGAAAATTGATGCCAATTGGTAAATGCTTGTGCATATTTATTTCCAAACGCCATGCCACCGTATTTAAGATAAAAAGAAAGCTGTGGAAGATAATTTCCTTTGGTTCGTTCTAATAGAATCTTTTGCAGGTTTATATTTTTTCGCATCAACTGCATCTCTATTCTGTTGTTAATATTTGCAGTATCTGTATAATTAACAGAAGAAATAATCTCATGGTTAAAAGTAGTATCAATATCTAACGGAGTATCTAGCGGAAAGCCCATGTTGTATTTTAAGTTATTTAATGCAACCCCTTTTTTAGCAGTAAGCATGGACAATTGACTAGTAATATTATTGTAATTTACCTGAACTTTATCTACATCTACCTTTCTAACCATTCCTTTGTCTAATTGCAATTTTACAATCGGAATAGTTTGGGTCAATCTATCTTGATTTTGTTTTAAAAGCTTTTCATTTTCATTTATCAACAGTACATTATAGTAAGAAACAATAGTATTATACACTACGTCATTTTCAGTTTTTAATTTCTTAGTTTTAGCAATATCGTATCCTGGTTGTATTGCCTTTATACCTTGTATGTAAGACCAATTAAATAACATCTGGTCTAACTGAACACCAGCTAATGTATTATACTGTGTTCCAAACTTTACAGTTTGCTCCGGTGTGACAAAATTACCTAGAGATAAAGAAGGAATAATACTAGATTGTAAAATCAAATTATCATCCCATTTTAATTGGGCATTTACTTGCGGCATATATGCAGACTGCCCCTCGCGCTTGCGTGCGTGCGCCGTTTCTACATCGTTTGCTGCCATCTTTATGCTTCTATGATTTTTTAAGGCATATTCTATACATTGCTTTAGTGAATACGGAGATTCCGCTTGTGCCGCAACACTAAAAACAAACGATAACACTAAAAATATTCGCTTCATTTATACTTTGATTTTCTTTATGAGTTGTTCAAATAATTCAATCCCTTTTGGCGTAGCTATTGCATGTACATTATAGCGCAAAACTTCTAAATACACCTCTGATACTTTATGTTTTATTTCGTCGAAATGAAAAGTAAAAAAAGATAAATGCAGGTATAATAATGTAACTACTTCTATATTTATATCTTTTCGATATACGCCTTGTTTTATCCCTTTCCTTAAGTTATTTTCAATATTATTTTTCGCAAAAACATCTCTATGGTGTTCTATCAAATTCCAACTATCAGGATAAAATTTGATTAAATCCTGAATAATAGATGGGTGAAATTGCTGTAATTCGGCATGTATATCCGCAGCAGATAATACTAATTCCTCTATTGCATTTTCGGTATGGTCTGCAAATTCTTGAAATGATTTCTCACTATTTTTCAACTCATATTCTACACAAAAACGAACTAAGTCTGCTTTATTGTCAAACTCTTTATACAATGTCTTTTTTGAAACCACCAACTCTTTTGCCAAATCATCCATTGTAGTATTGCGTATGCCGATAGAAAAAAATAATTGGCGTGCTTTTTCAAAAATTTTTTCTGAAATACAATTATCTTGCTTGTTCGATTCTATTTGCACTATGGATATTTACCTTGCAAAGGTATTCACAAAACACGACGGAAACTCAAAAGGGTTTTAAAGTTTCCTATAATATACTGTTAAGACAAGTTTAATTAATGTAACTTTATTTCCCAAACATACATTTATGCAAGCATTAGTATTAAGAGAAAATTCCTTTAAATTAGAAAATGTAGAAAAACCTACGCTAAAGCCACAGCAGGCGCTTATAAAAATTAATTATGCTGCTCTAAACCACCGAGACCAATGGATACGCGAGGGGCAATATGCCAAAATACAACTCCCCGCAATCTTAGGGTCAGATGGCTGTGGCGAAGTAGTAGAAGTTGCTGATAAAGAGAATGAAAACTGGTTGGGAAAAACAGTAATCATTAACCCAAATATTAATTGGGGAAGTAACCCTAAAGTCCAATCTAAGGATTTTCAAATACTAGGAATGCCTACCTCCGGAACTTTAGCAGAGTTTGTTGCTGTAGGTGTTGACAGATTGATAGTTAAACCCGCCTATCTTAGTAATGAGCAAGCAGCAGGATTGCCGCTTGGTGGGCTTACTGCTTATAATGCCGTTTTTAATAAAGGCAAGGTAGAAAAAGGTATGAATGTACTGATTTCTGGCGTGGGAGGTGGCGTTGCTCAGTTTGCATTCCTGTTTGCAATTGCCACTGGTGCAAATGTCTTTGTAAGTTCTGGTAAACAAACAGTAATAGATACTTGCAAATCTTTAGGGGCAATAGATGGTGCAAATTATACAACACCCAACGCCATAAAAAATTTAGGAAAAGCGATCGGCGGTTTTGATGTAATAATAGACAGCGCATGTGGTGATGGAATGAATGAACTGTTGAGTACCTTAAAACCTTGCGGAAAATTTGTATTTTATGGAGCAACAAAAGGCTTACCAAAAGAATTAAATATGCGCCAAATATTTTGGAATCACCTCCAAGTTTTAGGATCTACGATGGGCAGCGACATCGACTTTGCCCAAATGGTACAATTTTGTGAACAACATCAACTACAACCTATTTTAGATAAAATAGTTGAATTTGAAAAAAGTGTCGATGCATTTGATAGAATGAAGGAAGGAACACAATTTGGCAAGATTATTGTAAAAGTTAATCACTAAAAACAAAACAATGGATATCCAACAACTTTTAGGCGACGACTTAGGTCAACAAGCCACTCAACTCATCAGCAACCAATTAGGCATAGATGACCGCCAAGCACAAAATGCGGTAAGCTTAGCTCTGCCTACTATCTTGAGTGCTTTAAACAGAAATGCTTCTACACAAGATGGTGCTGACGCATTAACAAATGCAATTATCAACAACCACAGCGGCGGCGGCTTAAGCGATTTATCCGCTCTAGCACAAACTGCTTTAGGAGGCGACGGAGCTTCAATTTTGCAGCATATATTTGGCGGTGCAGAACAAAATGTATCAAATGCTGTATCTCAGAGTACCGGTATTTCTGGCATTCAGAGTTCACAAGTATTGCAAATATTAGCCCCTCTGGTATTAAATGCCTTGGGAAATCAATCTCAATCTAATGTAGGAGGAATTAATGTGGGTAGCATCACAAGTATATTAAGTAATTTTGTAGGAAATCATCAACAGCAAGCTCCGCAAAATCAAGATATTATTTCTAAACTTATAGACAGAAACGGTGATGGTAATGTAGCTGACGACGTGGTTGGAATATTAAAAGGATTTTTTAAATAGCAATATATTTATTTAAAATTATAAAAGGTTGTTCTTATAGAGCAACCTTTTTTTTTCTTCGAAATAGTATATTTGTAGTATGCAAGAAGAAATACTGAAACAACTTTTTTTTGATTTTTTTAAAGAGCCATGTGAAGTGGTACACCAACTGCCACAAGCGGGCTCAGATAGAATATACTACCGCTTGAGAGGCAATACTAAAAGCGCAATAGGTACTTATGGTAAAGACACAAAAGAAAATGAAACCTTTATCCATCATACTTGTCATTTTACAAAGCTAAAGATTGCCGTTCCGGATATTTATATAACAAGTGCAGATAAACAATATTACCTACAAGAAGACCTCGGTGATACGGCATTATATGCTATCATCAAAAAAGAAGGCATTTCTGATACTGTAAAAAATTATCTAAAAGAAGTATTGGTACAATTGGCAAATCTGCAAATTATAGGCTCAAAAGATTTTAATTTTAATGCCTGTTATCCCATCAAAGAATTTAACCGTAGTTCTATGTTTTGGGATTTAAATTCGTTTAAATATTATTTTGCACGAATAGCACGAGCACAATTTAGTGAGGTGGAATTAAATAAAGACTTCCATACACTTTGTAGTTATTTATTAGAAGAAAAACACCAGTATTTTATGTTCCGCGATTGTCAATCTAGGAATATAATGATACACCTTGGAAAGCCATATTTTATCGATTACCAAGGTGGAAGAAAAGGTGCTTTGCAATATGATGCAGCATCTTTATTATGGCAGGCCGGCGCAAAAATTCCGTATCCAATTCGCGAAGAATTATTTGATTTTTATACCCAATGCATAGCTGCTAAGATTTCTATAAACCCACAAGAATTTAAAGAACGGTATTATGCATTTGTGCTTATTCGGATGCTGCAAGTATTGGGTGCTTATGGCTTTAGAGGCTTGATTGAAAAGCGCAATCATTTTTTAGAAAGCATAATTCCTGCACTAGAAAATGTAAAATGGTTTTTGGAAAATATTACCTTAAAAATCCAATTGCCGGAACTGACGAATGTATTACAGCAACTAATTATTTCCGATGTATTTAAACCACAAAAAATTGATGGTACACAAAAGCCATTAACCATACAAGTAAATAGTTTCTCTTTCAAAAGAGGAATACCGACAGATAGCAGCGGAAATGGTGGCGGCTTTGTATTTGATTGTCGTGGATTGCATAATCCCGGTCGGTATGAACCTTATAAGCAACAAACTGGAAAAGACAAATCGGTGATAGATTTTTTAGAAGCCAACAGTAAGGTAAAAGAATTTTTAGAAGGAGTTTACAAAGCTATTGACATCAACATACAAGATTATTTAGAACGCAATTTTGAACATCTGCAAATTAATTTCGGATGTACAGGTGGGCAGCATCGCAGCGTATATTGCGCCGAACAAACAGCAAAATACATCAAAGAGAAATACAATATTACTGTGCAAATCCGGCATATAGAACGGGAATTGCAAGGACAGTTTATTTGATGAATAAGCAGTTTATTTACTATCAGTTGTTGACGTATCTAACTGAAAATTGTTTTTTGTAGTGTACATCACCGATAGTATAAATAATAAAATGATTATTTTCGTTTGTTAAAATACCAACCAATATCACCAATCCAGTAATAGATTACCACATAATCAAATAATCCATGAAAGCAATGATATTCGCCGCAGGCTTAGGCACACGCTTGAAACCCATTACCGACACTTGCCCCAAAGCCTTAGTAAAAGTTGGCGGAAAGCCTATGCTGCAACATACTATCGAACATTTGAAACTACACGGCGTAACCGAAATTATCGTCAATGTACATTATCTCGGGCAGCAGATTATAGATTTTTTACAACAGCAAAATAATTTTGATATTTCTATTTCAATTTCCGATGAAACGAAAACAGTATTAGAAACCGGAGGTGGCCTGTGGAACGCCCGAAATTTCTTTAATGATCAACAACCATTTTTAGTTTGTAATGCAGATGTGTTAACCAACATTGACTTACAAAAATTTTACAATAAACATATTACCTCCGATGCTATTGCTACGTTGGCGGTGCGCAACCGCTCTTCTTCCCGCTATCTACTGTTTGATGAAAAGGAAATTTTATGCGGCTGGAGGAATATAAAAAAAAGGGAAGAGAAAATTCCACGTATTGAACAATTTGGTAATTTACAAGAATTGGCTTTTAGCGGCTATCAAATACTTTCGTCGGAAATATTTAAAACCTGCAAGCGTGCTGGCATTTTTTCAATGATAGATTGGTATTTAGATATCTGCGCTATGCACCGTATTCAAGCGTATTTGCACAATGAGGATATTTGGATAGATGTAGGCTCACCCGAGCAATTAGCACAAGCCAACCAGCATTTTTAATTCAATACATTAAATTGAAATTTGCCATATAATGGTCTATGGTCGGACAGCCAATCACCATTGTTATCTAAAAAATCACTGGAAGGCAAAGCATATTCCAACAAAGAAAGTTGTATCGTATTATTGCTTCTATAAAAAAGTTTATCCACTACTTCACTCCAATCAGTAACGCCATTTTGTTCAGGATAAATACCATTTTTATCTTTTTCTATCCAAGCATCTTTAAAACCCAAAGCTATAAGCTCACGGATGTTATCGCCAGTTCTAGTGTATCTGCAATTAGTATCACCCATTACAATTACGGCATGGTCTTTAGAGCGGAATTTAATATACTCGCACAGCTGTAAAATATTTTTTCTTCTTGCAGCTAAATCGCCGCTATCGGAGCCAGCATTGCAATGCAAATCATATACATCTATATAAGCAATTGCATTTAATTTTATTCGAGAATAGGTAAATCCTTTTGGAGTAAGGCAGTCATAACCATGGCAATTATCCCATGCGGTACGCATATAATTTAAAATCGGAAATTTAGAAAACATATTTAATCCATCTCCCAACCCTCCTTCTTTTGCGTAGTATTTACTCTTATATGGATGACGGTCATCTTTGGTTAATACATCATGATAGTGAAAATCTTCTTGCACATTTACAATGTCGTATTTATTTAATCGAGGGCTGATAAGTGGCATATGTATTTCAGGAAATTGATCGGCATTTACACCCTGCGGTAGCCCTGCTACATTATAAGACAATGTAGTAAAAGTGCCGGTTTTAGAATAATCTTCTTTTATGTTTTTTTGACAGGCATTAAAAAATACAAGTACAATTGCTGCTAATAAAATAGTTGACTTCATATTCTGAAATTACGTTTTTACTTTTGAATAATAAAAAAAGTCGCAGATTTTTTCTGCGACTAAATACTATTTTATTTTTTATAGAAAATGAATTATACAATATTTGCAGATGCTGAAGCGAGTTCTTCATCAAAGGTACGTTTGCCAATCAACTCTTCTAAATCAGTTTTAAACAAGATTTCTTTATCTAATAATGCTTTTGCTAATTTATTCAATTGCTCTCTTTTTTCGGTCAATAAATTGAGCGTACGTTGATAGGCATCATCTATCAGTTTTCTAACTTCATTATCTATTACTCTTGCGGTATCTTCGGAGTATGGTTTTGTGAATGTGGTATCTTGCTGTGGGTCGTAGAAGGAAACATTTCCCACTTTATCATTCATGCCATACACCGTTACCATGGCATAAGCTAATTGGGTAATACGTTGCAAGTCGTTTTGTGCGCCGGTAGATATTTTTCCGAAAACAATTTCTTCTGCTGCACGTCCGCCAAGGGTCATACAAATTTCATCCATCAGCTGTTCTGTTCGGTATAAGTATTGTTCTTTAGGTAAATATTGTGCATAGCCTAACGCCGCAATACCGCGCGGAATAATGGTAACTTTAAGCAATGGATGCGCATGCTCTAAATACCAACCGCAAATGGCATGACCGGCTTCGTGGTAGGCAATAATTTCTTTTTCATGTGGAGAGATAATTTTATTTTTCTTTTCTAATCCGCCGATACTTCTGTCTATAGCTTCGTTGAAATCATCTACTTCTACTTGTGTTTTCTCTTTACGTGCAGCTACTAATGCGGCTTCATTGCAAACATTTGCAATCTCAGCACCTGCAAATCCAGGCGTTAAAGAGGCTAATTTCTCAGGTGTTACAGTATCTCCGAGTTTGGTTAGTTTTTTCAGATGTACTTTAAATATTTGCTCTCTGCCTTTTTGGTCGGGTTTGTCAATAGAGATTTGTCTGTCAAAACGTCCGGGGCGTAAGAGTGCCGAGTCTAAAACATCAGGTCGGTTAGTAGCTGCCAACATGATAATTCCTTTGTCGCCGCTAAATCCGTCCATTTCAACCAATAATTGGTTTAAAGTACTTTCCCGCTCATCGTTGCTTTGCATCATATTTTTTCCGCGTGCACGCCCTACGGCGTCTATCTCATCGATAAAAATAATACAAGGTGCTTTCTCGCGGGCTTGTTTAAATAAATCTCGTACACGAGAGGCACCTACGCCTACAAACATTTCTACGAAATCAGAACCGGAGATAGAGAAAAACGGTACTTGTGCTTCTCCCGCCATGGCTTTTGCCAACAATGTTTTCCCTGTTCCCGGAGGACCTACTAACAATACGCCTTTCGGTATTTTTGCACCTAAAGCAGTATATTTTTTGGGGTTTTTCAAGAAATCTACTACTTCTTTTACTTCTTCTTTAGCTTCGTCTAATCCTGCAACGTCATCAAAAGTGATATTAACTTTCACATCTTTATCATATAAGTTAGCTTTTGATTTTCCAATATTGAAAATTTGACCTCCGGCACCGCCCATTCCGCCGGTAGCCCTGCGCATCAAAAACATCCATAACCCAACTAAAAGAATAACAGGAAATAGCCAGCTAATGATATCAAAAATACCTTTGCGGTATTCATTGTTTACCTTTATCAAATTATTATATGGTGTATTGCTTTGTAAGGCATCTAAGCGTTGTTTAAAGGCGTCAATTGAGGTGATTTCAAAAGAGTACTGAGGGCCTTTATTTAACGATTTTAATTTGGTATATCGAACATCCGCATATTGCTTTTTTGCTTTTAAAGAATCTTCCTTAAGATAAACTTCTACTTGTTCTTTATTTACGATGGTTATTCTGTCCACATCTCCTGATGGTACTAAATTTCTGAAGAAATCATCTTCTGATACTTGTTTAATTTGGAAATTAAGTGTGAAAAATTGTGATGCTAATAACCCAATTAATAATATTCCAAACAGCCAATAGCTGTTAAAACCTCCTCCTTTTTTCTTTTTCGGCTCTTCATTTTCCGGTAAAAAATCCATTTTGTTATGTTATTTATATTTTTTGTGATTTATAATTTTTATTCGAATTAAGGTACACTTTTTAATGTATCTTAATCATTAATTGTTTAGTTAGTCAAAATATTTAGTATGCGCATCGCTCCATAAGTCTTCCAATTGATAAAATTCTCTTTTTTCTGTTTGAAAGACATGTACTATAACATCTCCAAAATCCAGCAGACACCACTCACCGTTAGAACGCCCTTCTAGGTGAAAAGGTTTCATTAATAATTGTTTTTTTACCTCTTCTTCTATATTATCAATAATTGCACGAGTTTGGGTCGTGGATATACCATCGCAAACTATAAAATAATCTGACATAGCTTCGTTAATATGACGTAAATCCATGCAAATAATATTTTTACCTTTCTTATCTTGGATGGCATTTATTATTACATCACATAAACTATCAGCAGAAACTACTTTAGATTTTTTCCGGGGTTTAATTTTTTTCTCCAATCACTATTTTATTTATAAATTCACTCAAAGCTACAAAATTTTGGAAATTAATGTAAATAACACGCTTTTCACAGGAAAGTTCTTAAAGCACTTACCGTCTATAGATTCTACGAATAACTATGCAAAAGAATGGATTGCAAAAAACAGTCCAATTGACGGAACTGTCATTTTAGCAGACGAACAATTCGCAGGACGTGGACAAATGGGGAATACATGGTATGCTGAAGCGCATAAAAATTTGACATTTAGCATTATTTATCAAACGTCATTTTTAAGAGCAACGGAGCAATTTTTGTTAAATATTGCCGTTTCATTGGGAATTTGGAAAACTGTAGATAAATATTTACAAGCAACTAACAATGTAAATACCATTAAACAAGCGCTTACTGCTACCATAAAGTGGCCTAACGATATATTTGTTGGCAATAAAAAAATTGCTGGCATTTTAATTGAAAATACGATTCAGGGGAATTTTCTTAAAAATTCAATCATTGGTATTGGCCTAAATTTAAACCAAACTGATTTTGAGGAAATGGACAAAATAACAAGTATGCAACTGACAACCGGAAACGAGTTACAGCGTGAAGAATTTTTTAAAGATGTATTACTGCATATAGAAAGATATTTTCTTCTTCTGAAATCAAAAAAATTAGCGCAATTAAAATCGGAATATATAGCAAGATTATACAACTACCAAAAGGTTGCATCTTATAAGAAAGGAGATTTACAATTTGAGGGAAAAATAATAGATGTAGAACAATCAGGATTATTAGTAATGGAAATTTTAGATAACAGCATTACATGCAAAATAGAAAAATTTATGTTTAAAGAAATTGAATTGTTGAGGTAAATTATAAAGAGCAGTTTGGTGTAAGATATTTAAAATATGTTTATTCCATTAATCTTTAAAAATAAAGAGTGGTGCAAGGTCAAGAAATAACTAAGGAGATTGCAACAGCAAAATCAAATAAATGAGGGTCCCTTCACAAACATATCCGAGTTGGTATTATGTAAGCGCAGCACTAAGCTTGTAAATACATTTATATAAAATTATTCAGCAGCGCTATTCCCTTCCTTATCTCTTTTAGATACTAATTTATCAAACTCTTTGTCTATATAATAAAGGCTTTGCGCCCCTTTTCCAATAAGTTTAATTTTATCTATAATACGTGTAGCTTGTACTTCTTCTTCGCGTTGCTCCATCACAAAGAATTGTAAAAAATCTTCCGTGGCATGGTCCTCTTCTTGCTGCGCAATTTTCAGTAAATTATATATTGATTTGGTTACCTTTTGTTCGTTACACAAAGAGTGTTGGCAAACGTCCAAAATATCTTTAAAATCTATTTTTGGTTGTTTTACCGAAGGGACTATTGCATGTCCACCCACTTCGTTGATATAATCAAAAAATTTCATAAAATGCACGTGTTCTTCATCAGATTGATTACGGTAGAATTTTGCACAACCCTCCAATCCTTCTTTTTCACACCATGCAGCAACAGATAAATAACTAAAAAACGCACCGGCTTCCAACTCTAAGTGTGCATTTAAAACCTTTTCAACTTTTTTAGGAATAATCATCTTTTATAAATTTAATGCAAGATAGCAATTTTATGTCATACAATTAAAATTTTCAAATAACACGTACTAGCAAAAAATTGTATGGCAGAAAAGAAAAGAAAAAGAGAAATAGAAAAAGGCCTTACGTTGTTACATTTACATAAGAACAACCTTGAAAAATTCAAATTCAATTTGAATTTTTCAAGGTTATGTGTTATATTTGAGAGATGATTACACGGAAAATAGAACCACAATTATTACACTTATTAAAGGAATTTCCAGCAGTAGCAATATTAGGGCCACGACAAGTAGGAAAAACAACTTTAGCTAAATCGCTTTCTAAAAATTTAAAAAAAGAAATAGTATATATTGATTTAGAGCGAAAAAGCCAGTTTGATAATTTAGCATTAAATGCAGAAAACTATTTAGAAACATACATAGATGATTGTGTTGTATTAGATGAAATTCAGCGACTGCCGGAATTGTTTCCATTACTACGCTCTTTAATAGATGAAAAAAGAGTACCCGCAAGATTTATTATCACGGGGTCAGCTTCTCCAGATTTACTGCGTGGTGCATCTGAAAGTTTAGCCGGAAGAATTTCATACAGCTATTTACATCCAATTGGTTTGCACGAATTGCCTGATAGCATTTCTATGAAACAACACTGGGTGCGCGGTGGATTTCCACAACATTTGACCTTGAAAAATACAACTGTTAGAAATGAATGGATGAATTCTTTTATCACTACATATATTGAAAGGGATTTGCCTTTTTTGTTTGATATTAAATTTTCTACAGTGATTATGCGTAAACTATGGACAATGCTCGCATATCTACAAAGCGGCATATTAAACGCTGAAGATTTAGGTAGGTCTTTGGATATTACAGGCACTACCCTAAAGCGATATTTAGATTATTTAGAAGGTGCTTTTATTATTACGCGTTTGCAGCCATTTTTTATAAATATTGGAAAACGCTTAGTAAAATCGCCGAAGATATATATAAATGATACTGGCATTTTACACTTTTTGTTAAACATTTCAGATGCTAAACAATTAGTCAATCATCCATCGTTAGGTGCTTCTTGGGAAACGTATGTAATAAGCCAAATAAACTATGCGAAACACAGTCGTATAGATGCTTATTTTTATCGTACACATGTTGGAGCAGAATGCGATTTGGTGTTGAGTAGAGGACACATTGTACATGCTTGTATAGAAATAAAATACAGTTCATCGCCTACGTTATCCAAAGGGTTTTATCAATGTATGGAAGACTTACAAAGCAAGCATAATTTTGTGATTATACCAGATGAAGTAGATTATTTATTTAAGAAAAATATCCGTGTAGTTGGCTTACAAATCTTCATAAATAAGTATTTACCTAAAATAAAATAACCTTGAAAATTTCAAATTGCATTTGAAATTTTCAAGGTTGGTAAATTTTATAGTATAAAAAACCGCTAAGAAATCTTAGCGGTTTTTTGTCTTTATTTCCAACAAATTCCGTCGCTTCATTTCATTACGCTCGGAATGACGTTTTATCTTTATCCAGCAACTTGTTGCTTAATCAAATTCAATGCAGAACCTGCTTTGAACCAACCAATTTGTTGCTCGTTATAAGAGTGTGCTACTTCAAAACTTTCTGTAGAACCATCTTTGTGGTGCAATACAATCGTTAAGTTTTTGCCTGGTGCAAATGTGGCTAAGCCTGTAATATCAATCGTATCGTTTTCTTGTATTTTTTCGTAATCGTCTTTGTTTACAAAAGTCAACGCTAACATACCTTGTTTTTTAAGGTTAGTTTCGTGAATACGCGCAAATGATTTTACCACCACAGCACGCGCACCTAAATGGCGTGGCTCCATCGCCGCATGTTCTCTTGAAGAACCTTCACCGTAATTTTCATCACCGAAAATAATAGAACCTAAACCTGCTGCTTTGTAAGCACGTGCCGTTGCTGGCACTGCACCATATTCGCCAGTTAGTTCATTTAAAACAGTATCTGTTTTACCGTTAAATGCATTTACTGCACCAATCAACATATTGTTTGAAATATTATCTAAGTGACCTCTGTAACGCAACCATGGGCCCGCCATAGAAATATGGTCGGTGGTGCATTTTCCTTTTGCTTTTATTAATAATTTTAAACCAAGCAAATCTGTTTTTTCCCAAGGTGCAAAACCTGCTAATAATTGCAATCTTTCTGATGTTGGATTTACGATTACTTCTACGGAAGAACCATCTTCTGCCGGTGCTTGAAAACCTGCGTCTTCAACCGCAAAGCCTAATGGCGGCAATTCAAAACCTGTTGGTGCATCTAGTTTTACTTGCTCGCCTTTTTCATTGGTTAACGTATCTGTTAATGGATTAAAATCTAAACGACCTGCAATGGCTAATGCGGTTACTAATTCTGGTGAGCCAACAAACGCATACGTGTTTGGATTTCCGTCAGCACGTTTTGCAAAGTTTCTGTTGAATGAGTGAACGATAGTGTTTTTTTCTTCTTTTTCAGCACCTTCACGACTCCATTGTCCGATGCAAGGGCCGCAAGCATTTGCGAAAACATTTGCGCCTATTTCATCAAATAATTTTATAAAACCATCTCTTTCTATTGTATATCGAACTTGCTCAGAACCTGGTGTAATAGTGAATTGAGCTTTCGATTTTAAGTTCTTTTCTTTTACTTGTTTGGCTAAAGAAGCTGCACGAGAAATATCTTCATAAGAAGAGTTGGTACAAGAACCAATTAAGCCCACTTTTACATCTAATGGCCAATTATTTTTTATAGCTTCTTCTTTTAATTTAGAAATCGGTGTTGCTAAATCTGGGGTGAAAGGTCCATTCAAATAAGGCTCTAAGGTATCCAAATCAATTTCAATTACTTGGTCGAAATATTTTTCTGGTTCTGCATAACATTCCGCATCTGCATTCAAATAGGTTTTGATGGTATCTGCTAACGCAGCTACATCAGCTCTTCCAGTTCCTTGCAAATATCTCGACATAGAATCATCGTAGCCGAAAGTAGAAGTGGTTGCGCCAATTTCTGCACCCATATTAGCAATTGTCCCTTTTCCGGTGCATGACATAGAGGTTACGCCTTCGCCAAAATATTCAACGATTGCACCTGTTCCGCCTTTTACGGTCAAGATACCAGCTACTTTTAGAATCACATCTTTTGCAGAAGTCCAACCGTTTAATTTACCTGTTAATTTTACACCGATTAGTTTTGGCCATTTCAATTCCCAAGCCATGCCCGCCATTACGTCCACCGCATCTGCGCCACCAACACCAATTGCAATCATACCTAAACCACCTGCGTTTACAGTATGAGAGTCTGTACCAATCATCATACCGCCAGGAAATGCGTAGTTTTCTAACACTACTTGGTGAATAATTCCAGCGCCTGGTTTCCAAAAACCTAAGCCATATTTATTAGAAACAGAAGCTAAGAAATTATAAACTTCGTTGTTTTTATTATTTGCTTCTTGCAAATCTTTGTCTGCGCCAATTTTTGCTTGAATTAAATGGTCAGCGTGAACCGTTGATGG
>CAZXRF010000008.1:0-68563 GCA_964642875.1 uncultured Chitinophagales bacterium | reverse complement strand
ATGACATTAACAACTTTGCGAAGATATTAATTGATAACAATACGGCTATTCTAAAATTCTACATGCATGTATCTTTAGAAACGCAATTAGAACGGTTGGAAGAACGCAAAACAAATCCCAAAAAAATGTGGAAACACAAAGACCAAGATTGGGAAGAACGGAAACTTTGGAACGAATACATGAAAGCGTATGAAGATGTTTTCAATAACTGTAACAAAGCAGTAGAATGGCAAATTATTCCTACAGATCACAATTGGTATAAAGAATTTTTAATTGCAGAAAAAGTACGAGATGCACTCAAACAAATGAAATTGGAATATCCTAAATTAGATAACAATATAAAATAATAATTTTGGCAAAACTCTGGCAAAAAGGCAACATTAAAGAAACTGAACTCACACAAAAAGTAGAGCAATTTACAGTAGGAAATGATAGAGCATTAGACTTGTTATTAGCCAAGCATGATGTGCTGGGAACTATCGCACATATAAAAATGCTTAACAAAGTTAACCTCCTGCAAACAAAGGATGTTCAGGCTGTAATTCCATTTTTAAAAGAAATTCTAAAAGAAATTGAGGTCGGAAAATTTTCATTAAGTAAAGGAAGTGAAGATATACACTCCGAAGTAGAATTTAGATTGGTGAAAAAATTAGGCGAGGTAGGCAAAAAAATACACACCGGACGCAGCCGCAACGACCAAGTATTGCTGGATATAAAATTATTTACAAGAGAAAAATTAGAGCAAATTGTGTTGCAAACCAAAGCCGTTTTTGACCAATTAATTACATTATCCAACAAACATAAAAATAAATTACTGCCGGGCTATACGCATTTACAACTTGCCATGCCGAATAGTTTTGGCTTATGGTTTGGTGCTTATGCCGAGAGTTTGGCTGATGATATGGACAGTATTTTTGCTGCCTATAAATTAGCCAATAAAAACCCCTTAGGCTCTGGTGCAGGCTATGGCAGTTCTTTTCAGTTAGACAGAACAATCACAACGGATTTACTCGGATTTGAAAGTTTAAACTACAACGTGGTATATGCACAAATGAATCGAGGAAAAATGGAGCGCCTTGTAACGCAGGCATTGGCGGGCGTGGCAGCTACATTGGCAAAATTTGCAATGGATGCGACCTTGTATCTAAATCAAAACTTTGGATTTATTTCTTTCCCTGAAACACTGACCACGGGTTCATCTATCATGCCACACAAAAAAAACCCAGATGTATTGGAATTAATAAGAGCGAAATGCAATAAACTACAAAGTCTTCCATTTCAAATACAAACAATTACTAATAATTTACCATCAGGCTATCACCGCGATGCACAAATCATAAAAGAAGATTATTTACTATCATTTGATGTATTATTGAGTTGTTTGGAAATGACGAATCTGATGTTGCAGCATATTTCTGTAAAAGAAAATATCTTGGAAGATGATAAATACAAATATCTTTTCACGGTGGACAGTATTAATAATTTAGTACACGAGCAGCATTTAAGTTTCAGAGATGCGTATATTACTATTGGCAAGGAAGTAGAAGATGGTAGCTATAAGAAACCGGCAAACTTAAAACATACACTACAGGGAAGTATGGGTAATTTATGTAATAATAAAATTGCAGAAAGAATGCAACAAAACATTGCTCAGTTCCCATTTAAAAATGTGCGTACTGCCTTAAATAAATTGACAAAATAATTTAGAAATGTGAGATTTAGAAAATTTCCTACTCAAAAATATAATACAACCCTATTGTGATAAGAACTATTGCAGTACTAGTAAGACCGTAAAGAAAGAAATTACGAAACTCAGGGAGTATATCCATCATGGTAAGTACACAACTAACAAATCCAAGCAATGCACCAATGCTTGTGATTAAAAAACCAATATTTGTTAAATTTTCATTTTCTTGTTTCTTCTTAAAATTATCAATCATCTCCATGATCTGTAAACTATCCAATCCATGTAATCGTAATTCATTCATAACCCCATCGTCAAAATGGTTTTTATATTTCCATTTTTCATAATAAAACGCTGAAATTTGTTGGTAATTTTGCATAATATATTTTGTAATTTACACTATAATAACTCTAAATTAAACTTAATTTTATAAATTACTAAACTTTAAGGCAATTAATTAGTATAAAAACCCGAATTCACACAAATAGATTAATGTAAGCATAAAATTTTGGCAAACTTTTTGTAAAAAGTATGAAAAACAACTTATTTTAGAGACAAAATTCAAACTAAAAAAATGAAGAAATTATCAAGTACATTAATTATTGCCATTTTATTAATGGCGTATTCATCGTTTGCGCAAACAGTAACTGAAACGATTCCAAAAGTAATGTCTGCCATGGGTAACGCAAAAACCATGACTTACCACTTTTTTGCACAAGAGCGCATGCATGATGGAAAATACAGCAAAAGTGACGTAGAATTTACTGTAATTGCAAATCCACTTAAAATTTATGCTAATGCACATCTACCTCAATCTGCACAGCTTTTCTACGATGCTACAGTATCCAAAGATGTAAAAGTAAAAAAAGGATTAAAATTAAACCTTAGCCCTACCAACGGACTCTTAATGAAAGGCGTTCATAACCCTGTAACAAGAGCAGGTTTCGGGCAAATTAAAAAAATATTAGAAACTAGTATTGCTCAACGCAAAGGGCAAGATATTGCTTCATTTGTGAAAATTTTAGGTTCTGTAAACTATGATGGTAAAGACTGCTGGAAAGTTGAAATTGACGATCCTGAATACAAAATTATTGACTATACTGTACAACCTAATGAGAAATCTGTTTGGGATATTGGAAGAAACAGAGCTATCTCTGAATATAAAATTAAAGAATTAAATGATATTGGTGATGATGTAAAACCTGGACAGAAATTAAAAATACCATCTTCATATGCAAAAAGAACAACTTTGTATATCGACAAATCAAACTACTTACCAATTTATCATAAAATGGAAGACGAAAAAGGTGTTTATGAAATTTATGAATTTAAAGGACTGAAATTAGGAATTCCTTTAAATGCTGATGATTTTGATTTTAAATAAATCTACAATTTAGCAATAAAAATGTCCGGAAATATCCGGACATTTTTATTTTACAACAATTCAATATAAAAGGATAAACTAAATACAACATATTAAAAGAAATTAACAAACATTTAGAATACAAATTATGCGCTTATAGTTATTTTCGGAATAGATTTTGTAAGTTTAGAATACAACACTTTATATGAAGAAATTTTTCACATTCGCCCTCCTTTTTATTTTCACCCTAATTGCCTTTTCCCAAGAAAATAATTTTGATATAAAAATTACCGTAAAAGGCATGGAAAACCAAATGGGGATATTAGCCTATTACTACGGTGATAAACGCTATGTAAAAGATACGCTCAACTTTGACGCAAAAGGATTAGCAACAATTAAAGGCAAAAAAAACATAGCTAAAGGCGTTTACCTCATTGCATTTCCATCTATGCGATACAGTACTTTTGATATTATATTAAATGAGACAAATTTTAGTATAAGTACAGATACACTCCACTTTATCAAACATGCTACAGTAAAAAATTCTTTGGAAAATAAAGAAATGTTTGATGACATGAAATACATGTTGCCATTAGGCGTGCAAACCGATTCTTTACAAAAATTATTAAAGAAAACAGAAAAAGACACTAAAGAATATGAGGGTATAATTATATCATTAGATGCGATTAGCAAACAAATACTTACACACCGGAAAGAACTTATAAAAAATAACCCTACAACTTTTTATTCTAAATTATTAAAAGCCATGATAGATATTGATGTACCCGATGGGCTCAGAAATTCATCTGGGGCATTGATAGATACATTTTATAATTTCCACTATACACAAAAACATTATTTCGATAATATTGATTTCGCAGATTCTGGGTTTATTAGAAGCCCTATTTTCCAAGGTCGATTATTAAAATACTTTGATGTATATACATTCCCACAACCCGATTCTATAATTAAAGCAGTAGATTTTGTACTAAAAAAAGCAAAAGCAAACAAAGAAATGTACCAATATTGCTTGAATGAATTATTTTTAAAATATGCAAAAAGTGAAGTAATGGGCTACGATGCCATTTATGTGTATATGGCAGATAATTATTTTTTAAATGGCAGTGCTTGGTGGGCAACAGAAAAAAGTTTAACAGAATTGCGAGATAGAGTAGATGCTATCCGACCGACCTTAATAGGAAAAATAGCTCCTAATTTTTCAGTTCAAGATTCTTTAGGAAAAAACTATTTCATACATGATTATATTCCAAAAAACAAATACACGTTATTGATTTTTTGGAATTCAGATTGCAGCCACTGCCAACATGAAATTCCAAAATTAAAACAAATATATACCGACTCGCTCAAAGCATTAGGAGTACATGTAATGGCGGTTTCAACCGAACAAACCGATAGTTCTTTCAGGGCATTTGCAGCAAAAAATTGTGCGCCCGACTGGCTTACTTGCGCCGATATGCGAGGGGTGAGCGCTTACCGAAAGGAATATGATGTAATTGCTACACCTAAAGTATTTTTAATTACTAAAGACTTTAAAATTATTGCTAAAAATATTCCGGTAGAGAAGATTCCAGATTTCATAAAATTTGAAGACGGAATTGCTGCTGAAAAAAAAGATTAAATTATACTACCGATTACGAGTAAAAAAATAAAAAACTACACAAGAACGTAGCTACAATTTGTAATATAAAATTATCAAATCCGCTAGGAGAAACAGCCTCTGCGAGAGAGCATATAAAAGCAACTATAGCTAAATAGAAAATATTTAGATGCACCGTTGTTGTAAAAAAAGTAACAGCATATATGCTAATAAATGTAGCTATAAAAACAGCCACACTGCCTTCAATACTTCTGTACGATTTTTTATTTTTATCAAAGCTAAATACACGATATTGATGATTACCAAAGCGGGTGCCAATAGGCTCTGCTATGGCATCTGCAAAACCCGTGACTACATATCCGAAGATGGCAAAAGGCTGTAAAAAAAAATTGGACAAAATGCCGCCAAACAGCGTAGCAAGGTATGAATACACAATATACTTAGTGCGGTGCGGCGCATCTTTCTCTCTAGCAATTGCCTCATATAGTAAATTTCCATTTCCTTTAAATATGGAATACAACAATACAATCGATACTGACCATCCTAAAATAAAAACGCCGGCAATAGAAAAGAATTTCTGGTAAAATAATGCACTGATAAATATTAAAAAATGGAAAACTTTACGAGAATATCCTGTTGCCCAGCCTAAGTTTTTCTTACATATTCCTGCGATAAACAATGCCACAAAGCTCCAAATTATCGACAACGGAAACAGCCAAGAAAATAAGGAAAAAGGAGGAAAATTATCTATAAAAAAACTAAAAAAAGATTCAAAAAATTGCATTAGTATGTCTTAAAATTAATAATTTACTCAAAGTCCACTTCTCCAAATACTTTAATGCCGGTGAGTTTTAAACTAATATCCCAAAGTCTTCTGGAATTCTCAGAACTAATCGCTTCCAATGACGGAATTGTTGGATTTTTTTTATACCAATACAATCCAGTTTTTCCTTGTACTAATGGAGAAGTAGCTAAATAAATAGAAGTTTCAGCACCTTTTTGCGGACTAGTAAGTATAAATCCAAAATTTCCCATCAGAAATTTCATCACTGGGTTTCCTGTTTTACCAAAATTTGAATTGATATTTCCGGGATGCAAACAATTCGCCGTGATATTCGTATTTTTTTTCAGCTGGTAAGCCAACTCTTTATTAAATAAAATATTCATCAACTTCGTGTGTCCGTATTGTACCCAGGAATTAAATGATTTCTCTGCTTGTAAATCATCCCAACGCATAGATGTAAACCGATGTGCCAAAGAAGCAACATTCACAATTCTCGCACTATCTGAAGCTTTTAACAAATCAAATAAATAATGTGTCATCAAAAAATACCCTAAATGATTAGTTGCAAACATCATCTCTAATCCTTCGTCATTCACTTGTCTTTCACCAATAATAGCACCCGCATTATTTACCAATACATCGATATTATTATACTTCATCCTAAAGTTTTTTGCAAATTCCTTTATCGATGTGTGCGAACTGAAATCGCATAAAAACAAATCGCAGTTATTTAATCCAGTTAATGCATTTATATCTTCTTGTACTGCTCTCCCCTTTTGTTCATTACGACAAACCAATACCACTTGTGCACCCATTTTAGCTATTTCTGTAGCTGTCACTCTTCCTATCCCTGAGTTTCCTCCTGTAATAACAAATATCTTCTCTCTCATTAACTATAAATTTCTATCGTAAAATTACAAAAATACTTTTTCAATTAATCTTATTAAAACAAAAAGACAGTTCTTTCGAACTGTCAATTATAAATTAAGTAACAAGAACTGTTCTCCTATATACTTATAATTTCCTACTCATTACTTTCTTCTAACTATGCAGCATCTAAATCTTTAAACATTCCAATAAATTTAAGCATTGCACCTAAATTACTGATCTTAATTTTTCCCATCATTACTGCCATTTGTCTGTTTACACGTCCTTCTTCTGCATCTTCAAAATCTGAAGCAGTTGCAGAAATTAAACAATCAGCCTCGCCCGTTAATCCTTCTGTAACTTTGCAAACGCCATCTGCAACAGACACAGTAAAATCACCTCCATTTTCTCCTTCTAATTGAAAATGAAATGTGCCACTTTGCCCTGCGGCTTCATCTGTCTTTAATCGATTTGGTAATCCTAATACAATTTCTCTTGCTGTCATTTTTATAAATTTTATTTGTTTTAAATAATTCTGAACAAATGTAAAATAATTTTTCAAATTGTACAAATATTTACCAAACGTTCGTTTAAATGGGAATAATATTTAATTAATTATCAATAAATTAAGTAGGTTAATAGAAATAAAGTAAATAAAAAACTTACCAAACGTTTAGTCAAATTTGAATAAAAATGCTTATACTTGTTATGTTTTGAAGGAAGAACGTTTATAAAATATAATCTATAGTATGTCTGTTATAAAATCAAAAATAAATACACAATCTACTTCGTACAAGGAGAATTACGAAAAAATGCTAGGTAAGATTACAGAGTTAGAAAAACATCTAAAACAATCATTATTTCAGGGCGATGAAAAACATATTGCTAAAGCAAAAAGCAAAGGTAAAATGCTGGCACGCGAACGCATTGAAATGCTGCTTGATCAAGATTCACCATTTTTAGAATTATGCCCATTAGCTGGTTTAGGAGTTAAAGGAGGCTTTGGCACTGGCGGAACTATGGTAGCAGGAATTGGTTTTGTATCGGGTAAAATGTGTATGATTACGGCAAACGTTGGCACGAACAAAGGTGGTGCCATTGATATTGCTTCTTTAAAAAAAGCATTACGAATTGGCGAAATTGGTCTGGAAAATAATTTGCCCGGAATAAATTTGGTAGAGAGTGCTGGTGCAAATTTGCCCGACCAAGCACAAGTATTTAATTTAGGTGGCAATAATTTTAAAGAAATTACACGGCGTTCAAAAAAAGGCTTGCCTACAATTTCAATAGTATTCGGAAACTCTACAGCTGGAGGTGCTTATATTCCGGGTATGAGTGATTATACTATTTTTATAAAAAACAATGCGAAAGTTTTTTTAGCAGGACCACCGTTAGTAAAAATGGCTACGAATGAAATTGTAGATGATGAAACGTTAGGCGGAGCAGAAATGCATTCAAAAATATCTGGTGTTTCCGATTACTTAGCGCAAGACGAAATAGACGGAATAAGAATTGCTCGTGAGTTAATGGCAAATCTTAGTATCCAGCCAACTATCAACAATCGACCAATAGTTAACTACAACGAACCAAAATATCCTATCGATGAGCTGCTCGGAATTGTATCTGTTGATACTAAAGTTCCGTATGACTGTAGAGAAGTAATCGCCCGAATTGTAGATGATTCCGAATTTCATGAATTTAAAAAAGAATACGGTGCTACATTGGTTTGTGGTTACGCTAAAATTCACGGCTATCCAATTGCAATTATTAGCAATAATGGTGTTTTATTCAATGATTCTTCCAACAAAGGTGCACACTTTATTCAGTTGTGCAATATGAACCACACACCTATTTTATTTCTTCAAAATATAACTGGCTTTATGGTGGGAAAAGATTACGAGCAAAATGGAATTATTAAAGATGGTGCCAAAATGATTAATGCAGTTTCCAACTCCGAAGTGCCTATGTTTACTTTAATGATGGGTGCATCGTATGGTGCAGGAAATTATGCCATGTGCGGTCGAGCTTATAATCCACGATTTTTATTTTCTTATCCTAACTCTATGATTGCGGTTATGGGTGCAGAACAGCTAGCCGGTGTTATGCAAATGGTCAGCAAAGAAGCTGCGATAAAATCCGGTCAACCATACGACGAAGCACAAGCAGCACAAATGAAAGAATTTATGAAAATGGAAATAGAAAAACAAAGTAATGCATTTTTTGCTACCGGACAACTTTGGGATGATGGCATTATCGACCCAAGAGACACACGACATGTATTCGGGTTAATTTTAGCATTGACTTATATAAATGAAGTAAAAGGAACAAATGCTTGGGGGGTGTTTAGAATGTAAGATTTTATTTAAGATTTAAGAATTAGGAATTATGATTTAAAATGAACTCATCAGAATTAAAAAATAGAACTAAAAAGTTTGCTATAAACACAATTAAATTTACAGAAGCGTTAAAACCAACTTATGCTAATGTAATTATAATTAAACAAATCATTCGAGCATCAACATCCGTTGGTGCCAATTATCGTGCTTCATTAAGAGGTAAATCAAACCCAGATTTTATCAATAAAATAAATATCGTTCAAGAAGAAGCAGATGAATGTATTTATTGGTTTGAATTATTAAAAGAAACAAATCAAGATAAATTAACAGGAATAGAAGAATTAATCAAAGAAACAAATGAATTAACTGCTATATTTTCAGCTATTCTAAAAACATTAAAATATAAGAATACTAATAAAAAATAAATCTGAAATCATAAATCTGAAATCTGAAGTAATTATGTCTCAAACTTTAAATATTACCAAATTACTCGTTGCTAATCGTGGTGAAATTGCTTGCAGGATTTTTAAGACTTGCAGGGAAATGGGCATTGCCACTGTTGCCGTATTTTCTGATGCAGATGAAAATGCATTGTTTGTTAAACTCGCTGATGAAGCCATTCGTATCGGTGGTAAGCAACCGAATGAATCGTATTTAGTAATCGATAAAATTATTGATGCAGCAAAAAAAACCGGTGCAAATGCCATCCATCCAGGTTATGGATTTTTGAGCGAACGTGTAGAATTTGCTCAACGTGTAATAGATGAAAATATGATTTGGGTAGGACCACATCCTAAAGCTATTGAAGTGATGGGCTCCAAAATTGGTGCTAAAAAAATCATGCAGTCGCATAATGTGCCAACCATTCCGGGCTATCAGGGAGATGACCAAAGTGAAGCTACCATAAAATCTAAAGCAATTGAAATAGGTTTTCCTGTTTTGCTGAAAGCCAGTGCCGGCGGTGGTGGAAAAGGAATGCGTATCGTGCGTGAAGAAAAAGAATTAGACAAAGCAATTTACGAAGCAAAATCGGAAGCCTTAAATGGCTTTGGTGACGATACGCTTTTAATAGAGAAATATTTCGATTCAGCTCGACATATAGAGTTTCAAATTTTTGGAGATAAACACGGAAATGCCGTGCATATTTTTGAACGCGAGTGCAGCATTCAGCGTCGTTATCAAAAAGTAGTAGAAGAAAGCCCATCTCCTTTTATCACGGCAGAAACAAGAAAAAAAATGGGTGATGCTGCTGTTTCAGCCTGCAAAGCTATTCAATACGATAACGCGGGAACAGTAGAGTTTATTGTGGCTCCCGACCAATCATTTTATTTTTTGGAAGTCAACACACGACTGCAAGTCGAACATCCCGTAACCGAAGAAGTTACTGGTTTAGATTTAGTTCGATTGCAAATAGAAGTAGCACAAGGACAAGCAATTCCTTTTTCGCAAGGTGAAATCCAACAAAACGAACATGCCATTGAAGTACGTTTATATGCCGAAGATGCCGCCAATAATTTCATGCCGGTTACAGGAAAAATTATCGATTGGATACCTGCAACTGTAGATGGTTTGCGCTATGATGCTGGCATTGAAAGTGGTTCAGAAATTTCTACTTTCTACGACCCAATGATTGCTAAAATTATTGCTAAAGGAAAAAACAGAAACGAAGCTATCGCTAAATTAACTTTAGCCTTACAAGAAACGGTACTAACGGGTTTTACAACGAATAAAAATTTCTTAATTGATATTTTACATAACGAAGATTTCCAAAATGGAAATTTCGATACGCATTTCTTAGATAAAAAATTCCAATATACAGGTGAAAATTATCCGCAAGCGACATTAGATATCTTAACTTGTGCATTACAACATTATCGCTTTTTACAAAGAGAAAATAAAAGAACATTGGCGCAAGGTGTTCCGGCAGGCTGGCGCAATAATTTTTACCAAGCACAGCAAGAGAAATACAGTTACAACGGTTTTGAATTTTTAGTAGAATATAAAAATGAAAACAACATTTTGCAGATTTCATTTGCAGATAAACATTTCGCTTCAAAACACCATTCCAATAATGAGCACCGTCATTTCGAGCGTAGCGAGAAATTACGAAACAATTGGCACACTTTCGAAATAAATAATATTCGTCGGAAATTTTTCTTCTCAAAAAACGGTAATCAATATTTCGTTCATTCGCCGCAACTCGGACAGATAGTTTTACATAGTGTAGACAGATTTCCAAGTCCGATGGAAGAAACCGTAAAAGGTGCATACATTGCACCCATGCCGGGCGAAATAACAGCAGTATTAGTGAAAGCCGGCGACAAAATAAAAAGTGGCGATGCTTTATTAAAAATGATTTCTATGAAAATGGAAAGCACCATTGAAGCCCACAGCGACGGCGAAGTAGAAGAAATATATGTCAATGAAAAACAATTTGTAGAAAACGGAACGTTATTATTAAAAATGAAAGAGTAATTGGAATTATTGGAATAATAGAATAATGAAATAATAGAATAATGAAATAATGTAGTAATGAATAAATGAAGTTTTAAAGCACAAAGAAAAAACACAAAGTTCACCAAGAAAATCTTTGCGTACTTTGCGAAAAACTTTGTACACTTTGCGGTAAAAATAAAAAAATAAATCTCAAATCTGAATTCATAAATCATAAATAAATATGCTCTACTCACAACAAGACATCAGTAATTTTTCTGAACAAAGTTTCGCTTATCTCCTTGTAGAAGAAAAGGAAAATGTGTTATCCATCACACTTAATCGTCCGGAAAAACGCAATGCCTTTCACATGCCATTAGCAAATGAATTAGCCTATGCACTCGCCTATGCACATTATAACAATGCTATTTGGTGCGTAGTTTTAAAAGCAAATGGTCCCACTTTTTGCGCAGGCGCAGATTTAAAAGCATTTGCAGGAGAAGACACTGCCGAAAAACAATCTACTATACCTATGCCAAAAGATATGGTCAAGCTCGGTGATGAATTCAACGGCTTGCACAAACCCTGCATTGCACAAGTACACGCCGATGTATATGCCGGTGGATTTTTAATGATTGGTGGTTGCACGCACGTCATCGCAGTAGAAGAAGCCAAATTTGGATTACCCGAAGTAAAACGAGGTATTTTTCCGTTTCAAGTAATGGCAACTTTAGAACCATTAATGTCGGCACGCCAACTATTAGATTTATGCATTCGTGCCAAAACATTGACAGCAAAAGAAGCACAAGAAATTGGAATTGTTTCTGAAGTAGTAATGTCAAATCAATTAGAAAATCGAGTGCAAGAATTAATTGCAGCAATCAAAGAACAATCACCTACTGCTATACGCTTGGGATTAAAAGCTTACCACGAAATGAAAACAAAAAATGCTGACGAAAAACACAAATATTTGCATGCGATGTTGATGCAATGTTTACAAAGCAAAGATGCAGCAGAAGGATTAACAGCATTCAAGGAAAAACGAAAACCAAATTGGATTGGAGAATAAAATGCTAACCGCAAAGTACACAAAGGAAATCGCAAAGTTCTCTAAGAAAATCTTACATACTTTGCGAAAAAACTTAAAATCCTTTGCGGTAAAAAAATAAAATCATGAGTCAAACAAAAAAAATCAAAATATGTCAAACAAAAAATTAATACTAAGTGCAGCACTCACAGGAGCAGCCACCAACCGTTCACATTGTCCTGCTATTCCATACACACCAAAAGAATTGGGTGAAGAAGCCAAACGTGCTGTAGATGCAGGCGTTAGCATCGTACATATACACGCACGCGAAGACAACGGAATTCCAAGTTGGCGTACTGAAGTGTTTGAAGAAATAAAAGCTGAAGTACGCAAGCATTCTACTGATGTAATTATTAATTTTTCCACTGGTGCAATTGGTCTTTCTGTAGCAGAAAGAATTAAACATTTACCTATTACAAAACCTGACATGGCAGCATTTAATATGGGTAGTATGAACTATGCTATATTCTCTAAAAAGCAAAAACAATTTTATTGGAATGCAGTATTTGAAAATTCTTTTGATACCATGATTAAAGTGGTAAAAACAATGAATGAAAATAACATTTGTCCGGAAATGGAATGTTTTGACACCGGACATATTCATAACGTAGAGCCACTTAGAGAAATGGGTTTAATTCCTGACAATGCGTGTTACAGCTTGGTAATGGGTGTGCTTGGCGGTATTCCTGCGACAGTAGAAAATCTAATGCATCAAATTAAACAAGTACCAGAAGGAGCATTTTGGCAAGTGATTGGTATAAGTAGAAAACAATGGCAGTTAGCTGCAATTGCTTGTACAATGGGCGGAAATTTTAGAGTAGGATTGGAGGATAATTTTTATTTACCGAATGGAGAAATGGCAAAATCGAATGGTGAATGTGTAGAAGCCGGAGTGAAATTAGCACGTATGTTAGACAGAGAAATTGCAACTATTTCCGAAACAAGAGAAATGCTGAATTTAAAGAATATTAATTAATTTACTAACCGCAAAGTACACGGAGTTTATCGCAGAGTAAGTAAAAAAGGATATATTAAAATAAGAATGAAAGAGAATGAATTATCTCATATTGTTATTGGTTTAGCTATTGAGGTACACAATTCATTAGGTGCAGGTTTATTAGAAAGTGCATATCAAGAATGTTTGTATTACAAATTAAGAAAAGAAGGCTTTAAAGTTGAAAAAGAAAAAGCAATGCCATTAGTTTTTGAAGAAGTGAAATTAGATTGCGGTTATAGAATTGATTTATTGGTGGAAGATAAATTAGTGATAGAAATTAAAAGCGTAGAAGCAATAAACGACATACATTTAGCACAAACGCTTACTTACTTAAAACTCGGAAATTTTAAGCTTGGATTGCTTATAAACTTTAATGTTACACTTTTAAAACATGGGATTAAAAGAATAGTAAACGGATTATAAACCTTTGCGAACTTTGCGGAAAATTTAATATCCTTTGCGGTTATAAAACAACAAAAACATGACAAATTTAGAACAATACTATTTAAAAGAAGAACATCATTTATTCCGTAAAACCTTACGCGATTTTTTGGATAAAGAAGTGATGCCACACATCGACCAATGGGAAGAAGACGGTTTTTTGCCCAGAGAAATTTTTAAACGCTTTGGCGATATGGGATTTTTTGGAATTTCACAAGAAGAAAAATACGGCGGCTCGAATTTAGATTTTTGGTATGATGTTATTTTTATAGAAGAAGTAGGTAAATGTTGGAGTGGTGGCTTTGCTGCTAGTATTTCTGCACATCCGTATTTGGCAATGTCGCATCTAAAACACGAAGCTTCTGATTATCTTAAAGAAAAATACCTTGTAAAATCTATTAAAGGAGAAATTGTTGGTGGATTAGCCATTACCGAACCTCACGCTGGAAGTGATGTGGCAGGAATTAAAACTACAGCAAGAAAAGAAGGCGATAAATACATCATCAACGGTAGCAAATGCTTTATTACCAATGGTTATTTAGCTGATTATTTAATTGTAGCTTGTAAAACGGCCAACACAGGTGCAAGCGGCATTTCAATGATTTTGGTGGAAGGAAATGCAAAAGGTGTTATAAGAACCAATTTGAAGAAATTAGGTTGGAAAGCCAGTGACACAGCAGAAATTGCATTCGATAATGTTGAAGTGCCAATTTCCAATTTATTAGGTGAAGAAAACAAAGGGTTTTACTACATCATGCAGCGTTTTGAATTGGAAAGATTGACTTTAGCTTTAGGTGCAATTGCTGCATCCGAATTGATGATTCAATATACTTTGCAATATATGAGTGAACGCAAAGCATTTGGAAAAAGCATCAATAAATTTCAAGTGTTGCGCCATCGAATGGCTCAACTCAGTGCAGAGTTAGAAAGTATAAAAACTTATACCTATTTAATTTGCCAAATGCATAACGAGAAAAAATATTGTGTTAAAGAAGCTTCTATGTCGAAATATTTGGCTACTGAATTATCCGATAAATTAGGCTATCAATGTTTACAAATGTTTGGCGGATATGGCTATATGGAAGAATACAAAGCGGCTCGCTTCTTTAGAGATTCAAGATTAGGAACTATCGGCGGCGGAACATCCGAAATTATGTTGGAGATTATATCGAAAATGATTATTGATGATAAAAGCTATCAGCCCACAGTCGACCGACCTCAATCTAAAGATGTAAGTATTGATGATATTATCAATGGTTTACCTTCAAGATTAAAAAAAGAAAAAGCAGATGGAGTAGTGTTAAATGTGTTGTTTGAGATTGAAGATGAAAAAAATCATTTGGTTCAAATAAAAGACAAGCAAGTAGCTTTGTCCACGGTCGACCGTCGACCGTCAACTGTGGACTTGATAGTAACAACTAACCAAGCAACTTACATTGCTATTGAAACAGGAAAACTTAATCCGCAAGAAGCATTTATGAGTGGAAAAGTCCAAGTAAGTGATTTAGGAAAAATGATGCAGTTTGGAACTCTTTTTCAAAAGTTTAAATAATAAGAACCGCAAAGAGCACAAGGAAGTTACGTAGAGTTATCAAAGAAATAACTTCGCTGACTTTGCAAAAAAACTTAAAATACTTTGCGGTAAAAAATAAAATTAAAAAACAAATATATAATTAAACCGCAAAGAGCACAAGGAAGTTACGCAGAGTTATCAAAGAAATAACTTCGCTGACTTTGCGAAAAAAACTTAAAAAACTTTGCGGTAAAAAATAAAATTAAAAAAACAAATAAAATGAGCACAGCACTATCTTATTACTTTACAGAAGAACATGAAATGTTCAGAAAATCCATTCAAGATTTTTTAAGAGTAGAAGCACTTCCACACATTGACCAATGGGAATTAGATGGAAAAATTCCTCGTGAATTTTGGAAAAAATTTGGCGAAATGGGCTACTTCGGCCTCAGCTTTCCAGAACAATACGGCGGCAGTAACCTCGACTTCTTTTATACCGTTATTATGTTAGAAGAAGTATCAAAAATATTCTCCGGCGGATTTGCCATCACCGCAGCCGTGCAGGTGTGCATGAGCAGTCCGTATATTTTGCATCACGGAAGTGAATATTTAAAAGAAACATTTTTCAAAGCAGCCGTTGCAGGAGAAAAGATTGGTTGTATCGGCATCACAGAACCAGGCGCAGGTAGCGATGTTGCCAATATACAAACCCGTGCTATAAAAGATGGCGATTACTATATTGTCAATGGTTCTAAAACCTTTATCACCAATGGTGTTTACGGTCATTTTGTAATCTTGGTTTGTAAAACTAATCCAAGTGCAGGTGCAGCAGGTGTTAGTTTATTAGTAGTAGATTTAAACAGCGAAGGTATCTCCAAAACAAAATTAAAAAAATTAGGCTGGCATGCTTCCGATACTGCGGAGTTGCATTTTGACAATGTAAAAGTACCTGCAAAAAATTTATTAGGTGAAGAAGGAAAAGGGTTTTATTATTTAATGGGCGGATTGCAATTAGAACGTTTAGCAGGCTCTATCATGGGCTATGCTGCGTGCGAAGGCATGATACAATACGGATTAGAATACATGAGCCAACGACAGGCATTTGGACGGCCAATTAATAAATTTCAAGTACTACGACATAAAGTGGCGCAGTTAGCAGCCGAAACCGAAGCCACGAAATTTTTTGTTTTACAAACCTGTCGTATGCACAATGACGGAAAATATGCGGTGAAAGAAAGTTCCATTTCAAAATTACTGGCATCTGAATTAGCGGACAAATGTGCCTATCAAATACTACAAGTATTTGGGGGCTATGGTTATATGGAAGAATACAAAATAGCACGTGCCTTCAGAGATTCCAGAATTGGAACTATTGGTGGTGGAACATCGGAAATTATGCGAGAAATCTTAGCGAAGATGATTATTGATGATGTTTCTTACGGGAAACCGCAATCAGACAACAGTCAACAGACCACAGTAGAACATACAGTAGAGTCAATTTTTAAAACTTTGCCAGCAAGATTTAAAGCTGAAAAGGCAAAAGGAAAAGAATTGAGTGTGTTGTTTGAAATTGAAGATGAAAAGAATCGTTTAGTTCAAATAAAAGACGGAGAACTCACTTTGTTGACTGTAGACAGTCAACCGTCGACTGTAGACATTATTGTATCAACTGATTCAGGAACTTACATTGCCGTAGAAACGGGCAAACTCAATCCTCAAGAAGCCTTTATGACTGGAAAAATAAAAGTATCGGATTTAATGAAAATGATGGAATTTGGAGGATTATTTAAAAAATTATAATTCATAAATATTTATTAAAAAGCATAGCGAAGCCTCCAATTAACATTTGGAGGTTTTTTTATAAAGAATTTTGGAACTAAATTTGCAGTATAATATCCAATGAAGTTTTTTTTATACACGCTATTTAGTTTTTATAGTATTTATAGCTTTTCCGCATTCCCTACAAATACAGTAGGCGGCGTGGGCGGACAGGCTGTTTACGATTCCGTAGCACAACGATTTAAAATAAAATCTTTAGAATTAAATCACTACATGAATGCAAATTCACTAATGCCAGGCGATTTAATTTTGGAAATTGACAAAGTACCCATTCATAAAATGGGATATGGTGATGTTTTAAGACTTGTACAAGGCACTGTAGGTACACCTATGAGTTTAAAAATTCAACGTTATAATGCCATAGAAAAAACCTTTGAGATTAAAAGAATACGTGTAACTGCCGATATGAACCCTACGTGGTGGGCAGTACCTGATTATCATTATTTAGATTTTAAAGATGCCATTCCCTACTCCATTGCGCAACTAAAAATGAACGGGAAAAACTCTATCGACTCCACAAAAATACCTGGTACTAAAAATCAAGTATTTTGCAACTATAATATTAAAGGTGCCTATGAATCTACTTATATAAATAATGGGAAAGGGCATTATTATTACAATTGTAGTTTTATAAAAACAGAAGAGCGCACCAAAGCAGAAGGTATGTACAATTATTTAGTAATGCAATTACGCAACTATAATTTGAAAAATGCACAGTTGACAAAAATAGAAAATATACAATCGGAAAATAAATCCTACACCATAAAAGCCAAAGAAGTTTCTGATATTTCCATTTCCAATTTGAATATAAATGTAAAACTGAAAAAGGAATTTGATAAAACAGAAAACAAAGAACTTTGGAAAGTAGAAATGGATATCAAGATTTAAGTGGCAAGCCCATTAAATAATCTTTCGTTCTGTTTCCCAAATTAAACAACGCATCTAACACACATAAATCGGGTTCAAAAGAAAATCGGTCGCTAAACACTTGCGTGTATTGCTCAGCAATAATTAAAGGCGATTGATTTGGCAAAATAAAACTTCTACAATCTATCGCATCAATTTCATTTTTAGTGTAATATTTATCCGCAAAAATTATTGGCAATTCAGTTTTTAAAATTTTGCTTATAGTTTGTATTAATTGAAAATTATAATCCAGTAATGATTCATACTTTTGCGCATAGAATTTTTTAAAATTATCTTCATAATATTCAAAAAATGGCGAACGGCGATAAGCAGACGTAAAGCTTTGCCAATGCAAATCATACCATCGTTCATTATACGAAATCTTTACATCTTTCATTTTTGAATGTTGATGCTTTCCTCTTTCCAAAGGAATGCTCAAGCGCAAAACACCGTTTGCACCTAATATATGTGCTCTATTTCTATAACTGCGTTTCTCAAAATGCTCCTCTGCATCTAATATTATTTTATCAGCCTTCAATAATAAATTCCAATAACTACAAGTGCCGATATATTGAGCTTCAATCAAAATTTTATTCATACCTCAAAGATAGCCAAATTAGTAAAAACGTTCCTGATATTTCAAGATACAACGAACATTTCTTAATTTTACAAAGTGCAATGGTTATACACTACTTTCGGATGGTTAGCAGCAAGGATTTTATCCTGGTTTCCACTTAATGTATTACTCATTTTATCTGATTTTTTAGGGTTTATTTTTAATCGGATTTTACCATATCGAAAATCAGTTATAGACCTCAATTTAATCCATGCTTTCCCGCACAAAAAAAGTGAAGAATTGTGGTATATCAGAAGCAAATACTATCGACATTTGGCAGATATTATTTTTGAAACGATAAAGAGTATTTCTATTACTAAAAAAGATTTGGCAAATCATATTCAACTACATCATGATAGTTTTGCGCTTTTAAAAAAACACGAACAAAGTGGGCAACATATATTCATCGTCCTCGGGCATTATGGAAATTGGGAATGGGCATCTTTGTTGGCAGGGTTGGAAACAAAGCTACCCACTTATGCCTTATATGCACCGTCTCGAAATAATACATTTAATAAATTTTTATTACAAAACAGAGCACGATTTGGATGCAAACTTATCGCTGCCAATCAACTAAAAATACTTTACGGAAATCTGCAAAAACAACCATCGGTAGTTGCCTTTGTAGCCGACCAAACTCCCGTAGATATAGAAAATGCGTATTGGTCAAAGTTTTTACATATCAATACTCCATTTTTTAAAGGTTATGATATACTGGCGCAGCGCACAAATGCTATTGTTTTATATGCCTCCATACAAAAAATAAATCGTGGATTTTATGAATTACATTTAAAAACTATTACAGAGCAGCCACAAAAAGAAAAGGAAAATTTTATTGCAGAACAATTTGTACAATTATTAGAAAACGACATACAAGCGCAACCCGAATATTGGCTTTGGAGCCACAGAAGATGGAAGAGAGCTGGAATAAAATATTAAAAAAATCAGAAAGCGAATTGTAAAAGCTATTTGTATCTTTGGGAATAATTACAAAAAAAATTGAAAAAAGTATCCGTTGTCATATTAAATTATAATGGAAGGAATTGGTTAGAAAAATTCCTACCCAATGTGCTTCAAAATACCACTTATGAAAATGCCGAAATAATTGTTGCAGATAATGCGTCAACAGATGATTCAATTACATTCCTAAGGTCTAATTTCTCCGAAGTAAAAATAATACAAAATACAGCAAACACTGGCTATGCAGGAGGATATAACGATGCGCTTCAACATATCGAAAGTGATTATTATGTACTGCTCAACTCTGATGTAGAAGTTGCACCTCTGTGGATAGAAAATACCATTGCTTATTTAGAGCAAGATAAAACTATTGCTGCTTGTCAGCCAAAAATCCTATCCTACACAGATCGGAATAAATTTGAATATGCAGGAGCTGCCGGCGGATTTATAGACAAATATGGCTATCCATTTTGTAGAGGTAGAATTTTTGAAACTTGCGAAGAAGACAACGGGCAGTATGATGAAAGCGGTGAAATATTTTGGGCAAGCGGCGCATGTTTTTTTATCAGAGCAAAACTCTTTCATAGCGTAGGCGGTTTTGATGCCGATTTTTTTGCGCACATGGAAGAAATAGACCTTTGCTGGAGATTAAAAAACTTAGGCTATAAAATCGGATATTGCGCACAAAGCAAAGTATATCATGTAGGCGGAGGTACTTTAAAAAAAAGCAATCCTCAAAAAACGTATTTAAACTTTCGGAACAACAGAAAATTATTACGCAAAAACTTAACGGAGCAAGAACTTAAAGAAATATATACTGTTCGCAATCGGTTAGATAAGTTAGCAGCATGGGTGGTTTTTTCAAAAGGGAACTTTGAAGAATCAAAAGCAATAAAAAACGGATTGGAGGCCTACAGAAATACTATTCCAAAATGGGATGAAAAAAGAAAACAAAACGAGCTATTGAAAAGCACGCTCGCCATTGGAGCACCAAATAAATATGGCATTTTGGGGCATAGTATTATTTGGAGTTATTATATTAAAGGGATTAAAAAATTCAGTGATTTAAAATTATAAAACATGAAAGTATTTATTATCGGCGCATCAGGATTGGTTGGCTCAAATTGCTTATCATATTTTAAAGAAAACAAATGGGAAGTAGTTGGCACCTATTTTTCCTATCCTACAAAAGACACCGTATTTTTTGATACTCTAAATTTAAATAATACCGAAAACTTCGATGTGCGTGCCTTTCAGCCCAATGTTATCTTGCACTGCGGCGCACTTACCCATGTAGATTATTGTGAGCACCACGAAGCAGAGAGTTATGACAAAACGGTTTTATCTACAAAAAATATTATTGCATTAGCAAATGAATTAAATGCAAAACTCGTATTCATCTCCACCGATTATATTTTTGATGGCGTAGATGGTCCTTATGAAGAAACAGTAAAACCTAATGCACTATCTGTATATGGCAAACATAAATTAGAAGCAGAACAAGCCGTGCTCACTGCAGCTAGTAATAACATCGTCATCCGAATTACCAATGTTTATGGAGATGAGGAGCGAGGAAAAAATTTTGTATCTCGAATTATAGAACAAATCAAAGCGAAACAGAAGCTACAACTTAAACTACCTATCGACCAATATTCCACACCAATTAATGCACATGATATTGCAAGATGTTTGTTTTTATTACTGAATGACAATAAAAATGGAGTGTATAATATTTCAAGTACCGATTACATGAATCGGGTGCAGCTTGCACTTACTATTTTAAAATATTTTCCAAATGCAGATTATGAATTAATGCCGATGACAACGGAAGAGATAAATGCGCCTGCAGCACGACCACTACAAGGAGGATTGAAGAATAAAAAATTTATGACAGAGTATTCTGATTTTAGTTTTTCGACAGTCGATGATTATGTCAGCAAAAAAAAATAATACTATATCATTTATTTATTTTCAAAAACTACTGATAAGCATAAAAACTCCGAAGCCAATTAAACAAACGCCGACAATTTTTTTCAACCATTGGAGTTTTTCGGCGGTGAGATGTTGTTTTAGATAATAGGAAAATCTCATTTTCACTAAATCAAATAAAAACACCATTACCAATATACCACCATAAAACAACCCTTTATCCACCCTAGAGGGATAATTGATAGCGATAGTTGTGTACATGGTAATCCACCATATTGCTACAAATGGATTAAATAAATTGAGGGTAAATCCTTTTAAAAATGCGCCTATTAGTGTTTTTACAGAAGTAACATTAGGAGATTTTAAATTTACTTTAGATATAAAAGTGATGACTCCAAATAAAATTAAAACAGCACCTCCAATTAAGGCAATTGGTGTTTTTAAATCTTCAAAAGACAAATGATTAAATATCGTTTCTACCAGATAAATAAATATAAAATCTGTTATCAAAATACCGGCGATATAAGCCATTCCACTTCTCCACCCTTTCGATATTGTAATATCTGCCAAAGCTAAAAATATGGGACCAATCATCAAACTAATAGTGATGCCTGCAATTATTCCTTTTAACAATGGTTCCATGTGGCGCAAAGATAAAAGATATTATCTATTTAGCTGTTATATTACTCGTGCAGTGTATATATATTATTACAAATAAGTTAAATATGAAAAAATAGTTACTTGTTAAATACTACACACATTTTCTTAATAAAAGTTAACTTTTTAAAATAATTTTCTTATATTCATGGAGGGGAATAAAGTTGTTTCAAGAAGTATCTAAATAATCCCAACAAAAGATACAGCAACAGCTACATTTTAAAACTTACAGTATTAAAAAATATTAATCATTAAGATTAAAAGACCATATTGTATTTATGAGAAAGCAATTTTCAATATTATTTTTTTCAGTGTTAATAGTATTTGCTGGAATAAAAAGTAGCAAAGCACAAATAACATATGACAGGCCTGAATATAGTATCAATGCAGGATTAGATTCGACGTTTTGTAGTTCCGCATGTGCTACAATAAAGCGAACTGCTATTCCACAACACGAAAATCGTACAACAAATTCATATAAAGTACAGTTACTAACTATGCCTTCACCCACTTACAATACTACGGGTTCAAACATTATAGTTAACCAAGATGATGTATGGAGTGATGTGCTGAATATAGGGTTTAATTTTTGTTACTTCGGAAACACTTATAACCAGGTAGTTATTGGTGCAAATGGTATGGTCTCATTTAATACTACCTATGCTAATACCTATTGTCCATGGTCATATACTGGAGGCATACCTGACGCTACAAAACCTACTAATACCATAATGGGTCCGTACACCGATATAGATCCCAGTATCGGTTACAATCCCAACCGTATAAACTACTATACAGAAGGAACTGCCCCATGCAGAAGGTTTGTTATCAACTTCAATCGAGTACCTATGTTTGGTAGTTCTTGTAATGGTTTGTTACTTACATCTCAAATCATACTACATGAAGCTTATAATATTATAGATATAATTATTTCTAATAAGCCTGTCTGCTCTAATTGGAATGGCGGTCGTGGTATTATTGGTATTCAAAATGCAGCGGGAAATATAGCATATTCTGCTCCTGGCAATAATCCGTCTACTACATCAATCAATAGTCAATGCTGGAGATTTCTGCCTGATGGGGCAATAATGCAATCAATCAATTAGACACAAAACGGGATTATTGTTTCCAATAATGATATCTTAACTACATCTATATGTCCTACATCAACTACTAATTTCGTGGCAAACTTAGTAAATACTCGTTGTGATGGAACTAGTGTAACTGTAAAAGATAATGTGAATTTTACTATAAATCAATTACCAATTGCCAATGCTGGTGCTAATAAAATTATCGGATGCCTTATCCCTACTGTAACTATCGGAACACCCGCTGTTCCTGGTCATACCTACACATGGTCACCGGCTGCAAAAGTAAATAATGCTTACATTGCACAACCAACTACTAATACACCCGGTGTATATATATTAACAGTAAAGAATACAGCTACTAATTGTACAGCAACAAGTACTGTCACTGTAACAAGCAACAATACTCCTCCTGTAGCCAATGCTGGTTCCAATAAAACACTTACATGCAGTGGAGTAATATTAGGAGTACCAGCTATTACTGGATATTCATATTCATGGAGCCCTATAATAGGGTTAGATAATCCAAATATTGCTCAACCTACGGCTACAAAGCCCAACACGTACTTCTTAACCGTTACTGATACTTCTAACGGCTGCACCGCAACAAGTTCTGTTGTAGTAACTGGTAATATTCTAATCCCTACGGCTAATGCCGGAAATCCTATTACTCTGACTTGTGCAAATCCTTCTGCTATTATTGGAACCCCTGCTGTTGCAGGAAACAAATATTCTTGGGCGCCGTCTGCAGGGCTGTCTTTTGATAATATTGCACAGCCTACAGTTAATTCGGCTGGTACTTATACGCTTACCGTTACAAATTTGGCTAATGGTTGTTCTGCTTCTAGCACTGTTGTTGTTTCTAAAAATATGACTTCGCCTACGGCTAATGCCGGAAATCCTATTACTCTGACTTGCGCAAATCCTTCTGCTATTATTGGAACTCCTGCTGTTGCAGGAAACAAATATTCTTGGGCGCCGTCTGCAGGGCTGTCTTTTGATAATATTGCACAGCCTACAGTTAATTCGGCTGGTACTTATACGCTTACCGTTACAAATTTGGCTAATGGTTGTTCTGCTTCTAGCGCCGTTGTTGTTTCTACTGACACTACTAGACCTTATGCAAATGCAGGATTAAACAAAACGTTGACTTGTGCAAACCCATCTGTAACTATCGGTAGTGCTGCAATTATTGGAAACACTTATTCTTGGTCGCCAAGTTTAGGGTTGAATGCATCAAACATTGCACAACCAACCACAAATATGATGAATAATTATACGATAACAGTTACAAATTTAGCAAACGGTTGTAAATCGACATCTCAAGTTATCGTTTTGCAAAATATCACCACCTCTGCTGCTGTAGCTGGAGAAGATTTTACAATTACATGTACTAAGAAAAATACGACAATTGGTGCACCTGCAATAGAAGGCAATAGTTATTCATGGTCTCCAGCTTTAGGATTAAATGACACAACTATAGCACAGCCGATAGTATCAAGACCTGGAACTTATACATTAACCGTGACCAATAATAACAATGGTTGTACTTCTAATGATATGATAACAATAAGAGCAGATACCGTAAAGCCGGTTGCAAATGCTGGGTTAGATAAGATAATTAATTGCAAAATTTCAAGTTACACAATCGGTACTCCAGCAAAAAACGGATATATGTATGATTGGCAAACAATTGGAAGAATTCGAATAGGTTCTGTTGCACAGCCTACCATAAGCGAAGCTGGAGTATATATTCTTACTGTTACTAATATTGCAAATGGCTGTGTAAGTACTGATGATGTTCGGATTGACATTGACACTATAAAACCAACTGCAGATGCAGGAGAGGATTTAACTTTTGGATGCCCACATACCACACTTACGATAGGTACACCAAATATTCCAAACATGAATTATCAATGGGTGCAATCCTTAGGACTAAGTGACAAAGATATTGCACAGCCTACTACAGATACATCAGGTACTTTTGTGTTAACGGTGACCAATAGCGTTAATCATTGTAAATCAAAACCAGATACGATGGTAGTACATCCTAAAAATTGTGATTGTGATTTTTTTGTACCTGACGCATTTTCCCCTAATAATGATGGACATAACGATAAGTTATCAGTCTTTAGATACTGTGATGACTTTAGAGATTTTAAGTTCAGCATTTTTAACCGTTGGGGGGAATTAGTTTTTGCGACACAAGATATTAATGAAGGGTGGGATGGGTTTTATAAAAATGAAAATCAAGAAGTAGATAGCTATGTATGGATTTTAGAATACTTTGATGTTTTATATAATACAAAACGAATACATAAAGGGGCTGTATCTTTACTAAAATAGTTATTTTATCCTAGGTGCTTCTTTGTCTATATCTGCATAAAAGTGCTGTAATTTTTCTTTATAATCCGGCGAAGCATCAGATGTATTTTCTGTATTTTTTTCCAATATCAATTGATTATTTTCGAATAATTTTATGTGTAGTAGTTCTGCTAATTGCAGGATTTTTTTAAGAATAAATTCACGTTGTTGTAATTCCTCCCGTTGATTGTATTGCTTAGAGGTATAGTTTATAGTAATTGTTAATCCAGCGGCTTGGATATTGGTTAAATGCGCACCAATAGAAGCATCTTTAGTATAAGGATTTTTCAATAAAATATGACGAATGCCTTTAAGAAATAATTCTACTTTTTCCAATGGCGTATTATAGGGCAATGTAATCTCCGTTTTAAATTTCTTATACACTCTATATCCTTTATTGTCGATAGTCATTTCTGTAAGTTTAGCATTAGAAATGTACACAATCGAGTCATCAGAAGTTTTAATTCGGGTAGAGCGAAAACCAACTTCTAATACAGCACCTTCAAAATTATCTCCTTTTATTGTATCGCCAATTTTAAAGGGTTTATCGATAAAAATCATTACGGAGCCTATGAAATTTTTCACCGTATCTTGTGCTGCTAAGGCTAATGCTAAACCACCGACAGACAAACCGGCAATTATAGTTGCAATATTTACATCCAGCGTATTGAGAATATAAAACAACCCTAAAAAGACAATTATAAATTTCAGAAATTTTTGCAATACCACTACTATTTGTTCATCCCATTGCGAGCCTGATTTTTGAGCATATTGTTTGGAGTAAAAAATAATCAGTTCTACTAATTTATATACCACAAATACAATCAACAACGCAGAAATAAAATCTACTCCTATCATTACCGGCATCGAATAGCGCGGATTAATAAATAAGGTAGGAATAAACAGTTGGAAAATTTTGAACCCTATCCATACTGAAAATAAATTGGCTACTGATTTTAGTTTTTCAATATCTTGAATTTCATTTGCATATTTTTTAAAAAGTATTTTATTAAAAACAAATCGGAAAACATATTTCAATAAAAAAAAGCAAATTAAAAACGATCCAAAAATAATTCCTATACCAGCCCATTGCCACGGATATAATTTTAAAAATTCTTGATTTTGATTTATTGGAAACCACTTTATCCAAATATTAGTACCAAATGGAAAAATCTTTTTATGTAACTGTGGAATTGCATCTATTGTAGCTTGCGAATAATACCATTTATTACCTTCCAACGACACATATACCTGTGGTAGTTTATCATACAATACATATATGTGTTTTTTAGTGGTAGAATCTGTATAATTCGGGTCATCTGGTGTTTTGTTTAAAATTGAATTGGGATCTACTTTTGCATCTAATATTTCCTTTAATTGCAACGCAGCTTCAATACGCGCCTTTTTATTGGGAATATCAAAAGATTCTGATGCCTGTAACTCATCGTACGTACCTTTTTTCAAATAATGAATATGATTATACACGACATCATAAGGTGCATTATTTACGTCATGGTCTATTGAAAATGCGTTAAATGCAAAAAAAGATAAAAAAAACAGACTAAAAATATTGCGAATTTGATTTTTCATTGCTCAAAAATAATCAAAAAATGTGTAATAATCGGCTTATAAAGGTTAAATCAGATTTTATTATAAAAATATTTACATTGATTATCAATAAGTTAAAAATTATTTTGTTAAATTTTACTACTATGTATTGCATAGTTCAATGTTTTGTACTTATCTTTGTAATGTAAATTACTTGGTAAAATAACTAACTAAATAAAAAATACAATTATGAACAACTTAATTATCGCAGCAATGACATTTATAATGTTACCTGCACTCAGCAACACTACAGCTGCAAAATCCATAAAAAGCAACAAAATGGAGAAAAACAGTATTTCTAATGTAAAAATTGACTTTACAAAAAACATACTAAAGCAGGATTCTTTTACTTATGAAAAAGAAAATAATATTGTAGTAAATGTAGATTATGTCATAAATGAAATCGGTCGCCCATATATAACTTATATCAATAGCAACGATGTAGCCGGCAAACAAGAAGTGGTTCGATTTTTAGAAAGTGCTACATATAATGCACCTGCACAGCAAGGAAAAATATATTCGTTACAATTTGTAATGAATAAGTAGAAACAAACAGTATTAAGAAAATTTATAAATAAACGACATGACAACAACATCCTCTTCCTCCTCGGCATTCAGTACTGAAAATACAAAAGTACAAATGCGAAAAGGCATTTTGGAGTTTTGTATCCTTGGCATCATTTCGCGTGGCGAAGTATATGCATCTGACATACTTGATGCGTTGAAAAGCGCCAATATGCTAGTAGTAGAAGGTACAGTATATCCATTACTTACCCGATTAAAGAATGCTGGTTTACTAACTTACGAATGGAAAGAATCTAACTCCGGGCCACCTCGAAAATACTTTACGCTCACCTTAGAAGGGCAAAGTGCTTTAGAAGATTTAAAACAAACTTGGAATGAACTTTCTAACGCAGTAGATAAAGCCACACATTTCGAAAATAACAAAATATAATTCTGAAAAAATCATACAATAAACCAACAAAAAATAAAAATCATGATAAAGACATTCAATATAAACTTAGCCGGGCAGGTCTTCAATATTAATGAAGATGCTTATGAGCAGCTCTCTTCTTATTTTAATTCCTTGCGTACTTTCTATGCCAACGAAACGGATAAAGATGAAATCATCAGAGATATAGAAGCACGATTTGCAGAATTATTTTTAGCAAAAGGCAAAGGATATATCATTACAAAAGACGATGCGACTGCTGTAATCAACACAATGGGTAATCCTCAAGATTTTGAAGAAGAAGAAAATGAAAAATTAAATACATCTTCTGCCCAACAAAGTACATACAGCAGTACCTCTACTATCGGAAAACGATTATACAGAGACTCCGATAATGGCTTAATAACCGGTGTTTGTGCAGGCCTAAGTGCATATTTCGGAATTAACGATCCAATATGGTTGCGTATCGTATTTATATTACTCACACTAATTGGTATTGGCTCTCCTGTCTTAATTTATATTATACTTAGTATTGTGATGCCAAAAGCGGAAACAGCAGCACAAAAATTAGAAATGAGAGGCGAGCAAATTAACCTATCTAACATCGAAAAAAAAATAAAAGACGAAACAAACAACCTTACTGATTTCGCCAATACAGAAGGAAAAAATATTTTTTACAGAATAATAAATGTTGTAGTAAAAATTGCTGCTGTATTTGTAAAAATTCTAATCGCATTCTTACGTTTAATTGGTGTTTTCGTATTATCAATTTTACTTTTCACAGCATTTGTGCTTATCGCTTTATTTATAGCATTTACATTTATGGGCATTCCTACTGCTAATAGATTTTTCTTCGATAATTCGTATGATGCTTGGTGGGTAATTATAGGTGGTATTTTATTATTATCATCAGTATTTATATCACTTGCAATTTTGCTTTACAAGAGTATATCAAAAAACGAAAAACAGTCCTATCGAAAGTTGGTATTTCCATTAGTTGCATTCTTCTTATTGGGGTTATTATTCCTAAATATAGGAGGTAACAACATAAGAAAAATTGTTGCTGAAAAAAAGAAAATCAATCAAACTTTTCCACTGAATTATACGTATCACTCCGATACTTTACAATTGTCCATGAATCCGTCTATAAGTGATGAAGAAAATTATAACAACATAAATATAAACGGAGCAAATGATTTGATAGATTTATTTTCTGATTACAAAGACAGATTTATCCCTGTACAAATTGAAATTTTACCAAGTATCAACGATTCATTTATTGTAGTAAAAGAATTTTCTGCAAATGGCAGAACGACTAAAGAAGCTATACAAAATGCAACTTCATTTACACAAACTATTTCTCAGGTAAATAATAAATTAATCATTGATCCATACCTTCAATTAACAGACAAAAATGTAAAATTCAGAAACCAACAGTTGAAAGTAAAGGTGTACGTGCCGGAAGGAAAAATTATTCGATGGGATGCCCGTACTGAAAACTATATTAACTTAGATAAAGTGGACATCAACTGGGATAACATTAGAAACATGACACCGCCAACTCCTCCAACACCACCTGCTGTACCTATAGCTGCTGGTGCTGCCGTTCCGCCTGTCGCTCCCAATTCAAAGCAAGATTCAAAACATAAAATAGAAATAAAAACAGATAATGGAAATTCAAAAAAAGGAACCAAGCTTACCATTAGTATTGATACCGATGACAAAGATGTAAATGCTGCATTGGATAAAGCTCAACAAAAATTAGATGAAGCACGCGAAAAATTAGAGAATACACAAAGTGTATTAGATGATTCGTTAGATAATGCATGGGAAGATAGAATGCATAGACAACATTACATCTTCAAAATGGTGAACAGCGAATTAGTGCCTATCGATTAAAAATAAATCGCAAACTTCGCAATTTTAATTACAACTTATTGTAATAATTTTAGAAAAAAAACTACTCATTCAATAACCAAATTCAGTAATCAATTCACTACTAATTTTTTAAATTTTTAAAACAATCTAACACCATGAAAAAGTTATCCTCTTTGATAGCACTGGGCATCGTTTGCTCTATGGCTATCGCCAAACCAACAGTAAACACAGCTACTTTCGGAACGTACTCACAGCAAATGCAACAAATGTCGGCGAAGTATATTACCGAAAAACAATTTACCAACGCAAACAAAACCGTAGAAGTTTGGCTAAACAGCTACAACTTATTATCGAAAACTGACAAGATTACATTTGCGCCTGTGTATGCGGCTATCTTATACAATCAGGCGTGTGCATTAGCACAAACCAATGATTTGTATGCGGCATTAAAAGCATTGAAAGAAGCAGCAAAAGCTGGTTTCAATAATGGCGAGCAAGCTAAAAATGACGCCAACTTATCTCCTTTAAAAGTTTATGATGAATTTAATAAAATCATAGAAAGCATGAAATCTTAATTGGTTTGTTTTTAGTAGATTTTGTATGATGAGCCTCCCATTTTTGGGGAGGCTTTTTTGCAAAAAAATATAGATTTTACTGTCGCAAGCATGTGGCTATGGTGTACTTGTGCGGAAGTAAGATAAAAGTTCTTTGAAAAATAAAAAATGTGTTTTATTTATTGTGTAATAATATACCGAAACTTGAATATTGTGTAATTTTACAATCTAATTTGTACCCATGGAAATATACGTAGGCAGCCTACCTTTCAAATTGAAAGAGAAAGAACTCAGAGATATGTTTGAAAAATTTGGTGAAGTGACAGAAGTAAAAATCGTAATACATCACATAACCCGACAAAACAAAGGGTTTGGATTTGTAACAATGTTGAATGATGCAGATGCTTTGCTAGCTATTCAAACATTAAATGGAACGGAGGTGATGGATAGAACCATTGCTGTTTCTAAATCGGAGAAAATAGACAAATCTAAAAAGAGAAAAAACTTTGGGAAAGGGGGTACAAATTTCAAAGGAGATTTTGATAAAGCTAAAAAAGATTTCCCCGGAAAAAGTGGGCATTTTCGTGGCTCTCGAGGTGGAAGAAGATAACTGCTATTACTGTATTTACAACGATTGTTCGTGTGGAATTTCAATGTAATTTTCCACTAAAAACTGAGCGAATTTACAATTGGATTTATGTCCGGGTTTGTAAGTAATCAACTTACCTTTAAAGTAAGTTTGCGTTAAAGCCAAATCACCTATAACATCTAGTAATTTATGACGTGCCGCTTCATTATCATACGTTTGATATAGTGGATTTAAAACCCCCATTTCGGGAATCGAATATGCTGGCTGATGAAAAGTTGCAGATAACCATGCTGTTTTTTCTTTACTCAACTTATTTTCAGAAAACACTAAAGCATTATTTAAGTTACCACCTTTTATCAATCCGTTGTTGTACAAATATTCAATTTCATGTAAAAAACAAAATGTCTTAGCAGGTGCAATTTCCAAAGCATATTCACTTACATCATTCATCACAGCATATTGATGTTTAATCATTTTTGAAGGAAAATCTATCAAGCATGTAACAGAAAAATCTTCATGTGGTAAAAAGATATATTCGGCACCTGTTTGTATATCTTTCCATTCTATTACATCATGTATGGTAATTGATTTTCGTGGTAAACTTAATTCGATTATATTGTCTTTAAAAATAGTATTTACATAAAAACTAGCGCTTCCATCAAAAATTGGAATTTCTTTATTATCAATTTCTACTAAGGCATTGTTTATTCCTAATGCGTAAAATGCCGACAGCAAATGTTCAACAGTAATCACTTCTATATCATATTTTTTCAAAGTAGTACTTCTGTTTGTATTTGAAACATTACATGTTTTTGCTGGTATAAAAAGAGTAGGATTAATGTCTGTTCTACAAAATTGTATTCCAAAATTATCAGGAGCAGGTTTAATAACTACGTTCGCCATTAAGCCGGTATGCAGCCCAATGCCGGAAAATTGTATAGGTCGAATTAATGTATGTTGTAACTCCATGAATAAGCGTGTTTTAGGAGGATAAACAAAGATACAGAATACACTTCACAAATTACTTATCCTTGTTTTTTAAATTTTCTATCTCTGTTTGCAATGCTCTTACTTGCCTTTCTAATTCAGGAAGATTTTTATATACTACCATAGCTTTAAAATGTTGTTTTATATCCATCACCGGTGAGCCCGACAAAGCCCGTCCTTCTTGTTTTATTGTAGATGCTACGGCACTTTGCGCATTTATTTTTGTAAATGGAGCTACGGAAATATGCCCAACAAAACCTACTTGTCCGCCAATCATATTGTGATGCCCAATTTTTGTACTGCCCGAAATTCCTGTTTGTGCAGCAATAACGGTATGTTCTCCTATTTCTACATTATGCGCTACTTGTATCAGGTTATCCAATTTCACTCCTTTTCTGATAATTGTGGAGCCCATCGTTGCCCTGTCGATGCAAGTATTTGCACCTATTTCACAATCGTCTTCAATAATTACATTGCCCAATTGTGGAATTTTATGAAACGATCCATTTTCTGTTGGCGCAAAACCAAATCCATCACTGCCAATTACAGCACCGGAATGTATAATGCAGTTGCTACCAATTTTACAACGTGCATAAACAGATACATTAGAATACAAAATACAGTTATCTCCTATTTCTACATTTTCTCCTATAAAAACGAATGGGTAAATATGAACATTCAAACCGACTTTTGCAGTGGAATGAATGAATGCATTTTCTGAAATAGAAGTATGTTCCGTTGAGGAAAATAAAGTCAAAACAGTAGTAAATGCAAGGTAAGCATCTGCTACTAAAATAAAATTTCCTTTTAAATCGTCGGTGAAAAAATTGCGTGAAATTATAATGCAGCCGGCATTTGTCGTAAATAAAAAATCAAGATATTTGGGATTGGCTAAAAAAGTAATATTGTCGGCTTGTGCAGATTCTATTTTTGCAGGTGAATGAATTTCATGTGCTGCATTTCCAACTACTTCGCCATGTATTTTTAAAGCTATTTCGCCAATCGTCATATAATTATCATTTAGGATACGCAATATAATGTTTCACTACAGGATTTGATAGCGAGCGGATATTCCATTGTTCCGTAATAGCTGTAATCTCTTTAATGCTACCATCTTTAAATTTTATATAGATATTATCTTTTTTGGGATTATACGCATTGTTTTTTGCGGCTCCTTTTACTACTAAAAAATCTAACTCTTCTTGCGTATATATCATTTTAAGCTGTTCATATTTTTCAGCAATTTTATTTTCATCTAAAAATTCTATTTTAAACAATGTTCTATTTACAATAGACGTAGCTAGAGTTTTCAAAATAGCATCATCACTATTCATCCACATTTTTAATGCATGGAAAATATCATAATCATCTAATGATACAAAACGGTTTAATTCTTGTGCAAAAGAAACTTCATCTAAAGTGTTCGTCAAAAAGAAATTTAAATTCGGCGAAATAGTATCATTTATCAAATTGTTTTTATACACTTCTTTAGCTCGTAAAATGGCATTCTTCAGCATTAAATCCGCTACCAAAGCTGTTTTATGTAAATACACTTGCCAGTACATCAATCGGCGTGCTACTAAAAATTTCTCTACGGAATAAATGCCTTTTTCTTCCACTACAATATTGCCCTCATGTACATCCAACATATTTAGTATTCTATCATATCCTATTACACCTTCACTCACGCCACTGTAAAACGAATCTCTGTTCAGGTAGTCCATTCTATCCATATCCAACTGTCCGCTTACCAATTGATGTAAGAATTTCTTGGGATAAGTATTGTTAAAAATCTGAATAGCTACTTCAATTTTCTCCCCAAATTCTACGCTCAATTTTTCCATCAACAGCAAAGAAATATTTTCGTGTGGTATGTTTTCTACCAAAACTCCTTCAAGTGCATGAGAAAATGGGCCATGTCCCAAATCGTGCATTAATATTGCTAATACCGCAGCTTCCGATTCTGTTTCCGTTATAGTATGTCCTTTAGATTTCAACACTTCTAAGCTCTTACTCATCAGATGCATAGCACCCAATGAATGATGAAAGCGAGAATGGGTAGCGCCGGGATACACCAATGAACTCAATCCTAATTGCTGAATGCGGCGTAAGCGTTGGAAAATCGGATGTTCAATAATATCAAAAACAATATCGTAAGGAATGGAAATAAATCCATAAACAGGGTCATTAAATATCTTGCGTTTATTCATAAATACTATTCAGAAAGTTACAGCGTATTCTTTATTTTATAAGATAATTTACATTTTTTAATACAATATAATTGGTATCTTGCAGTTAATGTATGTATTTAGCAAAAATAAACAAAACTAAACACTATTTACCCATATAAATACCACAAACTATGAATGAAATAAAGATACTTTGGGCAGATGATGAAATTGATTTACTCAAACCACAAATAATATTCTTAGAACAAAAAGGATATAAAGTTGACCCAGTAAGCAATGGGCACGATGCGCTCGACAAATGCAAAAATGAACACTTCGATTTAATATTTTTAGACGAACACATGCCCGGTATATCAGGGTTAGAAACACTTTCGAGAATAAAAACAATAAATAAAGATATTCCGGTAGTGATGATTACTAAAAATGAAGAAGAAAACATCATGGAAGAAGCTATAGGTTCGCAAATAGCAGATTATTTGATAAAGCCTGTAAAACCAAATCAAATATTATTAGCCATTAAAAAATTGACTGAAAATAAAAAGCTAGTTTCTGAAAAAACGGCGACCTCCTACCGCCAGGAATTTCAGAATATAATGATGGAAGTAAATAATGTAAACACGTATCAAGAATGGGCAGAGCTGTATCGGAAATTAATATATTGGGAATTAGAATTAGAGAAAGCAGACAATCCAGATATGAAAAATATTCTCGATATGCAAAAGGGAGAAGCCAACAAAGAGTTCTTTAAATTCATCTCAAAAAATTATTTAAAATGGCTGAAAGAACCTAATAAAGACAGCACTCCTACTCTATCTTACACGCTTTTCAAAAACAAAATATTTCCATCTCTAAATGACAATACGCCTACATTCTTTATATTAATAGATAATCTCAGATACGACCATTACAAAGTCATTGAAACACTTTTGAAAGAAGATTTCAGGAAGATAAGTGAAGATTACTTTTACAGTATTTTACCTACCACTACACAGTATTCTCGCAACTCTATTTTTTCTGGACTTATGCCATTAGATATCGATAAAAAATATCCAGACAAATGGTTCTATGACGATGAGAATGCAGGTAAAAACTTATACGAAGATTTTTTCTTAAATGAGCAATTTAAGCGCAACAACATAAACTTACGTACCAGTTATACAAAAATAACGAGCCATAAGAGCGGAAAAGAATTAGAAGAAACCATTTTAAATTTGATGAATAACGACTTCAATGTCATCGTATATAATTTTGTGGATATGCTGTCTCATGCACGGACAGAAATGGAAGTATTAAAAGAAATTGCCAGCGACGAAGCGGCATATCGCTCACTTACACTCTCTTGGTTTGATCACTCTCCATTACTAAATGCCATATTAAAACTCAAAGAAAGAAAAGTACGCATCATCATCACCTCTGACCATGGCACAGTACGCGTGCAAAATCCTTCAAAAATTATAGGAGATAAAGCAACAACAACAAACCTTAGATATAAAACAGGAAGAAATCTAAACTTCAACGAAAAGGAAGTTTTTTATATTAAAAATCCAGAAGAAGCATTTTTACCAAAATCAAATTTAAGTTCTTCTTATGTTTTTGCGAAAGAAGATTATTATTTCTGCTATCCAAATAATTACAATCACTTTGCCAACTATTACAGAAATACATTTCAGCATGGCGGAGTTTCTATAGAAGAAGTGATTGTTCCGGTTGCAGTTTTTGAAAGCAAGAATTAAGTAAAATATGAGTACATTTATCGTCACTCAATTAGTGGAACTTGAAGCTGTAGCACACTCGATTGTTGCATTAACAAAACAACATAGCGTATTTTGTTTGTATGGAAATTTAGGTGCAGGAAAAACTACATTAGTAAAACTCATTTGCGAACAATTGCAAGTAAAAGATACCATTACCTCACCTACTTACCCGATTATTAATGAATACTCATCTCCAAACGGATTGATTTATCATATCGATTTATATCGTTTAAAATCTGCTGAAGAAGCAATAAATATTGGGCTTGAAGAGTATTTATTTTCAGGGAATTTATGTTTTATTGAATGGCCAGATAATTTTGAAACACTACTCCCCGACCATCCTATTAAAATATTTATTCGTAAATTAGAGGGGGAAAGCAGAGTAATAGAAATACAACAAACTGCTTAGCTTAAACCTATAAAAAAACGTTATGGAATCCTTATTAGGAAAAATAAAATCTGAATATGCCTTATACCCAAAAGAAGTATTAGCAGAAATAGGAAACAGTAAAAAATCACTATTCATAGGCATTCCAAAAGAAACAGATTATCAGGAAAAACGTATTGCGCTAACGCCAAATTCTGTTGCAGCATTAGTAAATTACGGATTCAGAATAACGATAGAAAAAGATGCCGGCATAAATGCAAATTTCTCAAATGAAGAATATATGCAAGCAGGTGCCGATATCGTATTTAATAAAGAAGATGTTTTTAAAGCTGACACTATCATTAAATCCGGACCTATTAATCCAGCTGAAATCAGTTTATTGCACAGCCATCAAATCATTTTGTCGCCAATATTATTGCCTACCCAAACAAAATCCATGATAAAAAGTATGATGGAAAAACGCACCACCGCCATCGCTTTTGAATATGTAAAAGGCGACTACGGCTCATCGCCATTTATGCGAAGTATGAGCGAAATTGCTGGCAGTTATGCCATCACTACCGCTGCACGTTACTTGAGCAATGAATATGGGCGTGGCGTTTTGTTAGGTGGAATTGCAGGGCAGCCACCGGCAAAAGTAATGATTATTGGTGCCGGTACCGTTGCAGAATCTGCGGCAAGAGCAGCACTTGCACTCGGCGCAATTGTACAAGTATTCGATAACAATATTTATCGTCTTTCGCGCTTACAAAATGAGTTAGGAAATAAAATTTATACTTCCGTCATTGACCCAATAAACTTAGCCAAAAACATCTCCAGAGCACATGTAGTTATCGGTGCATTGAAACCAAAAAATGGAAAAACTCCGGTGGTGGTTACTGAAGACATGGTACGTTCTATGAAAAAAGATTCTGTAATTATAGATGTTTCCATTGACCAAGGCGGATGTTTTGAAACCTCGAGAGTTACGAACCACAATGAACCCGTTTACACCAAACATGGCGTAATACATTACTGTGTTCCAAATATTGCTTCAAATGTTTCTCGAACGGCAAGCTATGCATTGAGTAATATTCTTTCGCCTATTTTAAAAAATGCCGCAGATGCCGGAAGCTTTGAAAATCTTTTGAAATATGACGATGGCTTACGCAAAGGCGCTTACTTATATAAAGGTGCACTCACCAAAGAATTTATAGCACAAAAATTTGATTTAAAATTCACCGATTTAGATTTATTGTTAAGTGCCGATTTTTAACTATGCGCCAAACCAACGCTTTTTAAAGTCGTCTTTTTGGGGAATCGGCAGTAAAGTAGAAGTAAATAAAATCCCTATTAATATTAATGGTATTACCGCAGCATGGTATGTTTGCGGGTTTAAACTCCATCCTATTAATAAAATAATCAACAATACTCTATAAAATTTTATAAACCCAAATAAAAATTTGGGAATTTCTTTTTTAAACGCGAATAGAAAAAATGGAAAACTCAATGGCATCGTCCATAAAATATTTAAGTTCCATTTAGTAGATAAGTGGTCTGTACCGAACCACATAAACACCAACAACCAACCTAATAACCCTAAAATGGTAAAATAAATAATCGGAATAAATTTATATTTAGTAATAACAGAAAATTTTACCTGCAATAGAAACAATACGATAAATAACAACCAAAACACCACACCAGGCGTCAACCAATTATGTGCAGTATATTCGGGGATTGTATCTAATATCAAATCATTGCCATCTACTAATGGATTTCCATCTACCACAGCGCTATCGCATAGTTGCATCAACTCTTCGGGCAGAAAAGTACGACCATACTTAGCCTTTTTATCGGTAGGTAACCCAATTAGCAAATCCATACCAAAATCCAACCATTCGTTAGGCACGTTTCTATCTATTAATTGTCTATAAGATGCATTATCATCTGCTTCTTTAGGGTAATGGATATTTTTAAACAAAGAAAAAATTACATTTCGTGGACGTGTAGAACAATTATCAAACAGGAAATCATATTTATAGTATTTATTTTCCTCTCGAGCATTTATTGTCAATCGTTCAAAAATAAGTTGTTTTTGTGCTTGCGATAAATTTAAAGTTTGCTCTCGTATCCAGCGATTTTCTTCGCGATACATTTGTTCAAAATCAACAAAATTATCTATGGATTCGAAATACAGTAATTTACCTTTTATAAACTTATAAAGAAAATCAGGTTCATTGAAATCAAAAGTACCATAATTGTACACCAAATCCCAGCCCAATGTGGTATCCCTAACTCGAATAGCAGTATGTCCAAAATTTTGGTATATCTCGTGGTCGGCACGCCCAACGGTAAGCAAACTCACTTGCGCTGAATTCGTCAAAGGTGGAACTTTCACGTCTTTGTTCTGCGCCAATGAGAACTGAGTCAATGTCAATAAAAACAGAAAATATATCTTTTGGGAAACCTTCATACTGCGAAGATAGAGATAAAACTTTTTAATCAAAAACTACGTTTATATTACATGAAAAGCAATCAACAAATAGGCCTAACTTTATTTACTATTTTATTCTTATCATTTTTTATATTCAGTTGCCAGATGAGGGCACAAAATACAAGCAATACAAGAAAACCAATATCACAAAATACGATGCAAAATCCAGAAATCAACAAAACAGAAGCCGAATGGAAAAAGGTATTAACCGATGAAGAATACCAAGTGCTGCGCGAAGCTGGTACGGAACGCCCATTTACCGGAAAATATACCGACTTAAAAGCAGACGGAAATTATTACTGTAAAGCCTGCGGAAACTTACTCTTCACTTCTGACACTAAATTCCATAGCGGCTGCGGCTGGCCCGCATTCTATGATAATGCCGGAAATACCTCCGTAGAAACCCGCATGGATAACAGTTTTGGGATGGCAAGAGTGGAAGTATTATGCAAGAAATGTCACTCACATTTAGGACATGTTTTTGAAGACGGCCCTACAGACAAAACCGGATTGCGATATTGCATAAATTCTATTAGCTTAGACTTTAAATCAGATAGCAATACAATTTCTAAAAAATAAAAATGCTTCATTTTCATTGTCCAAATTTATTCTTTGATAAATAAACTGGCGTTGTTCTGTCCTTTGTAATTAATATTAATAAAATACATTCCTTTCTCTAACGTACTGACATCTATATTTTGAAGATTTGCAGGAGGAAGACTTTGGGTAAGAATAGTTCTTCCTAAAATATCCGAAATTTCTACAAAAACCTCTTCTGTTATATTGGTACTCATACGAATATTCAGCAAGGCATCTTGTACAGGATTTGGAAAAACGGAATAAACTAAAGACCTATTTTCTTTAATACTCGTGTTTACACAAGAAGAAGCAATACCGTCGTTTCCAAAGACTTTTTCTACCCAATTCGGATAATCAATGTAAGGATTTCTGTTTCCTTGAATGCCAAAAACCGAGTCATTTCTTTTCCGTTCAAATGCACTCGGCGGATCTAATTTATTCCATTTTGCACACAACTGCAGCATCCATGGTTTAAATCCCGGATATTTATTCCCATCTAAAACACTAGAAGCAATACTACTCCGACCTACCCAACTCAACAATGAATCTTCATATCTTGTGATAACATATAAATATGCCCGAGCAAAATCGCCTTTGAAAGAATCTATAGGTTCAAATACTTTAGTATAATTATAACCATAATTTGCCGACGTATTGGAAGAGCCAATTTTATTTCCATTATTAGAAGTATAAGAAGCCGTATAAACATACCCGATAGAATAATCTAGTTTTCTTGTATTTACAAAAGCATCTGATGGCCAAATAAAGTGCATATCAGAGTACATCGGGTATATGTATGCTCCACCAAACCACGCTTTTGGAAACGAATGTTCTTTATTATAACATGTACATTCAGCAGTAATTGGGCTGGTGACAAACCCACAAAATCCCGACGGAAAGCGGTAATTACAAAAGTCTATACCCCCTGGATTATCTGATGAATATTTATCAGAAACGACCCAACCTGTATTTGCTCCCGTGGCTGGTTTCAAATCTGTTTTATTAAAATTATCATCTACAATTCCATAAGGCAAAACAGTAGTATTCGTAGAAATCAATTGTGCTAAAATTGTTTTAAAATTAGCGCAAGACTTAGTGGTATCAATACTATTATAATACGTTCCGGGTGCTGCTTGTAAAATGTATGTTATCAAAACAGATAAAATTAAGCTTATATACTTTTTAGTTGTCATTATTTTTGTGCTTTAAACGTAAAATGCCTCGCCGTAGTTATTTTAGGGCGAGGCACTTTTATTTATTTATTTTTTATTCTATAATAAATGTACTTACGTTGTTGGTATTTTTGTAAACTACATTAAAAATATACGTTCCTTTAGATAAACGACTTACGTCTATCGTTTGCATGTCTGTACCTTGTGTAATTTTTTGTGTTTCTATTTTTCTTCCTACAATATCTAACACTTCAATCATTGCTTCTTCTCGCAATGGTGATTTGAATTTCACAGCAATAGAACCATTATTCACCGGATTGGGAAATAATGCAAATTCAGCTTCTGAATTGTGGTATTTCACACCAGTATTTATGGCTGTTTTAATAGAAGTAATAGCAATATTTGCATAATTAGGTCCATGGTTACACGCTTTATTATTGAAAGGTACAATCATAATTTTATACACTGTATTAGCTTGCAATCCGGTAATTGTTAAACTAGAGTCAGTACCTCTATAATATACTGTTGCGCTAGAGCCTGGAATTACAGAACCCACTGCATAATAAGTACTATCGTGTAAGGTTACAAATCCCAAAGTTAAACTAGGTCCTGCCAACACCATTACACTATCTGAATTTGCTGAATTTGTCCATTTCAATTGTATAGAAGAAGACGTAGAATCTATTTTTACAATGGAAGTATTTGATACGCCAGTAGGTTGTGTACAATCGCCGGGTGCACCTGCTGCCGTTTTAACGGTAATATTTGCCATATTACCATAGTTAGGTCCGTTACTGCAACCTTTATTATTAAAAGGTGCGAATAAAATTTTATACACGGTATTTGATTGCAATCCACTAAGCACCACAGTTGAATCAGTGCCTCTGTAGTAAACTGTTGCGCCTGAGCCTGGAATTACAGACCCCACAGCATAATAAGTGCTGTCGTGTATAGTTACAAATCCTACTGTGTTGTTTACTCCAGCTAGTATCATAATACTATCTGCATTTGTAGGGTTTTTCCATTTAATGCTTATTGTAGTCATCGTAGAATCTAATTTTACGATAGAAGTAGTAGAAACACCAGTAGGTTGTGTACAGTCAGTCATAGGTGGTGTTCCGCCAGTGGTAGTATCATTTTTCAGTGGAGAAGTTGTGAAATAATTTTTTCCGAAAGGACAGTTATTAAAAGGAATTACGGCAAAATAATATTTTGTTCCGCTTACTAATCCATTTACGGTGAAATTTGAATCTGTACCTACGTATGCGACTTTAGATTTATAGCTGGAATATTTTATAGAATCATTTACAGCATACGTGGCTGAATCTTTAGGATAAGCCACATTTGAGCTGGTGCTATACACCACTATATATCCGCCAGTTGGTGCGGGTGTCGTTTTATTAAATTTACCTATAATAGAATTATTGGTAACAGTTGAAAACACTAAATTGGTCGGTTTTACTGAAGGTTCTGGGCATGCATCAATTAATGTTTTTGCGGTATCCGTTCCTGGAGCTATTATTTTATAATTTGGTCCTCCTGCGCAACTTGTATTGTTATATGGGAAAACATATACGTTGTAAATAGTATTAGCCACTAAACCTGATTTATTGAACGTCGTTACTGTACCATTACTTACTATTACTGCTGAGCCTATATTTTGCCCTACGCTGTAAGTGGTAGCATCTGTAATGGTAGGTATAGTGGACGAACTATCTAGTACCACTAAATATCCATCAGCAGCTGGAGTTGTACCAGTAAATGAGCCACTCACCGAAGTAGTGCCCGTTGCCGTCAATACAACATTGGTAACAGAGTTTGCAGGTTCAGTACAAGCTACTACAGTACCTGTGGTAAATGAAGCAGAGAAATTATCAACTGCCAACATATCTTCTGAACCAAAGATATCAACATCATTAAATCTAATCCAGAATGTTGCACCATTGGCAATTGCCAAGCCAGTTAAGTTATAAGATTTATCTTGAAAATTAGCATTGCCATTTAATGCTTTTGCTGTAGCATCGGTATTAACAGAAGTACCCATTAACTGTGGAATACTCGTCCATGTCCCTTTTTGAACAGAATCTGAACCTACATTATATTCAACCAATAATGAATCAGGGTGACCTGAGGTAGTATTTCCACGTCGCCATTGCTCACAACGGTAAGAAATATTTGCTGACACAATAGTTCCGCCTGTATTATTTATAAACTTAACACCAAAATACATTGGCTTAGACGTAGATGACAATAAACTGCCTAATGCTCTATCATTTTTTGTTGCAGCAGCGGTATCGCCAGCAGAGTAAAAACCTCCTGTATTTGTGCTATTAGACATATTAAATACTGTCAAATTTGTTGCTGTTGCTGTTGCCGCGTATCTATACCAATCCGTTGGGTTGGGATTAATAGTAGTAGGTGCGCCTGTATTTGGCAGTGAGTTAAAATCTTGGTTGTACGGTAATGAGTTGATAATTGAAATTTGTGCATGTATAACGCCTGATAGCAAACAAAGCATTAATGCAAAGAGTGTAATTCTTTTATTCATTTTATAGAGATTTATCTTAAATATTATCAACAAAAGTACAATTAAAATCAAATATGTGCTTGAAATTTAACTGATTAATATGTTAATGTGGAAAAAAAGACTTATTTACTTATTTAAAATCCTGAATACCTTAAATAAGGTTCAACTTCCATCTCATGGCCTACCATTTGTTGGAAAGCTTTATTCAAATCTACACTATTGCCTACCGACAAAATATATTTTCTAAATCGGTCGCAATTGGCTCTGGTCATACCACCATGTGCTTTCATCCAATCATAAGTATTAAAATCTAAGGTTTTGCTCCATGTATATGCATAATATCCAGCAGAATAGCCTCCACTCCAAATATGTGCAAAATAAGGCGTATGGTATCGTGTAGGCACTTCATTCAATAATAACCCATATTTTTTTAAAGCGTCTTGTTCAAATTCTAGTGTCGGTTTAAAATCAGTGCTGTGTTCTACTGTATGCCAAACCAAATCTAATGTTGCGGCAGCCATTAATTCAGTCACATCATATCCTTTATTAAAGGTTTCTGATTTAATAATTTTTGCCACTAATGTTTGCGGAATTACTCTTTTAGTTTTATAATGTACAGCATAATTTTTCAAAATTGAAGGCTCTAATGCTGCATGTTCATTGATTTGTGATGGATATTCTACAAAATCATTAGGTGTAGCAGTTCCTGACAAGCTTGGGTATTTTTGGCTGGCAAATAACCCATGTAAAGTATGTCCAAACTCATGGAACATCGTTATAACGTCATCAAAACTAATTAAAGATGGATTTCCAGCTACCGGTTTTGCAAAATTATAAACGTTATAAATGACTGGTTTCTGTTTTAACACATACGATTGTTGTACAAAGTTATCCATCCACGCACCACCGTTTTTATTATCACGAGTATAAAAATCTAAATAATAAATAGCGATAGATTTTCCGTCTTTATCAAATACTTCATATGCCACTACATCGGGATGATAAACGGGTAAATCTTTGCGTACTTTAAAAGTTAGTCCGTACATTTTCTGAGCGGCATAAAAAACCCCTTTCTCCAGCACGGTTTTTACTTCAAAATAGGGTTTTATTTCTTGCTCATCTAAATCAAATTTTGCTTTACGAACTTTTTCAGCATAAAAATTCCAATCCCAAGGTTCCAATTTAAAATTTCCGCCTTCTTTATCTATTATATCCTGAATTTCTTTGGCTTCTTGCTTTGCTTTTTCTACTGCTGACGGTGCGATTTGCGTCAATAAATTCATCGCACGTTCAGGTGTTTTTGCCATTTGATCCTGTAATTTCCATTCGGCAAAGTTTTTCTTTCCCATCAATTGGGCTTTTTGCAAACGCAACTGTGCTATTTTTTCCAAAATTGCTCTAGTGTCTCCGCTGTCATTTCTTTCAGCGCGTGTCCATGAAGCTTTAAATAATTTCTCTCTGGTATTTCTATTTTTCAAATACTGTAATTGAGGCTGCTGTGTCGTGTTGGTTAATACCAATAAATATTTTCCTGCATGACCTGTTTCTTTAGCCTTAGCAGCAGCGGCATCAATATCTTCTTTCGATAGTCCATCTAATTCTGCTATATTATCAATTAGTAATCCTCCATTTTTCCTAGCAATCAAAAGGGTATTATTAAATGAAGTTTCCAAACTTGCTAACTCTTGGTTTATTGCTTTCATTTTTACTTTTGCATCATCAGAAAGCGCTGCACCAGATTTATTAAAATTATCGATATATAATTGTGTCAATTTTTTATCTTCTCCTTTTAATTTTGTTATATCAATAGTTTTAAAACGTTGGTAAAGTTTGGAATTCAGATAGATATTATCAAAATGGCCTGAAAAAACTGGTGCATATTCCTCTTCAATTGCCTGTAAAGTATTGTTGGTATTTGCACTCGTTAATTTATAAAAAATACTTATTGCTCTATTCAAATCCTGTCCACTCAATTCCATGGCAAGTACAGTATTTTCAAAAGTAGGTGCGGAGGGGTTATTTACAATTTTTTCGATTTCTGCATCATGTTCTTTTAAAGCAATATCAAAAGCAGGTTTAAAATGCTCATCTTTGATTAAGTCAAAGCGGGGTGCTTGATATTGCAAAGTACTTTTTTGCAATAATGGATTGGGTATCATAACTGATGGTTGTGCTGCAAATAAATTTCCTAATGTAATAATACTTACTGCTACGTGAGAAAATGCATTTTTAAAACTATACATAACTAAGATTTACAACACAAAGGTATATCTTTTTGGGAAATTGCATAATAGGTGTGAAATTTGAAATAGGAAATGTGAGCAATAAGAGGCAAGAAATAAAGTATATTAAATACAATTATAATTTATATCAAATACAACTATTTATATTTATTTATACCTCTCTCAACAGATAAGACTCTCCTTTGTCATTATTTATTTTGGCGGTATCAAGCTCATGGCTCTTTCGGTAATGGCAGTGATACTCAAACTTGGATTTACTCCGGGATTTGCAGATATCATACTTCCATCGCAGACCATCATATTTTTGTAGTTAAAGACATTATTATTTTTATCAATCACGCCAGAGCTTGCATCTTTTCCCATACATGCGCCTCCAAGTATATGTGCTGTAGTTGGGATACCAAATAAAGTTTCGGTATTTATCACCATAGATTTTCCATTAATTATTTTTTCAATCCGATGGGCTATCTCTTGAGCTTTTGGGTTAAATGCTGTAGGTGCAGGGCCTGTATCTAATTGGGTTTTCATAATACCCACTTTCGTACGCTTAAAGCTTAAAGTAGAATCTATGCTCTCCATGTATAATAATATATGTGTGCGTTTGCTCCAGTCGTCAACAAATACAACCCGCAGGGTGTCTATTGGGTGTAATACAAATTCTTTTATCATATTAAATAAACGGATAAATATGTTTTTGCCTTGCACCATTGGTGCCATAAAAATACGCCAAAATCCTGCTCCTTCCGAATATTTCACTGGTTCTACGTGACGGCTTTCATCAATATTTACAATAGAACCAATAGCAATTCCTTCGGAAAAAGAAACATCATCAAATGTGGTAACACCGATTAAACTTTCTGAGTTTGTACGAACACCGGTGCCTATCTTATCAGATAAATTAGGCAATGAAGTTTCCTTTAGTTTTAGTAATAAATCAACAGAACCCAATACGCCTCCAGCAAAAATAACTGCTTTGGTTTTTACGCTTCCTTTTTTCGGAAACCATGATAACGAGTCTTTAAATTTTATTTCGTAGCCTTCGCTTCCATCTGTATTTAGTGGCACTACATCATACACTTCTTTTTCTGCAATTATTTTTGTTCCTAATTGCTGGGCTAAGTATAAATAGTTCTTATCTAAGGTATTTTTGGCGTTGTATCTACATCCCAGCATGCAGCCTCCACATAAATTGCATCCAGTTCTATCCGGACCTTTTCCATCAAAATATGGATCGGCAACCGTTTCGTTAGGTTTACCAAAATATACGGCGACGTCTGTTTTATGAAATGCATTTTCATCGCCCATTTCTTTAGCTAATTGCAACATCGCCTTATCACTTCGGCTCATGTAAGGATGTGTTTCTGCGCCTAACATTTTTTTTGCTGTCGCATAAAAAGGTTTCAACGTTTCTTCCCAATTTTCTAATCCATTCCAATGTCCGCTATTATAAAATTCTGATTTGGGAATGGGCAATGTATTTGCATATACAATAGAACCGCCACCAACGGCTACACCACTTAAAACTGCAACATGTCTGTAAAAGGTAAGTTTAAACAAACCTTGCATACCCAATTTTGGCATCCACATCCATTTGCGTAAATTCCAATTTGTTTTTGGAAAATCTTCAGGTTCATTAAACCATTTTCCCTTTTCAATAACCAATACTTTATACCCTTTTTCAGATAATCGTAAAGCAGAAACAGAGCCGCCAAATCCGCTTCCTACAATTACATAATCATATTCTATTGTGTGTTCCATAATAAAAATTATGCAGACAATGTACGATTAACGTTTTACATTTTACTATAAAAAAGATAAGTTTTAGTTGAGAAAAAATTGCTACTAAATCTAATGATTGTTTAAATCAGCAAACTGTGTCCAGGCATTTTTTGCCAATTGATAAGTAAGATTTTCAATATAGTAACTACCTTTTGCAGCATCATGTAATTCTCCAAAATATGATTCATTATGCAAGATGTGTTGTATATTTCTGGAAATACGCTTCCCAAAGGAGGTTTCTAACGATACACAATCATGGCTATTTACTAGCAATTGATCGCAGCCTCCTAAAATCGCACTCATAGCTGCTGTTGTATTTCTAAGTATGTTATAATTTACGTCGTCCTTACTAAAGGAAGCAATAGTTGTTTCAGCAGTAATATACAATTGTGAATGTTGGTTTTTCAAATCTGCCATTTGATGCCACAGCCAACGAGCAGCACGTAGTTTAGCAATCTCAAAGAAATAATTTTGACCTACAAAAAAATGCACACGAGCCGTTTCATTCGATGTTATTTTTGCAAGGTTTAGTAAATGCACTAACTCTTCCGTAAGGGTATTTTCTTGTGGAATTTTCGCAAACACGGTGCAGCTATCTTTTACAATAGTCTCTAATATTATTTTATCTTCTGCTTTATAATTTTCAAAAAAAACTGGTGCAATTTCAGTATCAATTTCATTTACCAAAATTGAAATTTCTGTTGTAGTAATATTTTTGTTTTGCAAATCAAAGATAATAGTTTGCACACCAGCATGTAAACTTGATAATGCCGATTTATTGGCAGCGGCTAAATCATGTACAATTATTCGTTCTAAAATTTGCCAATCATTATTTGCTTTTGCAGGTATCTGCAATTGCATTCCATTTGTAAATTCTTTGGTATAAAAAGGCAATACGTCTATACCTTCATTCGTATGCCAGATTAATTTATCAAAAGGTTCTCCTTTTAAATCTTTAATAATTTTATTCTTCCAATCTTCTGCTGAAGATGGAGGGAAGAATTGAACTATTGACTCATAAGTTTCTAATGCCATGGTATAAATATACAACGCTTATTTTCGAAATTCATCATACTAAAAAAACATTCATAGTGTTTTAATCTACACTGATAATTTTTATTTCTACACGCTGATTCAATGGATTTCCTGGTTCATTGGGTTTTAGTAAATCTGTTTTCCCATAACCTTTATACGACAATCTATTTGCTGCTATGCCTTTACTTATTAGATAATCTACGCACGTTTTCGCTCGGTTGGTAGATAGTTTTTGACAGAAATAATCATCACACAAACCGTTGGTATGTCCGCCAACTTCTACTTTTAAATTTTTATTTCTTGCCAAAAATAAAACCACTTTATCCAACTCTGGGTAGGAAGGTATTTGTAAAAAAGCAGCATCTGCAACGAAGTAAATATTATTGACCTGTGCTACTGCGCCTACCTGTAGCGGAACGGTAAATAAATCATAATTTTGTGATATAGTATTAACTGCTTTTTGTTGCACTTTACTCAACGAGTCAATAGAACGTTTCAAGCCCAATACTTCTTTTTCTTGTTGTTTTTTAAGCGCATCTAATTTGGCTTTATCGTCTTCCATTTTCTTTTTCTCTTCTGCCAATTTATCGCGCTCTGTTTGCATTTGCGATAATAAATCATCCATCTTTTTCTTTTCATCTTCTAATCTATCTTTCTCGCCTGCGAGTTGCGTATTTTGAGCCAGCAATTTATCTTTATCTGTATTAAATTTTTGTCGCTGTGCTTGTAAATCTGCAATATCTTTTTCTAAAGATTGCTTGCTATTTCCCATTTTATCTAGTGTTGCCATCATCTTTTGCTCTGCTAATTTTTGAGCATGCTGAATAGAATCTAATCTATTTTTCTCTGCATAAAAATCTGGAGCAGAAGGCACATTTGAAGGTATAGAAGTAGGAATAATTGAAGGAGTAGAAATAGTATCTGATACTACTACAGCAGTAGAAACCTGTGGCGAATTTATGTGTGGTGGAAGTGAAGTATCCACAATTGCAGGAGCCTTTGCAGTAATGGTTTCAGCTAGTGGCTCTGTCGACAATTTTGTATCTACCACTGTAGGTGCCGCTTTCATGGCATCCATCTCTTCTTTTAATTTTTTTAATTTCTCTTCATATTTTGAAATAATTGGATTTGGAGAAATACTGACAGATGCAGTAGTAACGGGAGGTGCAGTGGCAATAGATACAGCCGGTGGTGCTGGCACTGGCGTTGGATTTATAATCTGAGATGGAGGCACAACAGCAACTTTTGTATTTTTTTGTTGTTGTTTTAAATCCTCTATTTTTTTTGCATAATCATCGTATTCTTTTGAAGCTACATCATCTTGTCTTTCTTTTACGGGCTGGGGGTCATAAGGCTTAGTAGTATAATATGGATTTGCATAAATTTTATTACTCTGTCCTATTTGTTGTTGTTGTTGTTTTAGAGCATCTAATTTTTGTTGCAAATCATCCGTTTTTGCATTCGACTGTGGTGTTACCGCCTGTGGGTTGGGATATTTTTCAGCAGTACTTTGGTAAGATGGAGGTGTAGAAGAATACGGTGCAGATGGTGTACTCGTTTTAGACATTGCAACTGTTTGCTGACGTCTTAAATCATCTAATTTCTGTTGTAATTCATCTATTTGTGGATTAGCCGTTTTTAGTGTAATATTTTTCTGTACAGAAGAATTAGCATCAATTACAGTGTTAGGATCTACTTCATTGGTAACTATATTTGGATTCGATACTTTTTGACTCTGCACTGTAATAGGAGGAGTTTCAGTCATTGTTGGCATTGGGCGCTTCGACAAAGCATTTAGGTTATCGTTATTCGGACTTATGGTTGGATTATTTTTTTGTTGTTCACGTGCTTGTATTTCTTGTTGGGTTAATACATGTGGGCCAGGTTTAGGTGTTTCAACTGGAACAATAGTATTTGTTGTTATCGGTTTTGGTTTCTTTTCTTCCTCTGTTTGAAAAGGCTGTATATTGTTTACCACTTCACGTTTTATTGCTGTCGGAGGGGACGCGGGCGGTGTTGCTACAGCAGATTTTACAGGAGTAGAAACTTGCAGTTGTTGTTTTTTCAGCTCTTCTAATTTCTTTTGCAACTCCTCTGTTTGAGAGGTGTTTTGGGCTGTTGTATTAGTTGACGGTGGAGCAAGAACAACCGTAGGCGTTGGGGGCAGCGAAGTTGATGTTGTACTCACTTTCTGTGGAGTTGGTGGCAGAGGTATTGATGTAACAGGAACTGCTGAAGCAATTGGAGCTTCCTTTTTTAATGGCGCGGCTGCCACAAACTTTTTAATATCTACAAATTCTGGACGCGCTTCTTTAGGTAATTTTATTCTATATAAATCATTTTTTCCATATTGAGTTATTCCACTTGAAAAATAAGCATAATCACCAGAAGCCGGAATAGTATAATAAATATCCATTTCATCGGAATTTATTTTATACCCTAAGTTTAGCGGTTTACTCCAATTTGTCCATGTGTCATCCAATCGTTTACTCATGTACATATCATAGCTTCCAAAGCCGGGATGCCCTGTAGAAGAAAAATATAACGTCTTGCCGTCAGCAGCTAAAAACACGCTTCCTTCCGCTCCTACCGTATTGATAACTGGTCCTAAATTTTTGGGTTCTGTCCAAGTGCCATCACTATATTTTTTAGAGAAATAAATATCTAAATCTCCGTACGTATCATCACGCTGAATCGACATCAAAGCTACATTTTCTTCTAAATTCATATAATAATGTGCAAATTCATTTTTATTATACAAATTCGGAATATTTAAAGATTTAGGTTTGCTCCAAGTGCCATCTTTATGCTTAGTAGAAACAGATAAACCGGCATAGTTATACGTGTTTTTAATGTATTTATTGGCAACATACAACCTATTATTATCACTGCTTATAAAACAAGCAAAGTTATTATCTGTGGTATTTAATGGAGGTCCAATGTTTTCTGCTTTGGAGAATTTTCCGGAAGGTAAAATTTGAGCTACAAAAATATCATCATTAAAATATCGGTTATTATTTTCATCTGTTAGTTTTCGGGTAAAATATAATTGTGTGCCATCGGGCGAAATTAAGGGCAGGTGATCATAAAATTCAGAATTTACATTTGGGCCTAAATTTTCCGGTTGTCCTACTGCTTCAGAGTATTTCACCACATTTATATTTTGTTTGTATGGTGCTGTTGTAGCTGAAATTCCTATGCAATCAATTTCTTGCCTTCCAAAAACTGCACTTGTATTTATCACCAATTTTAATTTCACAACATTGTAAGTTGGTTTGATTTTAAAATAAGTTAGTACATCTTCAAACTTTTGTATCGGCGAAGGTCTTTCATTTTCATAAACGGTATATTTTTTACCTTTATCATCATATAAAATAATTTCGCATATTGAGCCAGCGTTATAATTTTCGCCTACTATAACTTGTTGTACCATCTGTGGTGTTGTAAATCCAACAGTTACAAATTCTTTCGAGCCGTCTTGTTTTTGTGGTGTCCAAGCTAACTGAGATGAGCCGTATTTTATTGAATTTGGATAGCCCAATACTTGTGACGCGCTCCATCGGGTGGAATTACTTCGAATAAGATCATCTTTATATTCCGATGAAAAATCAATTAATTTGCTTGCCCATTGTACTTGGGCTTGAGTTTTTAAAGATATCAGCATCACACAAACAAATATCAGGTCAAAAAATCGCTTCATATAAATAAGTAGTTTTAGGAAATATAGTTATTTCGTTTTAGTTTTTTTATGAATTAACAAGATTTATACCAATAAAATGGATTAAATACTTTTTTAAGGATAATAACGTTTATTTTTGGAATAAATTTTGAATACAATTACCTATGAAAGTTTATTTTGTTTTACTTCTTTGTTCAATATCATTTTTTGCAAATGCACAATTAGCACCGGAAGATTTTCAGCAGATAAAGCATTATGAAGATACAATCAAGATGTATGGAGACACGCTAATTAATAGTCAAGTAAAGGACAATCGGACTATAGCCAGCTATCGAATCATCAAAACCCTTACAAAAGCTTTGCGCATAAAAAACTCCTTTTATTATACTTGGGATTCTACATTACCATGGAAAGTTGTGATGCCTGAAGATGGTAGTTTTAAAATATTTACTTGGTATGTGCGCAGCGATGAAGACATGTATAAATTTTTTGGTACAATACAGATAAAAAGCGACACACTTAAAATGTTTCCTTTAATAGATTATTCTGATTTTACCGACCATCAAGAAGACATAAATGTGGACAATAACAATTGGATTGGGTGTTTGTATTATGGGGTAAAAACGGTAAAAGCTGGTAAAAAAACCTATTACACACTTTTCGGTTGGGATGGAAATAATCTATCGAGTAATAGAAAAATTATGGAAATTCTATCTTTTACCAAATCAGGACTGCCACGGTTTGGCGCACCGATTATTGACATGGGAAAGAGCAAAATTTTAAACCGATTTATTCTTGAATACTCAAAAGAAGCGTCTATATCCTTAAATTACAGCATTGCTGATAAAAAAATTATATACGACCATGCTGCGCCAAATGGCGAAACTTTAGAAGGGTTTTATGCCAATTATGTTCCCGACGGCACTTATGAAGGCTTTGAATGGAAAAAAGGAAAGTGGCGGCATGTAGAAAACATTGCTTATGAAAAACGTAAAGATGGTGATGTTCCAAATGTAGGCAAGCCTGCCAACTTTGAGTTGTATAATTCTAAAACTGGCAAACCTGCCAACGCTGACTGGAGTAAACCAAAAACAAAATAGGTGGACTAAAGAAAATCTTAAACAAATAAGATTTTACATTTACAATTTATCTAATATCAATGCAGTGGCAATAGCAGCATTCAGCGATTCTGCAGTACCTTTTTTAGGGATTGTAATCGGATAATTTATCTTTTCTTGTAGCGACTGCCGAATGCCATGCCCTTCATTTCCTATTAATATGAACCCTTTTTGCTTAAATGATTGTTGGCGATAATCATTCCCATTTAACACGGCACCATAAATGGGAAACTTGATATCCATTAATATCTCCTCTAAATTCATTTCTTGTATTTGCACACTCGCTATAGATGCCATGCTTGCCTGCACCACCTTCGGGTTATACGCATCTACGCAACCCTCCGAACAGATTATTTTTTTCACGCCGAACCAATCACAAGTGCGTATTATAGTGCCCATATTTCCCGGATCTTGTATATCGTCCAATACTACTACCCACTCTTTTCCATCGATGTTGAAAGTGGATGGAGGTATAGAAAAAACTGCCAAACTATGATAAGGATGTTGTAATGCCGTAACTTTCTTTAAATCAGCTTCCGATACTTTTTTTATTTCTTTAATGTTAAATTCTTCGGGATGCGTGGAATAAATGTGAACAACTTCCATTCCTTTATCTATTAATTCTTTTATAATTTTATCCCCTTCAGCAATAAATTGAGAATACTTCGTTCTGTATTTCTTAATTTTGAGCGCGTTAATAAGTTTTATTTCCTGTTGACTAAGCAAAGTATGCATAATTTGGTTCAAAGATGTAAAAAAATAGGATATGTAGGATGCATATTGCTACTCTATTCTTGTTCTGCCACCAAACATTTAATAAAAGACGACCAAAGTTTATTAACCAGCAATGGTGTTTCGATAAAAAGCACCGGAAAAATATATAGCGACAAAGCAGATTTAAAATCTGACTTAGGTAAACAAGTGGTATACAATCAGCAGCCCAATAAAAAATTCCTAAGTTTATTTCGGTTGAAATTAGGCATTTACACCATGTCAATATTGCGCAGCGAAAAGAAAACCAATCAAAAAAAAGCATTAGAACAAAAGATAGAGAGCGGAAATTACTCCAAAAGAGATTCATTAGAATTGAAAAAAATGGGTAAGAAAAGAAAATTTGAAAATTTTTTATCCCAAACTTCCGGAGGCGAACCACCTGTATTATTTGACTCCACCACCATCAGCACCTCCGTGCGGCGGATGAAAAATTACTTATTTTATCATGGTTTTTTTTATAGTGATGTAAGTGCTGATTTTAAAACTAAAAGAAAAAAAACAGAAGTAACTTATAAAATAAAAACGGGTCCTCAATTTACCTACAGAAACGTTACCACTACTGCCGAAGATAGCACCATCCTTAGTATAGTAAAAAAAGACCCAAAAAGCAGACTCTTAAAAAAAGGGGATCCATTTGATATAGACATAGTAAAAAAAGAACGACAACGCCTAGCGGACATGGTGCAAAATAAAGGTTATTACACTTTTAGCCCTGATTTTATTTTTATGAATATCGACAGTTCGGTAGGCAATCATCAGATAGATGTAAATTTATTAGTAAAAAACGATGAAGACTCTTTGAATCATAAAGTTTACACTTACCTACAAGTAGATTATGACATTTTAAATTTTGACGACAAACAAGCCAATAAAAAATTATCGCGAAAGGATTTTATTTACGACACAATTTGTGGCGTAAATTATCGTGTACTAAAAAGTTCTGTTCTACCAAGAGCACTTACAAAATCTACCTATATAAAACCCGATGATGTTTTTAATAAAGACCAATTAACTAAAACCAGAAATGCACTCAACAACTTAGGTATATTCCGATTTGTAAATATTGAACATGTGCCGATTTCCTTAACGCCCGATGAAAGTGGATTATATACAACTATAAAATGTGCCCCTGCAAAACGACATTCCTTTAGTACTGACGTAGAGCTAAATACCAATGCGCAAAGCACATTAGGGTTTAACTTAGTTGGTTCTTATAAGAACAACAACCTATTCAGAACAGCTGCAAAATTCCAATTTAATGTGAGTAGCGGTTTGGAATTTCAACTTATAAAGGCAAAACGTTTTGACAATAAAGCTGTAAGTACCGTAAACTTTAACATGGAAGCTAAAATAAATTTAGCACGAATTTTCCCTTTCATAAATAGAAATAAATGCGTTACTTATCAAAAATACAAACCACGTACTTTTATTAGTTTAAACTATAATTTCCAACGCAGGATTGGGTTGTACGACATCCAAACAGTAGGCGCAAATTATGGATACGAATGGTATAATGACCACTTTCGGCACATCTTCTCTCCTATGAGTTTTGCGTATGTAATTCCATCAAAAATTAGCGACTCTTTTCAAACACTTTTGAATAACGACGTGCGGCTAAAACAAAGTTTTACGCAACAATTTATACTAGGTCAAGATTATACTTTTTCATACACCAATCAAAATATAAATGTCGGCAGGTTTAAAAACTATTTTTATTTTAGAGCAAATGGATTCTTAGCCGGAAATCTACTTTATGCCTTTTCCAAAGCCATACAAAAGGACAATGAAAAACCATATAAACTTGGAAAAATAAACTTTGCCCAATTCTTCCGATTCGAGCTAGAACCAAGATATACCTTTAATTTTAAACGTGGACAAGCCTTAGCGGTGAGAGCCTTTTTTGGTATGGGTATTCCTTATGGAAATTCACAATACAAAGTAATTCAAACAAAATACCTCGGGCGAGATACCTTATACTTGAGAGATGTAGCAGTAATGCCTTACATAAAACAATTCTTCGGTGGCGGGCCAAACTCCTTACGGGGCTGGGGATTCCGACGTTTAGGACCCGGCGGATACAACACCTATCAATTAAATAGAAACAACTTAGACCAAACCGGAGATTTGAAATTTGAAATAAACGCAGAGTATCGGTTTAATATTTATAAAATTTTCAAAGGTGCACTATTTACAGATGTCGGCAATGTATGGCTACTCAAAGATGACCCAGATAAACATTTAGGGAATTTCGACCCCAAACGCTTCGCAAAAGAACTAGCGTGGGATGTGGGCGTAGGCATGCGCATGGACTTAAATTTCTTCGTACTACGCCTAGATGTGGCGTATGCACTTTACGATCCCGCATTCCCTGTCGGCAACCGTTGGACTTTTGATAAAATTGGGAAAAATCCCGCCGATTTTGGTGGCTCTTACACCATCAAACCCATTGATTTAATTGGGATAAATTTCGCCATCGGATATCCATTCTAACTTCTTTTGAAAGACAAAAAGTTAAATCAAAAAATGTATTTCACATTTCAATTGCTTACATTTAAGCTATGTTTATTCGATTGCAATTTCATCTAAAAAAGTATCTCCTCATTCTTGTTTTGGCGTGTGCAATTCCTACTTTATTATCAGCACAAAACTATCAAAGATTTGATTACCTGCCGGTAACCAATACTGCTGATAATTTTTTAAAATACGCTTGGACAGGCGGCGTAAATAATGTGCAATTTGGAAAAGTGGATATCAACCACGATGGCACAAAAGACTTAGTAGTTTTTGACAAAAGCAATAGACAATTTTTACCGTTTTTAATTACCAATACCGCCTCTACTAATTTCAGTTTCAATAGTGGCTACATGCCCAACTTTCCATCAGTTAGCAGCTGGTTTATTCTAAAAGATTATAATTGCGATGGCATTGAAGATATCTTTACTTATAATGGTGTGGGCAACCTTATGGTATATACCGGCTATTATGAAAATGACACTTTAAAATACAAACTACAACAGAACGGATTTTATTATCAAGGCACAAGTGGTATAATAAATGTGTATTGTTCTGAAGTAAACCGCCCCACACTTGTCGATGTAAATCAGGATGGAGATTTGGATATCATTTCATATAATGTACAAGGCAATAGGCTCATCTACTACGAAAACCAGCAAAAGGAAATGAGCTTATCTTGCGATAGTTTATTTTTTAAAAAGAATGACAATTGTTGGGGAAATGTATTAGATACACTTAGCAATTATTATGCACTCAGAGATACCTGCAGTTATAAGTTTAACCGATTAAATGGCAACAATAGAATTGAACATGCCGGCTCTTATCTCGAATCTGCTGATGTGGACGATAACGGAACTATTGATTTATTAATTGGAAGTGTAACACTTAATACGTTAACCCTTTTGTACAATAACGGAACAAAAAACTATGCAAGTATTTTAAATCAAGATGCTAACTATCCATCATATTCAACCTCATTTAATTGTAATTCATTTGGAACTCCTGCGTTTATTGATGCTGACAACGACGGCAAAACAGATTTATTGGTTTCAACTTTCGATGGCGGTGCGGACAACATCAATAATATTTGGTATTATAAAAACATACAAAACAACGGCTCTAAAAAAATCATATTGAGTTTGATTCAAAAAAATTTTTTATTAGATAATATGATAGATGCCGGCATTAATTCCAATCCATGTTTTATTGATATTGATGGCGATGGATTAACAGACATCTTAATTGGCAGTGGCGGATTTATTGAAAACGGAAATATGCCTATTTGCAAATTATTATTTTATAAAAATGTAGGCACTACATCGCAACCTGCCTTTCATCTGCAAGATGAAAATTATTTAAACGTATCTGCCTTAGGGTTAAAAGACATATCTCCTGCAATAGGTGATATAGATAATGACGGTGATATAGATATTGTTTTGGGCACCTCCGACGGACGTATTGCGCTATGGGAAAATACCGGTACAAATAACGCGCCCATTTTTGTGTATAGAAATTACATTAAAGATATTGCGAACAATGAAATATCGATAGGTAGCAACGCTACCCCTTGCATAGTGGATATAAACCGCGATGGAAAAACAGATTTAATTATTGGAGAACGAAATGGCAATATTAATTACTACAAAGGCACTGCCGCCAACAACATAAAACTTACTTTCATTTCTGATTCTTTGGGAAAAATAAACATTAGGCCCAATAATTTACCCATAGGCTACACACAGCCCACCATTGCCGATATAAATGGAGATGGCAAATACGATTTAATAGTAGGAACAAATACCTTGGGGTTGCAATTTTATGACAATATAGAAGACAAAATAAATGGCACTTTCACGCTTTCCGCTCCATTGATTAACTATACCAACCAGCGCTCCACATCATCTATTGCAGATATTAATAATGATGGAAAAGCAGAAATATTAGTCGGTAATATAAACGGTGGCTTAGTAATTTACAGCAAAAACCCTCCACCTAATATTGCTACGGGAATTCAACCTTCAAAACAAATTCTACATTTTCAACTATATCCCAATCCCACTGATCATTTTATTACAATAGATATTAAAGAAAATAGTGGTAAAACCAACTTACAACTCCTCAATCTAATAGGGCAAGAAATATTTAGTACAAATTTTCCCACCTCCACTACCTCAATAAATACGGACAGTTTGCCTAATGGTATCTATATTTTAAAACTTACAAATGGAAATATGGAAGGCACTCAAAAAATCATTGTTTTACATCGTTAGCAAAAAATATTATAAAAAATGCAAGAAATTTTGTTGCGTTAAACTACAAAAAACAAATACCTAACAAGATAGAAAAGCAAATCGGGATTATTTGAAAACAAACAATCCCGATTTTGGAGGTCGATGGCGGATTCGAACCGCCGTACGAGCTTTTGCAGAGCTCTGCCTAGCCTCTCGGCCAACCGACCATTTTTTTCGAAAGGCAAATGTACATATTTTTTACTGAAAACAAAATTAAAATGCATTTATAAATTACTACTCCTCAATTTCCACTATACTAGCACCAACCACACCACCTAATGGCGGCTGTAACTTGCGGATTTTTATTCTTATTTTATCTTCTAATGGCACAAAACTTCTAATATCTATAAGTATTTTTTGTGCTAAATGCTCTATCAGCCGAACTGGAGTTTGCATATTGTTTTTTACAGCTGCAAATATTTTTTCATAATTCACTGTTCCGTTTAAATCATCTTTCAACCTAGCCTCATCTGCATCTGTAAAAACAAAAACATCTACACTATATTTTCCGCCAATTTTTCGCTCTTCTTCATACACCCCATGAAAGGCATAAAATTCCATTTGCTCTACCCCTATCCAAATCTTTTTTTGCATACCTTTGTTTTACACAAAAATAAGATTTTATGGCAAACAGATATGCTTCTACTTATCGAGGATTTGATTATTTGCAATTAGATAATCAATTGACCGAGGAACAAAAGCTCATTAGAGAAACCGTGCGCAATTGGGTGAACACTGCCATTATCCCAACTATAGAAAACAATGCGGAGAATAATCATTTCCCTAAACATATAATAAAAGAGCTTGGCGAAATAGGTGCATTAGGCCCTCACATACCCGCAAAATACGGCGGCGGCGACTTAGATGCGATATCGTATGGGATTATCATGCAAGAATTGGAGCGCGGCGATTCTGGCGTGCGCAGCTGTGCCAGCGTACAAAGCTCATTGGTAATGTACCCAATATGGAAATTTGGCAGCGAAGCGCAAAAGATGAAATTCCTACCATTATTAGCCAAAGGAGAAATAGTTGGGAGCTTTGGGCTTACCGAACCTAACCACGGCAGCGACCCAGGAGGTATGGAAACACGATTGATTAAAAAAAATGATACCTACATTTTAAACGGTGCAAAACTTTGGATAACCAATGCGCCCATTTGCGACATCGCAGTAGTATGGGCTAAAAACGAAAATAATCACATTGTTGGCTGCATTGTAGAACGAGGAATGAAAGGATTTACAACACCCGAAATTACAGGAAAATGGAGCTTACGAGCCTCCATCACGGGTGAATTAATTTTTGATGAGATAGAAATTCCTGAAGCAAATATTTTACCCGAAGCAAAAGGATTAAAAGCACCACTTTCCTGTTTATCATCGGCCCGTTATGGCATTGCATGGGGTTGTTTGGGTGCCGCTATGGATTGCTTACATCATGCCATAGAATATAGCAAAGAACGCCAACAATTTGGAAAACCATTAGCCGCTTTTCAATTAACCCAAAAAAAAATAGCAGAGATGATAACTGCATTGACAAAAGCACAATTGCTAGCTTTACAATTAGGAAAGCTAAATATTGATGGAACGATTACGCCTGCGCAAATTTCTATGGGTAAAAGAAATAATGTAGAAACTGCCTTATACATAGCTCGAGAAAGTCGGCAAATATGCGGTGCAATGGGTATTACACAAGATTTCCCCTTTATGCGGCACGCTATGAATTTAGAAAGTGTAATTACTTACGAAGGCACACACGATATACATTTACTGATTACTGGAATGGACATAACGGGCATAAATGCTTTTTCATAAACAAAAAATCTCTCCTATTTTAGGCAAAAAGGATGACAAAAATCATCTATTAAAATATCATTTCTTAAAAAATTGTAAACAAAGATTTTTTTTGCGATTTAAAAGGTAGCACTATTCAATTAATCATTATCTTGTAGCTATTTTCAGTGAGTAATAAAAAATCCTTTATAACATGATATACGATTTTATAGTAGTTGGTTCAGGCTCCGGAGGAGGTGCCTTATCTTATTATCTAAATAAGAGTGGAGCTAAAGTTTTATTGATAGAAGCCGGAAAATTTTACCGAAAAGATACCTTTCCTACAACAGAAGCTGAAACGTCAGCGCAACTATATTGGGGTGGCGGTATTGAATTCGGCAAAGACGGAAAGATGGGATTTCTCCGTACTAGAATGGTAGGAGGTTCGTCTATTGTATATCAATGTTTGATGGATAGATTTGATGATATCGCACTTAATGATTGGAGATCAGAAAGTGGTGTAGATTGGTTCAGACCAGAAGTAATGGACCCACACTATGCACAAGTAGAGAGCGATATGGTGCTGCATACATTTGTAAAAGAAGAAATGCGACCGAACGGAAAATTATTTGCAGATGGATGTGACAAACACGGATATAAATGGGGATTCTTGCGCAGAGGACAAAGTGATTGCGGAGCAGACAAAGACAATGATTGCGTAGGATGCTTAGGAGGATGTTTTAGAGATTCTAAACAAAGCTCATTAGTGGCATTTATACAAAAGGCAGAAAAAGAAGGATTAGAAATAGTAGCTGAAACGGAAGTACAAAAAGTAGAACCCAATAAAGACACTTGCAAGGTACATGCATTTCAAAAAGGGAAACAAGTAACCTTTGAAGGTAAGAAAGTAATATTAGCTGGTGGCGCATTTGGTTCTACCCGTATGATGACGCTGTCGGGCTATAAATCAAAATTACCGATGTTGGGTAAAAAATTTGCATCTCATCCACAATTTATGTGGTTAGGATTTCAAAATGACCCTGTAGATGCACACAAAGGAATGTTCCAATCCGTTGCTTCAAAAGATCCAAATTTTCGGGCACAAGGGTTCAAATTAGAAAATGTATTTGCATCTCCAATTTCCATAGGGATGCTGATAAACGAAACAGGTGCAAAGCATCAAGAATACTTGAAGAAATACAGATACATGCAATGTATTGAAGTGGCGGTGCGAGATGAAAACGTTGGAGAAATACAATGCGATAACAAAGGCAAATTAACTATAGTAAAACCATTAACTGACCAAGATAAAGCCAGACGTAACAAAGGATTTGAAGCTATTGAAAATATTATGACAGCTTCGGGAGCTTATGAAATTTATAAATCACAATTTTACTTTGGCTTGCATTTAATGGGTGGTTGTGTAATGGGAACAGATGCAAAAAACTCGGTAGTAAATCCAGACTTTCAAGTACATGGTGAGAAAACTTTATATATTGCCGACTCCAGTATTTACCCCAATGCACCGGGCATAAATCCTGGATTAACAATAAAATCATTAGGACACAAATTAGCAATGGAATTATTAAAATAAACCCTTGAAAAAAAATAAAAATGGCAAACTTATTTTCAACACGCGCTACTAAAGGATTATTAAAAGTAGGTGAGGTATATTGCCCGAAAAACGGGGAGTTTCCTTCATTTCGCGAAGCAGCCGGAACGGCTTATCTAAATAAAATGGTAATAAATGTGCCAGAGGACGATTTTGGGCTTTTAAGTATAGTGCTAACGATATTTTCTTTTTTACCTAATGGCATAGTACATTGGATAATCATTGCTTGTATGAAGGCACAGAACAATCCGAGTGATGGTGCAATTCCATCCACATTGAGATTATTAAATTTAGGATTAAAAGGCTTGTGCTATTCCGTTTATTATTCCGAATTTACCAACCCAAACTACACGGGCAGAAAGCCTTTAGACATCATTGACTACCACGTAAACAGAGTAACCAACTAAAGCATTTGGATTCTGCACAATTGTATATATCCTTTTAAATAAATTACAAAAAAGAAAGGTGTAATATATAATAGTTTATGTATTTTTGGCGTATGTTGAATTTCTTTCAAATAGAAGAATATATACACTATTGGATTACCTCATTCAATAAATACAAAATTCACTCACCTTTTATTTACAAATTGGTGACAGAGGTTTTTGAAAAAGAATTGAGATATGAAGATTTTGAACGGATTGAAAATCTTAGAGACGAACTAAAGGAAAATGCTTCCACAATTGAAGTTATTGACTTAGGTGCAGGCTCGCATTCATTTAAAACTTCTAAACGAAAAATAAACAAAATTGCGCGTAAGAGCGTAAAAAAAGAAAAATACGGACATCTTTTATTTATGATGGTTCGGCATTTTAAAGCCAATTCTATCTTAGAACTAGGGACCTCCCTTGGTATCACTACTTCTTATTTAGCATCAGCACACCATAATACACAAGTAACTACTATTGAGGGCAGCGAGAGTATTGCAAAAATTGCACAAGAAAACTTCAATAAGCTACATCTAAAAAATATAAATTTAATTATTGGAAATTTTGACTCCGAATTGGAAAAGTGTTGCAAAAATCATCAAAAATTTGACTTAATTTTTATTGATGGCAATCACAGAGAAGTGCCTACCATAAATTATTTTAACACGGTACTCCCTTACTGCCACAATGATACTGTATTACTATTCGATGATATCCATTGGAGTGAAGAAATGCAAGAAGCATGGGAATACATTAAAAACCACGAAAAAGTAACATGCACTATAGATATTTTTGAAATGGGAATTGTTTTCCTTCGAAAAGAATTTAGACAGAAAAACCACATGCAAATCACATATTAATACCTCAATAGAATTACTCATCTTCTCCTGCTAAAAATTCTTTTTTAAGATAAACAGAATCTTTAGGGTTTAATTTTCCGGCATTTATCAACCTCATTTCTCTACGGTTTAACGCTTCTTCATACAATTGTTTTTCGCGCGCTGTTTCTGGAATTACAGGCATGCACTTAATAGGTTTTCCGTGAAAATCTAACCCTACAAAAGAAAAAAATGCTTCATGAGATTTTACTTCTTCCAACGTTAGTATATTTTTAATAAACACCTCACACACCACTTCCATAGAAGTATTAAAAGCACGAGTTACAAACGATTTTAAAATTACAATGTCGCCCATTTTTATGGGTAGATTAAAAGAAACATTATCCAAACCGGCAGTAACTGAAATTCCACCACTATGTTTTATTGCTGAAATACCCGCACATACATCCATCCAACTTAATAAATGTCCGCCCATTAAATTGCCTATCGGATTGGTATGCGCGGGCATAATTAGTTCTGTGTGTATATTTAGTGTATCTGATATTTTTCTTGCTTCCATTTTACAAAGTTATTAGTTTTTGTAACAAAAAAAATTGCTACTTTTGTAATTCATAAAATTGAAATCAATAAAATGGCTGCGTAGTTCAATTGGATAGAATATCAGATTTCGGCTCTGAGGGTTGAGGGTTCGAATCCTTCCGCGGTCATTTTATTTTTTCAACTATTAAAACCAGTTTTTAATTCAATCTCAAATTAGGTTTTACAATTACCGCAATGAACTCCATAAACATCAAGACAACTATAAATACAAATAGATTGGATGCATTTAACCATGGGGTTTTACCATCAGCCTTATAATTATGAGTTACAGTTTAAAGCGCTGCTTACCTATTTTTCTGAATTAATATTTATTAACTACAAAGTTTTACTCCTACTTCCTTAATTTTTAGATACGGAAATTCACTAGAACAACCCTCATCTATTTCATGCCATTAAAAAACTTTTATAGGTCCTACTTTTTGTCCTCAAAAAACATACACAAAGCGAAGAAAACACATGGCAATTTTAAAATATCAAATAACGTCGGATAGTAATACTGCTAACTTAAAACCTCATACAACTTACTGCTTATATCCATTCTACATACAAAGAGTCCACACATTAGAGCAATGAATTCAATCTCATTCTAGTAATAGATTATTACACACAATTTATTTTATTATATTATAAATACTATCTCAATTATATTTTTTTTACTAATGATAAATTTATTTTAAAACGTGTTGCACTTATCACTTGAATTCAACATTTATCTTAGCTAAACTATCAAATTAATACAAGCCACTTAGATTTTTAAACTTTACATGAAAACAGACTGCAAATACCATAATAATCAAAATATTATCCACGAAAAGCGAGAAAAATAGCAAAAAAATGTACATAACTTGCTTTTCGTAATTTTATAGAAATTAGGCTATTTCTGTATATTTGTAGGTAGTATAGGCGGGTTTATCCGCCCTTTTTTTCTATTGAATAATTTTGAACGATGAGACTGAGAAGTTTGGACATTAAAGGGTTTAAGAGTTTTGCCGATAAAACTCAAATTAATTTCGACAACAATATAACCGGTATCGTAGGCCCTAATGGCTGCGGGAAATCCAATGTAGTAGATGCCATACGCTGGGTATTAGGCGAGCAAAAAACAAAAGCACTTCGTTTGGAAAAAATGGACAACATTATTTTCAACGGCACTAAAGATAAATCCGCTTCTAATATTGCGGAAGTATCCATCACGCTTGACAATACGCGCAACTTATTACCTACTGAGTTTTCCAGTATCACCATTACCCGAACTGTAGCACGCGATGGCGATAGTGACTATAAGCTCAATGGTGTTTCTTGCCGCCTCAAAGACATCAAAGATTTATTTATGGATACCGGTATTTCTACCGATACGTATGCCATTATAGAATTGAAGATGATTGACCAAATCTTAAATAACGTAGATAATGCACGACGTACACTGATAGAACAAGCCGCCGGTGTATCTAAATACAAAACTCGAAAAAAGGAAACTTTAGCGAAATTGCAATCCACCGAAGCAGATTTAAACCGGATAGAAGATTTATTATTTGAAATAGATAAGAATTTAAAATCTTTAGAATCACAGGCAAAAAAAGCACGGCAATACAAAAACTACAAAGAGGAGTACAAAGTAATCTCAATAGATTTATCGAAATATGAATTACACGGCATTAATGAAAGTTTCGCCTTATCTAGCAAAGATATTGAAGAGCAAGAAGACAAACGCATACAAGCAAATACACAAATTGAAGTATTAGAAGCTAATTTAGAAAAAGAAAAACTAGCCGTGTTAGAGCGCGAGCGTTCACTATCAGACCAACAAAAACAACTCAATACTTTTTTAGCACAAGTACAAGAAAAAGAAAGTCAGAAAAAAATAGACGAACAAAAATCTACTTTCTTAAAAAATCAAATTGTACAATTAAACCAGCAAATCAGTCAAGCCAAAACCATCATCGAAACCCTCGGCAGAGAGACGGAACAACTTCACAAATACAATGAAGAAGATGAGTATAAATTGGAAATTGTACAGCACGAATTTGAAAATGCAAAAGATAAATTAGAGGAGCAACGCAATACTAATTTGGAATTCAGAAATAACCTAGATGAAGCCCGCAACAAGTATGTTGCAAGTGTAAATAAAATTACGGAAACAGAAAAATTAATAGCCGTAAAAGAATCGCAACACGAAGCTTTGCAGCGCAGTGCACAACAATCGATGTTTGAAAATGACGAACGAATAAAAACATTAGAAACACTCCACAACGATATTATACACACAGAAGGCAAAATAGAAAAACAACGCCTATTAGTTGAAGACCTGCGAAAAAAAGAGGAAGAAAATATTGAAAAAATAAAAGGATTAGAAGAAAAAACGGAGCAGCTCCGACAAGAACTCACTAATAAAAACAGGACCTTAGACGCAAAAAACAACGAATATAAACTCACTAAAAACATGATAGATAATCTGGAGGGATTTCCGGAATCTATCAAATTTTTGAAGAAGAATGTGAATTGGATGAAAGACACTCCGCTCCTTTCCGATATCATTTATTCCGAAGAAAAATACAGAGTAGCGATTGAAAGCGTACTGCAACCTTACTTAAATAATTTTGTAGTAGAAACTGAAAACGAAGCCCTCAACGCCATCGATATTCTATCGCAAAGTGCCGTGGGAAAAGCAAGTTTCTTGATTTTAGATTATTTCAAAAAAATATCTACCAACACAGTACCTGTAACGATAAACAATGCAACAAGTGCATTAGCAGTGGTGCAGGTAGATGAAAAATTCAAGCCGCTATTAGCCTATTTATTAAAAGGAATTTATATTGCTGAAGATGGAATGGATGTCAATCAAATTTTCCAATCTATTACCGACAAAAAAGATATTTTCATCCTTTCCCCGTCTGGGCATTTATTAAAATCTGACAAGCAAATTTCCGGTGGTTCTGTAGGTTTATTTGAAGGCAAGCGATTAGGGCGTATCAAAAACTTAGAAATCTTAGAAAAAGAAATCAAAGGATTGGAAACAGAAGTAATGCACTTGAAAAAAATAACTCAAGACAATTACAATGAACTCCAACATTTAAAAGTAAACTCTTTCCGTAATGTAATAGAACGCGAAGCGCATCAACTTACGCAAATAGAAAAAGAATTGGTAGCAAAACGCTCCAAGATAGAAAGTGAAGAAAACTCCATCGGAAAAATTACTTCGCAAGCGCAAGCATTACAAGAACAAATGCAGCAACTAATTGGAGAAATGGAACCTTTGAAAACGTTATTGGAAGAACACATCGGTACCACTAACGAACACAAAACCAATTTAGATAATTTGGAATTAGATTTCCGAAAAGCAAATGAATTATACAATCAACTTTCTCAATCTTTTAACCAAGCAAATATCTTATTTATCCAGCAGGAAAATAAATTAAAATCGAACCAGCAAACCCTCACTTACAAACAACATCAATTAGAAGAAAATCAAAATAGATTGCAAAAGGCAACTACAGAGATAGAACAAGCACAAGTAGAAATAGATAGCTTGACCTCATCAATTCATCACCTAGAAGCAGAATTGGTAGAAGCCTATAAGGAGAAAGAAGCGCAAATGCAATCGCTATCCACACAAGAGACCGATTACTACCATGTAAAAGAAGGCATTACCGGCATTGAAGAGGCTATTCGGGACAAGAATAAAAGCAAGCAACTCATTGAGCAAACCATCATGAGTAAGAAAGAATTACTGAGCGAATTGAAATTAAAATTAAATGTTTTAAAAGAACGTCTATCTATAGAATTTCATATTGACGCCGAAGAATTTACAGCTGCATTAGCACTTCCCGAAACACCGAAAGACGACCTTAGCGACCGCTTGGAAAAAGTAAAACGCAGAATAGAAAACTTCGGCGAAGTGAACCCAATGGCGGAAGAAGCATACAACGAAATGAAAGAACGTTTCGACTTTATCACTGCACAAAAACAAGATTTGGTGGATTCAAAAGCCAACTTATTAGAGACAATGTTAGAGATTGAAAACACGGCAAAAGGACAGTTTTTAGAAACATTCAATGCCGTGCGCGAGAACTTCATCAACGTATTCCGCAGCATGTTTACACAAGATGACAATTGTGATTTAATTTTAGTAAATCCAGATGACCCATTGGAGTCAGAAATAGATATTATTGCAAAGCCAAAAGGGAAAAGACCGCAAGGTATCAACCAGCTATCTGGTGGCGAAAAAACGCTTACCGCCCTATCGTTGCTCTTTGGTTTGTACTTATACAAGCCGGCGCCGTTCTGCATCCTCGATGAGGTGGATGCGCCGCTGGATGATGCCAACGTTCGCAAGTTCAATGAGGCAATTCGCAAGTTCTCTGCCAACTCGCAATTCATTATTGTAACGCACAATAAATCGACGATGGCGAGCGTTGACTCCATCTACGGAGTGACGATGGTAAAACAAGGCATCTCGCGCGTTGTACCTGTTGATTTTGGAAATTTGAATTGACACCTCAATGAGTTTATAATGTAAAAAAGGCAGCAAATCTATGCTGCCTTTTTTTATTCTTCTCCAGTAACTATTATACCTTTGAACTTACTCCATCATATACAAAGCATGCAATAAAAAAAGGCAAGTTGCCCCGCCTTGAATGTTTTATTCAATTCTATTGTTAATTAAAAAGGAGTTCATGAAACATTTATAAAAAAATACCTCCCACTTTAGCGGAGAGGCTTACTGAATGTTTTCACAACGGAATAA